>JAFAKN010000560.1 GCA_019235415.1 Alphaproteobacteria bacterium
CAGCGCCGCCGCTTTCGCCCGATCGGCCTTGAAGGGAGAAACCAGCGCCACGATGACGATCAGGCCGGCATCGGCCATCAGCTTGGCGACCTCGCCTACCCGCCGGACGTTTTCTGCCCGGTCGCCGGCATCGAAGCCCAGATCGGCATTCAGGCCCTGCCGCAAGTTGTCGCCGTCGAGCAGCATCGTCTGGCGCCCCAGCGCCGCGAGCTTCCCCTCGACAATGTTGGCGATGGTCGACTTGCCCGAGCCGGGCAGCCCGGTCAGCCACACGACCAGGGAGCGTTGCGCCTTCATCTCGGCGCGCAGCGCCGGCGTCATCGTTTCCGCGTGGCGATGAACGTCACGCGCCGTGTCGAGGCCTTCGACCACCATGCCAGCAGCCGCCGTACGCAGTGAGGCGCGATCGATCAGGATAAATGCGCCGGTCTGGCGGTTATCGGCATAAGGGTCGAAAGCTACCGGTTGTGCCGCCTCGATCTCGACCCGGCCAAGCGCGTTCAACTCCAGGCGGTCGGTCGCCGCGCGACGCAGGGATTCGACTTCGAGGATATCGGCGATGCGCGTGATCGCGGCGGGAACGGTCGCAGTGCCGATCTTGAGCAGGAAGCGCCTGCCTGACGTGGCCGGCGCTTCGTCCATCCACACGAGATCGGCAGCGAAGCGCCGGCTCACGGTCGGACGCCGTTTAGGATCGGCGAGGACATCGCCACGCCCGATATCGACTTCATCGGCCAAAGTCAGGGTGACCGAACGGCCGGCCGCGGCTTGGTTCAGATCGCCGTCGAAAGTGACAATCCGTGCCACGGCGCTGGCATGACCGGAACCCGCGACGACGATGCGATCGCCCACCGCGACCCGGCCGGACGCTACCGTACCGGCGAAGCCGCGGAACTCGCCGTCCGGCCGGTTGATCCACTGGACCGGAAACCGCAGCGGTGCACGCGGCGCCTCGAGGTCCGTTTCCACCGTCTCGAGATGCGCAAGCAATGAGGATCCAACGTACCAGGGCATGTGCCGGCTGCGGCTCGTGACGTTGTCGCCGTGACGGGCCGACATGGGAATCGACACCACCGAATGGAAGTCGAGCGGCGCGGCAAACGCCGCAAACGCCGCCTCGATCTGTCGGAACACCGATTCCGAGAATTCGACGAGGTCGATCTTGTTCACCGCCAGCACGATGTGGCGGATGCCGAGCAGGGAGACGATCGCCGCATGGCGGCGCGTCTGCTCCACCAGACCCTTGCGTGCATCGACCAACAGCACCGCGAGCTCGGCGTTGGAGGCACCGGTCGCCATGTTGCGCGTGTACTGCTGGTGTCCAGGCGTGTCGGCTACGACGAACGCGCGGCGCGGCGTGGTGAAGAAGCGGTAGGCCACGTCGATGGTGATGCCCTGCTCGCGTTCCGCTTCCAGTCCGTCCAGCAACAGCGCGAAGTCGAGCTCGTCCTCGGTCGTGCCGAAGCGTCTCGAATCGTCGCGCAAGGATGCGACCTGGTCCTCGGGCAGTCCGCTCGCATCGTTGATCAATCGACCGATCAGGGTCGACTTGCCATCGTCCACCGAGCCGCAGGTGATGAACCTCAGCTCGCTTCGGCCGGCAAGCGGCAAGGGGTCGTTTGCTGGAGGCGCGAGTGTATCGGGCATCAGAAATATCCTTCCCGCTTCTTGCGTTCCATGGAGGCCTGCAGGGCGGCGTCGACCAGCCGGCCCTGTCGTTCCGAGGATCGAGAGTCGAGCAGTTCGGCGATGACGTCGCCGACGTCGGTCGCGGCCGATTCGATGGCGCCGGTCAGAGGCCAGCAGCCGAGAGTCCGGAAGCGCACGCGCCGCGTTTCCACCCGGTCCTCGGGCAACAGGCGCATGCGCTGATCCTCGACCGCGATGAGGTTGTCGCCGCGCACCACGACGGAGCGATCCGCCGCGAGATAGAGCGGGACGATCGGGATCGACTCGGCCTGGATGTAGGTCCAGACGTCGAGCTCGGTCCAGTTCGACAACGGGAACACGCGCATCGTGTCGCCCGGCGCCAACCGGGTATTGAAGATGCGCCAGAGCTCAGGGCGCTGGTTGCGCGGATCCCAGACATGACCGGCATTGCGATGGGAGAAGATGCGCTCCTTGGCGCGGGCTTTCTCCTCGTCGCGCCGCCCGCCGCCGAGGGCAGCATCGAACCCGTGGCTGTCGAGCGCAGCTTTCAGGGTTTCGGTCAGCATCACGCGGGAATACTCGCCCGTCTCGGTATCGAAGGGATTGACGCCTGCGGCGGCCGCCTCGTGGTTGGCGCGGACCACCAATTCGAGGCCGTAGCGGGCCGCCACGCAATCGCGATGCTCGATGACCGCCCGGAAATCCCAACCGGAGGCTATGTGCAGAAATGGAAAAGGCGGTCGCGCGGGAAAGAACGCCTTACGCGCCAGGTGCAGCATGACGCTCGAGTCCTTGCCCACCGAGTACAGCATCACCGGCTTGCGGAAATCGGCGACGACCTCGCGCAGAATGTGGATCGCTTCGTCCTCGAGACGCTGCAGATGAGCCGACAGACTGGACTGCGCGGAGGCCGGCGGGATCGTTTGCGTTTCTGTGGCCTCGCGCGCGGCTGCTGTCGGGCTCATGGACTGGACTTCTCGGGCTGATACGAAGGGGAGCGATGGATGCCGCATTCGGTCTTCTCGCTACCGCGCCAGCGGCCGGCGCGTCGGCTTTCACCGTCGCGCACGGTCGATGTGCAGGGTGCGCAGCCGATCGAGGGATAGCCTCGGATCGCCAGCGGATGGGGCGGCAGCCGATGGACGGCGACGTAGTCGGAGATGTCGTTCAGGGTCCAACTCGCCAGCGGATTGATCTTCACGTGGTCGCCGTCGTGCTCGAACACGGGGAGATCGAGCCGCGTCCTCGCCTGGAAGCGCTTGCGGCCCGTGACCCAGGCATCGAACCCCGAAAGCGCCTGCTTCAGGGGCGCGATCTTGCGAAACGCGCAGCAGCCGTCCGGATCCCACGTGGCGCGGCTGAAGTCCGCATCGAGCCGGGCTACGTCCTCGGCACTGGGTCCCACGCTGCGCACGTCCCTCAGCCCCAGGTGGTTGATCAAGAGGTCGCGATACTCGAGGGTTTCGCGGAAATGCCGCCCTGTGTCGACGAACAGCACGGGTGTCGCTGCATCTATCTCGGCCACGAGATGCAGCAACACCGCCGACTCCGGGCCGAACGAGGATGCGACGGCGGTCCGGCTCGAGAAGATCTCGCCGAGAACCGCAGACAAGACACGATTCGGTGGGGCGAACCCGAGACGCCGCTGGAGTTCGACGGCGACCGAGAACGGCACAGGCATAGCGGCCTCCCAACCTTCAGCTGACCGAGCGCGACGAGAACAGCCGCACGGTCGCCAGCATCACGGACAGAACGTCGCCCTTGCCCACCACACTGTCGGCCGGGAGGTCGACCTCGACCGACGGCAGGTCGTCGGCCAACGCAAGTTCGGCACGGCGCGTCCCACCCGTTCGGCGCACGGCGAGCACCCGGGCCGGAATGGAATGTCGCCGGTCGTCGCTGACCACGAGGTCGCCCCGCCGCACGAAGAGCTCTGCGGGGCCGGATACATTCTCGCCGGGCGTACGCACCGCGTGCGGGCCGATGCGCACCCAATAGCCGGCCGCGTCGACAGGCAGACGCACGGCTTCGCCGACGAAGCTCGCGACGAACGCCGTTGCCGGCCGGTCGAGCACCTCGTCGGGCGTTCCGACCTGCTCGATGCGGCCGCGGTTGAAGATCGCGACGCGATCGGCAAGTTCCAGCGCCTCTTCCTGATCGTGGGTCACGAACAGCGTCGTGTGGCCCGTCCTGTCGTGGATGTCGCGCAGCCAGCGTCGCAGGTCGCGCCGCACCTTGGCATCGAGTGCGCCGAACGGCTCGTCGAGCAACAGCACGCGCGGTTCGACCGCGAGCGCCCGGGCCAAGGCAACGCGCTGGCGCTGGCCGCCGGAGAGCTGGGCCGGATAGCGCCCGTCGAGGCCAACCAGTTGCACGAGGTCGAGCAGGTCTGCGACCCGGCGACGGATCTCCGCCTTGGCCGGCCGCGAACGGGCGGGGCGGACGTTGAGGCCGTACGCGATGTTTTGCGCGACCGTCAAATGGCGGAAGAGTGCGTAGTGCTGGAACACGAACCCGACGCGCCGATCCCGCACGGCAAGCCGCGTCGCGTCCGTGTTGCCGAACAGCAGGCGACCCTCCGTGGGGGCCTCCAGCCCGGCGACGAGACGCAGGAACGTCGTCTTGCCCGACCCTGATGGTCCCAGCAACGCCAGCAGCTCGCCCGGTCGAACCGCGAGGTCGAGCTCGTGGACGGCGGCCGTCTGGCCGAAGGACTTGCTCAAGCCTTCGGCGGTGATGGCGATGGCGGCGCCTGGCCTGTCGGCTTCGTCAGTGTCGCCGGATCGCGGCGAGGGCGTCGCCGTGTCGCCATTCGAGGAATGACTTGGCGCCCAGGGTGACGAAAGCGAGTCCCGCCAGGAGGGAGGAGACGGCGAAAGCAGCGACGAAGTTGTACTCATTGTAAAGGATCTCCACCTGCAGCGGCATGGTGTTGGTGAGGCCGCGGATGTGGCCGGAAACGACCGACACCGCGCCGAATTCGCCCATGGCGCGCGCGTTGCACAACAGAACCCCGTAGAGCAGAGCCCAACGCACGTTGGGCAGGGTGACGGTGAGGAAAGTGCGAAACCCGGAGGCGCCGAGCGTGAGCGCCGCTTCCTCGTCCGCCGTCCCCTGCTCCTGCATCAACGGAATGAGCTCGCGCGCGATGAAGGGGAAAGTGACGAATATCGTCGCCAGGACGATGCCGGGCACTGCGAACACGATCTTGAAGTCCCAGTCCTCGAGCCACGGTCCCAGCAGGCCTTTGGCGCCGAACAGCAGCACGTAGACCAGTCCTGACACGACGGGTGAGATGGAAAACGGCAGGTCGATCAGCGTGATCAGCAGGCTCCTGCCCGGAAACGCGAATTTGGCGACCGCCCAGGCCGCGCATAGCCCGAACACGAGATTGAGCGGCACCGCGATGGCGGCGACCAGCAGGGTGAGCTCGATCGCGGCCCAAGTGTCGGCATCGGCGAACGCCGCAACGAACACTCCGACGCCGCGCCGTAGGGCTTCGGCGAACACCGCGATCAGCGGCAACACCAGGAACAAAGCGAGGAAGCCGAGCGCGATCACGATCAGGCCCCAGCGCACAGTGCGGCTCTCCGACAGTGCCGTCTCATGCATCGCCGAACCTCCGGCGACTGAATGCCTGCAGCGCGTTGATGGCGAGCAGCGTCAGGAACGAGATCGCGAGCATCACCGCGGCGAGGGCTGCGGCCCCGGCATAGTCGAACTCTTCGAGCCTGGTCACGATCAGGAGCGGGGCGATCTCGGATTCGAACGGGATGTTGCCGGCAATGAAGATCACCGAGCCGTACTCGCCGACGGCCCGCGCGAAGGCGAGCGCAACGCCCGTCAGGATCGCGGGCGTCAACCCCGGCAGCACGACGCGCAACACGGTCTGCAGCCGGGTTGCGCCCAATGTCGCCGAGGCTTCCTCGACCTCGCGGTCGAAGTCCTGCAGCACCGGCTGGACGGTACGCACGACGAACGGCAGGCCGACGAAGATCAAGGCGATCAGGATGCCGAGCGGCGTGAAGGCGATCTTGATGCCCCACGGCGCGAACGGCGCGCCGATCCAGCCGTTGGTGGCGTAGAGGGCGGCAAGTGCGATGCCCGCCACGGCCGTCGGCAGCGCGAACGGCAGGTCGACGGCGGCATCGAGCAGGCGCCGCCCTGGAAACTCGTAGCGCACCAGCACCCAGGCCACGACGGCGCCGAACAGGGCGTTGATGACGGAGGCCGCCGCCGCCGTGAGGAAACTCACCTTCAAGGCAGCGAGCACGCGCGGTTGCGTCGCCACCTGCCAGACGCCCTCGAGCCCAAGCTCGCCTGCGCGCGCCACCAGCACGGCCAGCGGGATCAGCACGATCAGCGAAAGGTATGTGAGAGCGAAGCCGAGCGTGATACCGAAGCCCGGCAGCGCGCTCGGCTTGCGCAGTGCAGGAACCCAGCCTGTTACGGCCGCGGCACTCATCGCGTGACCGGCCGGCCTGGCTTATAGATCTGGTCGAACGCGGCGCCGTCCGCGAAGTGCTCGGCCTGGGCCTTTGTCCAGCCGCCGAACGCTTGGTCGATGGTGGTCAGCCGGATTTTGGGGAAGCGCGCCAGGTCGGCAGGATCGGCGGCGTCTGGCTTGAACGGCCGATAGAAATTCTGCGCGATGATCTTCTGTCCCATGGGCGAGTAGAGGAAGTCGAGGTACGCCTGGGCCACCTTGCGCGTGCCCCGCTTGTCGACGACGGCATCGACCAGCGCCACCGGCGGCTCGGCCAGGATGGAGAACGGCGGCACCACGATGTCGAACTTGTCGGCGCCAAACTCCTGCTGCACCAGGAAGGCCTCGTTCTCCCAGGCAATGAGCACGTCGCCTACGGCGCGCTGCGCGAACGTCGTCGTCGCGCCGCGCGCCCCCGAATCGAGCACCGAGACGTTGCGGTAGATCGCCTCGACGAACTTCCGTGCCGCCGCCTGGTCGCCCTTGGTGCGATCGAGCTCGAAGGCCCACGCCGCGAGATAGTTCCAGCGCGCGCCGCCCGAGGTCTTGGGATTGGGCGTCACCACCCCCACGCCCTGGCGGGCGAGGTCGGGCCAGTCCTTGATGCCCTTGGGGTTGCCCTTGCGCACGAGGAAAACGATGGTCGAGGTGTACGGTGCCGAATTGTTCGGCAGGCGGGACTGCCAATCGGCCGGCAAGCGCTTGGCTTCCCGGGCGATGGCGTCGATGTCGGCGGCCAGCGCCAGGGTAACGACGTCGGCCTGCAGGCCATCGATCACCGAACGGGCCTGCTTGCCCGACCCGCCGTGCGACGCGCGGATCGTGACCTTCTGGCCCGTGCTCTCCTGCCAGCGCTTGCTGAAGGCGTCGTCTATCGCGCGATAGAGCTCGCGCGTCGGATCGTAGGAGACGTTGGTGAGGACGACGTCCTGCGGCGCCTGGGCGCGCGCCGGCAAGATCGTTCGTATCGAGGCGATGGTGGCGCCGCCAGCGGCGAGAAAGGTTCGACGGCCGGTCATGACTTCTTCCTCTTCACCAGTCCTGTCCGAGGCCGAGCAAGCCGAGCGCCTCTCGGCGCAGGCGCAGCAGCTCGGGATGATCGCGGTGGCGGGGATACGGCAGATCGACCGCGAGATCGGCTCGCACGCGTGCCGGGCGGTCGCTGACAACGATGACCCGATTGGACAGCAGTAGGGCTTCCTCGACGTCGTGAGTCACCATCAGGACGGTGAACCCGCGCGCTTGCCACAGCCGGGTAAGCTCGCCCTGCATGGCAAGCCGCGTCAGGCTGTCGAGCTTGCCCAGCGGTTCGTCGAGGATCAGCAGCCGCGGATCGTTGACGAGCGCACGGGCGAGCGACGCACGCTGCGCCATGCCGCCGGAAAGCTGATGGGGAAAGGCCTGGGCGAACTTGTTCAGACCGACCAGCGCCAGCGCCTGGTCGACTCGATGACGCTGCTCTTTCAGCAGACCGCGCGCTTCCAACCCGAGTGCCGCGTTGCGCCAGACCGTGCGCCACGGATAGAGCGTTGGATCCTGGAACATAAGGACGCGCGACGGGTCGGGCCCCCTCACCTCCTCGCCGTCGACCAGCAGGTCGCCATGACGTGGGCGTTCGAGGCCTGCCACCAGGCGCAACAAGGTGGACTTGCCGCACCCTGAAGGCCCCAGCAGCGCGACGAACTGGCCGGCGGGAATACCGAAGGAGACATCCTCCAGCACCGGCAGGTAGGCGCCGTGCAGGTCGAAGCCGTGGTCGATGGCGCGCAGGTCGACGGCTGCGCCGAAGTCGGCGTCGAGGGCGACGCGTCGGGCGAGGGCTACCATTGCAGCAGCCCCTTCTGCCAGGCCAGGAGCCGATCGCGGACGCGGAACAGAAGGGTGATCAGCGCCGAGCACATCAGCGCCATCACCAGCAGCGCGCCGTACATGTTGGCGTAGGCCGCCCAGCCCTGCGCCCATTGCAGGTACCAGCCCAGCCCGGACTTCACGCCGAGCATCTCCGCCACCACCAGCACCGCGAAGGACGATCCCAGCCCCATGAACAGGCCGACGAAGACGTGCGGCAAGGCGGCCGGAATGGCGACCTTGAGGATGAGAAAGCGCTCGTTTGCGCCAAGCGTGCGGGCCACGTCGTAGTACGCAGTCTGCACGCTCGCCACGCCCGACCACGTCAGGACAGTGAGCGGAAAGGCGGTCGCCAGCGCGATCAGGAAGGTGCTGGCGCTGGCACTGGTTGGGAAGATGAAGAAGGCGAGCGGCAACCACGCCGTCGCCGGCAGCGGCCCCACCAAGCGCATAACCGGATGGATCCAGTAGCCCACGCGCCGCGACCAGCCGAGCGCCACGCCGACAAGGAACCCCACCGCAGCGCCGACCGCGAAGCCTCGCGCCAGCAACAACAGGGAATGGAGAAGGCTGTCGCCCAACCGCCGCCAGTCGTCGGTGTAGACTTCGACAAAGGCTTGCGGCGAGGGAAAGAACGGCAACGGCAGGACGTCGAGCTTGGCGGTCAGCGCCTCCCAGACGCCGACGAACAGTGCCAGCACGATCAGCCACGGCGCGAAGCGAGCCAGGCGTGCAGCGTGCGCCGTGACCCAGGAGAGTGCCGCAACACCGAGCTGCGCGGCCCCGACGACGATCGCCAGCACGCCGAGAAGCGACGTGCGCTCCAATTCCTGCGCATCGGGCACGGCAAGGATCACTCCCGCCACGCCGAGCCAGAGAAGTCCGGCGGCAACAGGCAGGCGCAGGGAATTCGCCAGCCTGTCACCGCCGGACCGATGCGCCCCAGTCTCAGCCACCCGGGGCGCGGTCTCTGCCAACACAGTCATGCGCGCCTCCTACGCCAACACGTCGGCGGTGACACGCGCCGCATACTTCTGGACGTCGGTCCCTGATTTGAAGACGGCGATGCGCTTCAGCTCCTCGGCGTAGAGCGCGACCTGCCGGCGCAGATCGTCGCCCAGCGGGTTGTGGTGATGGGTATGGCTCTTGAGCATCGCGGCGAGCTGCTCGACCGGCGCCTTGGCGTGCGGCGCGAAGACCTCCGCCGCGGCATCGGGATTGGCCGCCACCCATTCCTGCGCCTCGAGCAGCGCCTGGGTCAGCGCCGTCGCGACGGGCCTTTCCTGGCGGATCAGCGTGCCGCGGATCCCCAGCACGCAGCAGGTGCGATGCGCGAAACCGCCGCTGAGATTGTTGGCGACCTCGACGAGGCCGTCGCGGTCGCGCGCGATCCAGCCGAGCGGATCGCCCAGCGCGAAGGCCTGCACCTCGCCTTTCTTGAGGGCGACCGGCAGCACGTCGCCGGGGAACACCTTCCATTCGATCTCCGTGTTGGGATCGACGCCGGCCTGATGCAGCATGATGGAGAAGAAGTTGCGGTCGGGGGCGGCGAGATCGGTGACGCCGACGGCCTTGCCCTTGAGGTCCGCCACGCTCTTGATGCCGCTTTGTGGCGTCGCGAACAGGCGCATGCAGCCGCCGTGGATGCCGGCGGCGATCTTGACGTCGAAGCCGCCCTCGAGCGGTTTCAGCCAGCGCAGCGCCATACCGATGCCGGCATCAGCCTTGGACGTGGCGATCGCCTCGAGCAACTGATCGGTCGAGCCGCCGAAATTCACGAGCTCGACGTCGAGATTGTGCCGGGCGAAGTACCCCTTCTCTTGCGCCGCGGCGACCCCCACGGTGCAGATGGCGGTGGCGTTCCAGGTGAGCTTGAGGGCGCGCTTCTGCGGCAGCACGACGGCCTCGCCGAACGAAGCGCGGCAGATCGCCGGATCGAAAGGATCGGCGGATGGACCGTGCACGAAGGCGCGCTGTGCGAGGACGCTGGCAGGCAGCAGCGTGCCCGTCATGGCCGCCGCGTGCAGGAAAGTGCGGCGGGTGGGTAAGCGAGACATGGGCAGCTCCGGGAACGCGGGAATGACGAGAGGCGCGCTAAGACGCGCGAGCGGCTTCAGCTGCGACAGCGACAGGAGGTCGAAGCGAGGCGGGCGTTCATCACGCTTCCAACATCGGCTTCAGCGCGTGCGCGGTAAATGATCGAGAAAACCAAAGTTGCTGCGCTGCGGGAAAGTCCCTTTCCCCTTGGGCCACGAAGACAAAAGGAGATACGTTCCCCGCCATGCAATCGATGACGACCGCCCAAGCCGTGGTGTCGATGCTCGAAGTGAACGGCATCGACACGATCTTCTGCCTGCCTGGCGTGCAGAACGACGCGTTCTTCGACGCGCTGTACGACCGAACCAATGCCATCCGACCGATACATGCTCGGCACGAGCAGGCCTGCGCGTACATGGCGCTGGGCTACGCCATGGCAACGGCCAAGCCGTCGGCCTACGTGGTCGTGCCGGGTCCCGGCTTCCTCAACACCACGGCGGCGCTGTCGACCGCTTATGCCGTCAACGCACCGGTGCTGGCGCTCACGGGCCAGATCCAACAGGCCATGATTGGTCGCAATGTCGGCCTCTTGCACGAGCTGCCCGACCAGCTCGCCATCATGCGCGGCCTCACCAAGTGGGCCGACCGCATCCACGCCCCCAACGAGGCCCCGGGCCTGGTGAACGAGGCCTTCCGCCGCCTGCTGTCGGGCCGCCGCCGGCCCGTCGCGCTCGAGTGCGCCATGGACACCTGGGCGCGCAAGGCGCCGGTCGAGCTGATCGCGACCGCAGCCAAGCCCGACCCCTGCCCCGTCGACGAGGATGCCGTCGAGCGCGCCGCCAAGCTTTTGGGTTCGGCGAAGCGGCCTCTGATCGTGGTCGGCGGTGGCGCGCAAGATGCCGGCGAACCCGTGCGGATGATCGCCGAGACGCTCGAAGCCCCGGTGCTGACCGGCCGCATGGGCCAGGGCGTCCTGGACGGCCGTCACCGGCTCTCGATCACCATGCCGGCCGGCTATTGCCTGTGGGGCGAGGCCGACGTCGTGCTGGCGGTCGGCACGCGGCTGCAACCGCAGCAGCAGAATTGGGGGCTCGACGATGCGCTGAAGATCGTCCGGATCGACATCGACTCCGAGGAGCTCGACCGCCAGCGGCGGCCGGAGATCGGCATCGTCGGTGATGCCGCCGCGACGCTCGAGATGCTGGCCGCCAAGCTCGGCAAGCATAGGACCAAGCCCAACGGATGGGCGGAACACGTGACCGAGACCAAGGCGGCTGCCAACAAGGTCGTGCGCGAGAAGCTTGCACCGCAGCTCGCCTACCTCGAGGCGATCCGCAAAGCGCTGCCGGCGGACGGCATCCTGGTCGATGAGCTGACGCAGATGGGCTATGTCGCGCGGCTCGCCTATCCGACCTACAAGCCGCGGACGTTCCTGTCGCCCGGCTACCAGGGTACCTTGGGCTGGGGCTACGCCACCTCGCTCGGCGTCAAGGTGGCGAAGCCCGACACGCCGGTCGTGTCGATCAGCGGCGACGGCGGCTTCCTCTTCACCGCGATGGAGATGGCGACCGCCGCTCAGCATGGCATCGGCGTGGTCGCGGTCGTGTTCAGCGACGGCGCCTACGGCAACGTGAAACGCATTCAGAAGCTGTCGTTCAACAATCGCACCATCGCCAGCGAGCTCAAGAACCCCGACTTCGTGAAGCTGGGCGAGAGCTTCGGCATCGCGACCGAGCGGGCCAAGTCCCCGGACGAGCTCGGCGCTGCGATCACGCGCGGCTTGGCGCGCGGCGGGCCGACCTTGATCGACTGCCCGGTGGGCGAGCTCCCCGATCCCTGGTCTCTGGTGCAGGTGCCGCGGATCAGGCCGCGTACGTCTTGAGCACGGCGGGGTCGGGCTCGCACCCGAGGCCCGGCCCGTCCGGCACCACGAAGCCGCCCGCGACCGGCTTGACGAGATCGCCGTAGAGGCTCGCCTCGAGCTCCAGGTGGTAGCGCTCAATCATGCCGCCCGGCGTGCCGCGTGCGGCGAGCAGGTGCAAGGTCGCGAGGAAACCCGGCCCGAAGTACGGCGAGTGCGGCATCACGGTCACGCCCGCCGCGTCGGCCAGCGCCGCGACCTTCAGGAACTCCGTGATGCCGCCCACCTTGGTGACGCTCGGCTGCGCGTAGTCGACCGCGTCGGCGGCGAACATGTCGCGGAACTGGAAGGACGTGCAGTTGTTCTCGCCGGCCGCCATTGCCACGCCGGTGCCGGCGCGCAGGCGGGCGATCGCGGTAAAATCCTCGGGCGGGAAGATCGGCTCCTCCAGCCAGTGCAGATCGTAGCGACGCAGCTTCAAGGTCATGTGCCGCGCCTGCTCGGGCGTCCACGGGCAGTTGGTGTCGACCATCAGCGCAACGTCGTCGCCGGCCGCAAGGCGGGCCGCCTTCACCTCCGCCTCCTCGGTCTCGTGCAGCTTGATGTGACGGTAGCCTTCGCCGACCGCGAGCTTGACGCGCGCCGCCACCCGCTCGGGATCGCGATACTTCAGCAGGCTGGCATAGGCTGGCAGTTTCGGGTTGCCGGAGCCGCCCAGCAGCCGATAGAGCGGCAGGTTGGCGGCCTTCGCCGCGATGTCCCACAGCGCGATGTCGAGGCCCGACAGCGCGAAGATCGTGATGCCGTAGCGACCGAAGAGATGCAGCCTCTGCTGCAGGTCGTAGGACAGGCCGGCGATGTCGGCGGCGTCGCGGCCGAGCGCCAGCGGCGCCACCATGTGCTGCAGCGCGCCGCGCACGGCGTCAGTGCAGCCGTAGCAGAAGGCCTCGCCCCAGCCGACCAGGCCGCTGTCGGTCTCGACCCGCACCAGCAGGATGTTGTTGGTGGTCCAGCCGCGGTACTCGCCGCCCTTGGCGCCGAAGGTGAACGGCACTTTCACCGACTGCGTATCGATGCGCGCGACCTTCACTCGATGCCTCCCTTGTGCCGGATCTGCGCCAACAGGCGTTCGGCATGCGCCCGGTCGGCCAGCCGCTTGGACGTGAAGCGCTCGTCGCCGAACGGCGCCATGCCCAGAAGATGGCTCGCCAGGCACTCGGGCAAGGGCGGCGGTGTGTCGTGCTCCTCGGGCATCTCGACCTCGGCTTGCGCGAAATAGGTCTGCCCGTCGTCGCCCTTGAAGAAGTCCACGTCCCAGTGGAAGGCTCCGTCCTGCCACGAGTAGCGCATCTTCTGCAGCGTCACGCGGCGCTGCGTCCACAGCCGCTTGAAGTCGGCCGGGCTGATCTCGGTCTCGATCTCGACCACCTGGCCGTCGATCAACCGCTTGAAGGTGAAGATGTGCCGCGGACCACCCTTGCCATCGACGAGGCGAATGCGCAGGCCGGAGACGTCGAGATAGGCTTGTCGCAGCAGGCTGCGCTCGACGTTGGGCAACGCCGCGAGCCGGGCCTCCAGCAGGCCATCGTCGCGCAGGACAAACTTTCGTTCGTTCTCGATCGGCATGCTAAAAGCGTCGCAATGCTCACTCAGACGATCGACGACCTGCCGACCCCCGCGCTCATTGTCGACCGGGCGATCCTCGACCGCAACCTCGAGCGCATGAGCGAGCGCATGCGTCATGCAGGTGTCATGCTGCGGCCGCACGTCAAGACCGCCAAGTCGATCGAGGTCGCGCGCAAGGCGGTCGTCGGCCACGACGGCCGCATCACCGTCTCGACCTTGGCCGAGGCGCGCTACTTCGCGCAGGGCGGATTCAAGGACATCCTCTATGGCGTCGGCATCGTCCCCTCGAAGCTTGCGGCCGTGTCCGAGCTGCGCCGGCTCGGCATCAACCTCCGGGTCGTGACCGACAATCTCCCGGTGGCGCAGGCCATCGCGGCGGCGGCACGCGGCGGCGACACGTTCTCGGTGCTGATCGAGATCGACAGCGGCGCCGGCCGCGCCGGCTTACCCTGGCCCGAGGTGCCCGGCCTGCTCGACATCGCCCGCGTCCTGCACGATGCCCCCGGCGTCGAGCTGGCGGGTGTCATGACCCATGCCGGCCATTCCTATCACCAGAGTACGCCGGACGACATCGCCGCCGTCGCCGCGCAGGAGCGCCAGGCGGTCGTGGGCGCCGCCGAGAAGCTCGAGGCCGCCGGCCTGCCCTGCCCCATCGTGTCGGCCGGCTCGACGCCCACCGCCGTGCATTCGCGGGATTTGAGCGGCATCACCGAAATGCGGCCGGGCGTCTACGTCTTCAACGACCTCGACCAGCAATTGATCGGCTCGTGCGGCGCGGGCGATCTCGCGCTCTCGGTGCTGGCCTCGGTGATCGGCCACTACCCGCATCGCAACCAGCTCCTGGTCGATGCCGGCGCGCTCGCGCTCTCCAAGGACATCAGCGCCCAGGAATTCCGGCGCGAGGTCGGCTACGGCACCATCGTCGAGCCGCCGGCCAAGGACATGGCGGTGGTCGACTGCTCGCAGGAGCACGGCTTCGTCGGCGCCGCCGAACCGATCCCGTTCGGCAACCTGCCGATCGGCGCGCGCTTGCGCATCCTGCCCAACCACGCCTGCATCACCGCCGCGGGCTACGACCGCTACTACGTGGTCGACAGCGCGCTCGACGGCGGCCGCTCGGTGGTCGACGTGTGGGACCGCATCAACGGCTGGTGACGTCGCGGCCTACGACGCATTGCCTAGCGGGAATTGCCTAGAGCGAATTGACGGTGTGGCCGCCGTCCACCGTCACGACGCTGCCGGTCATGAAGCTGCCGGCCTCGGACGCCAGCAGGAGCAACGCGCCGTCGAGATGCTCGGGCCGACCGATGCGCCGCTGCGGAATGCGCTCGATCAGGCGCTGGCCGCCGGGCGTCTTCCAGAAGTCGCTGTTCATCTCGGTCTCGATGTATCCCGGGCAGACCGCGTTGATGCGGATGTCGTGGCGCGCCCATTCCATCGCCAGCGCCCGCGTGAGATGGATGAGGCCCGCCTTCGACGCGTTGTAGGGTGCGACCTGGCCGATGGTGCGCAAGCCCAGGATCGAGGCGATGTTGACGATCACGCCCGGCCGCTTCGCTGCGACCCAGCGCTTGGCCGCCGTCTGCGCCACGAGCCACGCACCGCGCAAGTTGGTGTTCACCACCGCGTCCCAATCCGTCTCCGGCATCTCGAGCGCCGGCTTGACGATCGAGATGCCGGCGTTGTTGACGACGATGTCGATCGGCCCCAGCGCTTGCTCGGCCGCGTCAAGCGCTTGCGCGATCGACTTGCCCGACTGCACGTCGAGGTCGACGGCGGCTGCTTTGCCGCCCGCACTTCGAATCTCCTGCTGCAATGACGCCAGTCGTTCCGCACGACGCGCGGCGATTGCCACTGCGGCGCCGGCCGACACGAGCGTGCGCGCGAAATGCACGCCGAGTCCCGACGAGGCGCCCGTGACCAGCGCCACCTTGCCGACAAGGTCGAATCGCTTTGAGTTGTCCATGTCAGCGTCTCTCTCCCCCTGCAGAGCGGCCGGCGCTCACGCCGGTCCTCAAGCGGTAGTCGGCGCGCCGATATTGACACTCCTGGAACGACGGACCAGCCTGGAAAAACTACGGGAGGACGGGAATGGCGGAGATCGTGTTTGCGGCCGGGGCGCCGCATGCGCCCGGCCTGATCGGCTTGTTCGAAGCAGCACCCGCCGACGTCAAGGACATCGTCGTCACCACCTATGGCAATCTCGCGAGCGCGTTGATCTCGGCCAAGGCGGACGTCCTGATCGTGTTTGCCAACGATCACATCGCCAACAGCCGCATCCGCGCTTACCCGGACTTCCTGATCGGCATGGCCGCCGAGCATCGCGGTCCCTTCGAATGGTTCAAGCCGTGGATCGGCTGCGAGGACTACGCCGTGAAAGGCGCGCCCGAGATTGCCGCGGCGCTGTTCAACGGCATGTCCCGGCGCGGCATCCGCATGTTCGCCCAGAACGAAAACCTCAAATTCGACGACAACATCTCTGTCCCGGTGCAGCTCACCAGGCTTGCCGACCTGGGAATACCGATGGTGCCGGTCTTGCAGAACTGCACTGTTCCGCCGATCCCCGACCAGCATCGCTGCTACGCCGTCGGCGAAGCGCTCGGCGACTTCATCCGCAACGACCTGCCTTCCGATATGCGTGTGGCGCTGCTCGGCTCCGGCGGCCTCAGCCACGAGCCCGGCGGCGCGCGCTACTACTTCATCGACGAGGCGTTCGACCGGTGGTTTCTCGACCTCGTCGCCTCCGGCGACCACGAGACGCTCTTGCAGGAGCTGACCTTGGAGAAGATGGAGGCCGCGGGTTCCGGCGGCACCTCGGAATTGCTGTCGTGGGTGGTCGTGCTCGGCGCGATCGGCTCCACGCCCGGCAAGAGTTTCGGCTATGCCGTCCACCGCGACTTCAAGTGCGGCGTCGGCGCCGTGCTGTGGGACGTGAATGCCTACCTGCCGAAGCGCCGCGCGGCGTAGGGAGAGCGCTCGTGGGACTCGAGAAATTTGACCCGGCACTTGCCGTCCACGACTTGATCCAGGACCTGAAATGGTCGGCCGAGTTGCGCGTGGAATTCGCCGCCAGCGAAGCTCGCGTGCTCGATCGCTATGCGCTGCGCGCGGACGAACGGCGTGCCATCGAGACG
>JAFAKN010000609.1 GCA_019235415.1 Alphaproteobacteria bacterium
TTCGAAATGCCGTCGCGCCCGATGTACGGCCCGATCGAAGCCAAGGACGGCTACGTCATGCTGGCGACGGCCAGCGAACGTACCTTCCAGGACATGGCGGCCGCTGCTGGTCGCAAGGATTGGCTCACCGACCCGCGCTTCGAGAAATACGCCGACCGCCGCATGAATTGGGACCAGATGGTCGACGAGCTGGAACAATGGTCCAGGCAGCTCACCGTCGAGGAAGTGGTGGCCGCCTTCGAGAAGCACGGCGTGCCCTGCTCGCCCTACAACAGCGTGACCGACGCGCTAAAGGACCCGCAGGTCGAGCATCGCGGCACGCTCTGCACCATCGAGGACGGCGGCGGGACCTATCAGTCGCCGGCGCCGCCCTTCCGCTTCTCCGGCTCCGCGCTGCAAAGCGGCCCGAAGGTGGCCGAGCAGGGGGAGCACACTCGGAGCGTGCTCGCGGAAGCCGGCCTGACGCCGGACGAAATCGCGGCGCTCGTCAAATGATCGACCCGCGTACGCCCGTGCTGGTCGGCTGCGGACAGATCACCGACACGACCAGCCAGCCGTCGAGCGAGCGGTCGAACGTGGCCTTCTGCACCGAAGCCGCGCGGCTCGCCCTGGATGACGCCCGGGCCGCGATCGGATCGGTCGCGCTCGCTCGCGCTCTCGACGTCGTCGCGGTCCTCGAATTCTTTCCCGACATCAGCCCACGCTTCGCGTCGCCGTTCGGCCGTTGCAGCAATCCGCCCAAGAGCGTGGCCAATCGGCTGAACGCGACGCCGCGTCAGCTCATCTACTCCCACCAGGGCGGCAACACGCCGCAATATCTCGTCAACCGTTTCGCCGAGGAGATCGCGCGCGGCGATAGCGAGCTGGCGCTGGTCTGCGGCGCGGAGCTCCTGCGCTCGACCCAGATCGCGCGCAAGGCCGGGCTCGCGATCGACCACAACGAGGATCCGGGCGGTGAGCCGACGCGGGTCGGCGACAAGCGCCTAGGCTATTCCGACGAGGAAGCCCGGCACGACCTCAGGGCGGCGATCCACTTCTACCCGCTGCTCGAGAACGCCATCCGCGGCGGGCTGAAGCGCGACGTTGCGAGCCACATGACGGCGATGGGCCGGCTGTTCGCTCGCCTCGCGGCGGTCGCCAAAGACAATCCGCTGGCGACGCGACGCGAGGGTTTTAGCGCCGAACGGCTGTCGACGATCTCGAGCGACAATCGCTGGATCTGCTTCCCCTACCCGCGGCTCATGAACTCGAACGCCATCATCGACCAGGCAGCGGCGGTCCTCCTTACCTCCGTGGAGAAGGCCCGCGAATGGGGCATCCCGCCGGACCGCTGGGTGTTCCTGCACGGCTGCGCCGACGGTACCGATACCTGGGTCGTTTCTGAGCGCCACGCCCTCGACCAGTCGCCGGCAATCCGCGGCTGCGCCAAGGTGGCTCTCGACATGGCGGGCAAGACCGTGGCCGACGTGGCAGCCTTCGATCTCTACAGCTGCTTTCCCTCGGCAGTCGAGGTCGCCATGAAAGAGATCGGCATCGCCGACGATGATCCCCGGCCGGTGAGCGTCACTGGCGGCCTGCCGTTCTTCGGCGGACCGGGCAACAACTACGTCACCCATTCGATCGCCGAGATGATGAATGTGGTTCGCCGCAAGCCGGGTTCGTTCGGCCTGGTGACCGCCAACGGCAACTATCTCACCAAGCATTCGGCCGGGCTTTATTCGACGGCGCCGGTCCACGGGCCGTGGCGGCGCGAAGACCCCAAGAAGCTGCAGTCCGAGCTCGACAGGAGGCCCAAACAGCGGGTCGATACAAAACCCGCGGGCGCCGGCACGATCGAGACCTACTGCGTTGCCTATGGCAAGGATGCTCCGGAGCGAGCCTGGATCATCGGCAGGCTCGACGGATCCGGCGACCGTTTCGTCGCTGCGGTCGGCAACGAGCCGGCCGTGCTGGACGACATGCTGACGCGAGAGCAGCTGGAGCGTAAAGTCCGGGTCAGCGAGAGAGACGGCCGTAATGTCTTCCATCCCGTCTGATCGAGGAAACCATGCCCAACATGCTGAGCGCCGTGCAGATGGCGGAGTTCGATGAAAAGGGTTTCACCTATGCCCGCGGCTTGTTCGCAGCGGACGAGGTGAGGCTGCTCGCCGACGCCATGGAGCGGGATCCGGCGGTGCGCGACAGCATCCTCGACCGGCGCGACGGCGAGGGCCGCTCGACGCGCATTGCGTTATGGAACCGGGCCGGCGACAGCGTCTACGGGCTGGCGGCGCGCTGCCGGCGCATGGTCGACACGACCGAGGCGCTGCTTGGCGGACCGGTTTATCACTACCAGTCCAAGCTCACGGCCAAGGAACCCGAGGTCGGCGGCGCCTGGGAATGGCACCAGGATTACGGCTATTGGTACTACAACGGCTGCCTGCGTCCCGACCTGCTCTCGATCATGATCGCGCTCGACAAGACGACTCGCGAGAATGGCTGCCTGCAGATCGCCACCGGCTCGCACCGGCTGGGCCGCATCGACCATACGCCCTTGTCGCCGACCCAGAACGAGGTCGATCCCAAGCGCATGCCCTACATTCTCGAGAAGTGCCCGATCGAGTACTGCGAGCTTGAGCCCGGCGATGCGCTGATCTTCCATTGCAACGCCATCCATCGCTCCGACGCCAACCGCTCGGTCAAGCGGCGCTGGACGCTGTTGATCTGCTACAACCGCGTCGACAACGACACCTTCATCGAGAGCGACGACCGCTACTGCGTGCCGCTCGGCGTGGTCGACGACGACGCTTTGCGTCGCGCCGGCCTGCGCTTCGCGCGCGGCGACAACCAGGAGCACTTCGCGTCGCGGCCGTATGTGCCGGATCTGCGCAAGGCGTCCTAGACGAGGCCAGCTTGGACGTCCGCAAGGCCGAGACGACCGACATCCAAGCCGCAGTCGAGCTGGTGGAGCGCAATCGCCGGCAACTGCAGAAATATCAGCCTGTTTTTTGGCGCAAAGTCGCGGGTTCCGCACAGGCAACCGAGAATTTTCTCGCCAAGCTTCTCGGCGAGCCTGACACGTTCTTTCTTGTCGCCGTCGAAGGCAGCCACATGCAAGGTTTCCTGATCGCGCGCAAGTTCGCCGCGCCACCGTTCTTCGATCCGGGCGGCGACGCTTACTTGATCGACGACTTCTGCGTCTCGGAGCCGCGCCTGTGGCTCAGCACCGGCGAGGCGCTGCTGTCGCACGCCTCGACGCTGATCCATGAACACGGCGGCGCACAGATCGTCGTGGTCTGCGCCGACCGGGATCTCGCAAAGACCGAGATGCTCCGCCGCTCGGACCTCACCATCGCGTCGAACTGGTGGACCAAGGCACTGGGTTGAAGCCGCCGCCGGTCAGCCTTTCAGCCGTTCCAGTGCCGCGCTCAGCCGCGCCCGGGTGGCCTCGGCCTGCTGGCGGCGCTCGCGCTGCTCCTCGACGACCTCCTCCGGCGCGCGCGCCACAAAATTGGCGTTGCCGAGCTTGGCGTCGATCTTGCCGATCTCGTCGGTGAGCTTCCTGATCTCCTTTTGCAGACGCGCGAGTTCGGCCTCGAGGTCGATGACGTCGCCGACCGGCAGGGCGTAGGTCGCCTCGCCGACCACGATCTGCAGCGCCGCCTTGGGCGCTGTGGCGGCCATTTCAATGCCGGTGATGCGGGCCAACCGCTCGATGGCAGCGCGCTGGATGTCGAGACGCTTCGCCGTGTCGTCATTGGCGCCGATGACGAGAAGCCTGAGCTTGGAGGCCGCCGGAATGTTGAGCTCGGCGCGAGCCGAGCGGATATCCGAGACGAGCTTGATCAGCCAGCCGATTTCCGCGTCGGCGGCAGGGTCGATGTCCGTGACTGCGGGCCAGGATTGGCCGATCAGCATGCCGTGCCCGGCTCGATGGCCGAGCTTGTCCCACAGCTCCTCGGTGATGAACGGCATCACGGGGTGCAGCAAGCGGGTCGTCTCGCGCAGCACGAAGGCGGTGACGGCGCGGGTTTCGTCTTTCTCGGGCCCATCCGGCCCCTGCAGGATCGGCTTGGTGAGCTCGACGTACCAGTCGCAGACAATGCCCCAGATGAACTCGTAGAGCGTGCTCGCCGCTTCGTTGAGACGAAACTCGGCGATCGCCTTGTCGACGCCCGAATTGGCGCGCGCGAGCTCGCCCAGCATCCACTTGTTGATGGTGAGCTTGGCCGCCGCCGGATCGAAGCCCTCGGGCAAAGCGGCGGCGCCATACATCTCGGCAAAGCGCGTGGCGTTCCACAGCTTTGTCGCGAAATTGCGCGAGCTTTCGACGCGCCCCGCCGAGAGCCGCAGCCGGCTCGCCTGGTTGGCCGCCAGCAAAGCCATGGTGAAGCGCAAGGCGTCGGCACCGTACTTGTCGATCAGCTCCAAGGGATCCATGGCGTTGCCCTTGGACTTGGACATCTTCTGGCCCTTCTCGTCCGTCACCAAGCCGTGCAGGTAGACGGTGCGGAACGGCACCTCCTCCATGAAGTGCATGCCCATCATCATCATGCGGGCGACCCAGAAGAACAGGATGTCCCAGCCGGTCACCAGCACGCTCGTGGGATAGTACTTCGCGAGCTCGCGCGTATGGTCGGGCCAGCCCAAGGTCGAGAACGGCCACAGGGCCGAGCTGAACCAGGTGTCGAGCACGTCGGGGTCGCGCTCCAGCGACACGTCGCGGCCGTAGTGCCCGCGCGCTTCCGCCTTGGCATCGTCCTCCGACAGCGCCACGAACACCTTGCGATCGGGTCCGTACCACGCCGGGATCTGATGGCCCCACCACAGCTGGCGCGAGATGCACCATGGCTCGATGTTCTCCATCCATCGGAAGAAGTCGTCGCGGCCCCTTTCCGGCACGAACTTCACCCGCCCGTCGCGCGCCGCCGCGATCGGCTCCTCGGCGAGCTTCTTGGCGTCGGCATACCATTGCTCGGTCAGGAACGGCTCGACCGGAACGCCCCCTCGGTCGCCGTACGGGACGGCATGGCTGTGCGGCTCGACCTTCTCGAGCAACCCGGCCGCCTCCATGTCGGCCACGACCCGCTTGCGCGCCTCGAAACGGTCGAGGCCGCGATACTTCTCCGGCGCGTTGTCGTTCAAGCGGGCGAACTTGTCGAAGATGTTGATCAAGGCGAGCCCATGCCGGCGACCGACCTCGAAGTCGTTGAAGTCGTGCGCCGGCGTGATCTTGACTGCGCCCGAGCCCTTCTGGGGGTCGGAGTATTCGTCGCCGACGATCGCGATTCGCCGCCCGACCAACGGCAGGATGGCGTGCTTGCCGATCAGGTCCTTCCACTTCGGATCGTCGGGATGCACGGCGACACCGGTGTCGCCCAGCATGGTCTCGGGCCGTGTCGTTGCCACCACGATGTGCTCGTCGCTGCCCTCGATCGGATAGCGGAAGTACCACAGATGCCCCTTCACCTCGCGCGACTCGACCTCGAGGTCGGAGATCGCCGTCAGCATCTTGGGATCCCAATTGACCAGCCGGTTGTCCTTGTAGATCAGGCCGGCCTTGTAGAGATCGACGAACACTTTCAGGACGGCGCGCGACAGGCCTTCGTCCATGGTGAAACGCTCGCGCGACCAGTCGCACGAGGCGCCCAGCCGGCGCAGCTGTCGGGTGATGGTGCCGCCGGAATAGGCCTTCCATTCCCAGACCTTGGCCAGAAACTCCTCGCGCGTGAGGAGCTTCTTGTTGCCGTCGGACTTGTCGGCGCCCTCGACGGCGAGCCCGATGCCTTCCTGCTCTAGGTTGCGCACCACGACCATTTGCGTGGCGATGCCGGCATGGTCGGTGCCGGGCTGCCACAGCACATCGTCGCCCTTCATGCGCCGCCAGCGGATCAGGATGTCCTGCAGCGTGTTGTCGAGCGCATGGCCCATGTGCAGGCTGCCCGTCACGTTGGGCGGCGGGATGACGATGCAATAAGGCGGCTTGCCGGGCTCGGGATGCGCGCGAAAGGCGCCGCTCTGCTCCCATTCGGGATAGAGGCGGGCTTCGATCTCCTTGGGGTCGTAGGTCTTGTCGAGCATTTCTAGCCTTATAACGAAAAACGCCACGGGAGGCCCCGTGGCGCGGAATTCGCATCGCCTGCGGGGAGCTAGCGGCGGGTCAGCCGGACGACCTCGCGCTCGACATAGCGCTCGACGATTGCCGGCAGGTTCTGGTCGAGCCAGTCCTTCAGCATCGGCCGCAACATGTCTTTGACCAGGTCCTCGATGGTCTTGCCGTTGGCGCTGACGGCCGGACCCGGATCGCTGGCGGCGGGCACCGGCACGCTCTCCTGGACGGCCTGGTTCAGGCGCGCGAAAGCCGAGGTTGCGGCTCCCGCAACGGCGGCCGCTATCAGCGAGCCGTCGTTCGCGGGTGGGTTGGCATGTTCAACCATCTCGGGGGGCCTCCCGGGCACAGCAACCGGCGAGACGGCCGGTTCGGCCGCTTCAGACTTGGGGTCCTCGATCAAATCGGTCAACAGCAGGACATCCTGATCGGCGGCCGTCGCGCTGTTGGGCTGGTTCGCGCTCTGCGCGCGAACGACTTGGACGCGCGCCTCGTCCTCCGAGATGATCTTACGGATCGAGGCCAGGATGTCGTCCATCGACGGATCGCCGGACGTGCTGCGCGGCTCGCTCATGTCACTTGCTGCCGAAGCCGCCGCTGGTCGTGGTCGTCGGCGCGGGAATGGGCTTGGGTCCCTGCTCGGGATTTCCCCAGCCGATCCAGCGCGAGCCGACGTCGTTGTAGTAGCGTTCCTCGTCGTAGTACTCGACCGGCAGCGCCATGGTGCGCGCCGTGAGCCGGCCGATGCCGGCCAGCACGCCATAGTAGGCGACCTGCACATCGTGCCGGGCCTGCACCAGGTTGACCTGCGAGTTCAACAGTTCCTGCTCGGCGTTCAACACGTCCAAGGTAGTGCGCGACCCGACCAGGGCTTCCTGGCGCACGCCGTTCAGCGCCACTTCGTTGGCGCGCACCTGCGCCTCGAAGGAGGTGACGCGCGAGCGCGCCGCGTCGAGCTGCCGCCAAGCGCGGATGACGTTCTCGGCCTGCGCCCGCCGCGCGCTGTCGAGCTCGTTGCGCCGCTGGGCGACGACCTCCTTGGCCTGCCGGACCTGGGACCATTCGCTGCCGTTCTGGTAGATCGGTATCGTCGCCTGCACGCGAACGCCGTAGGTATAATACTGGTCAGTCGGCACCTGGAAATCGAACTGCTGTTGGATGACGCCGACCACGTTGATCTGCGGCAGCAGGTTGCCGATCGCGCTGTTGACGGCGTATGTAGCCGCGGAAATCTTGTATTGCGCGCTGACGGCGCGCGGCCCGTAGTCCATCGACAGCGAGATCGCCTCGTCTTCGCTGATCGGCAGGCCGCCGATCAGCGGCATTTCGCCGAGCCGTCCCGGCTTCTGGCCGATGACCCGCTGGTAGCCCGCCTCGGAGATGCGGATCTGCGCCTCGGCCTGCACAAGATCGGCGCGCGCACCTTCAAGGCGCGCCTCGGCCTGGGAGACGTCGGTGATCGTGAGTTCGCCGACGCGGAAACGCTCGCGCGTGGCATCGAGCTGCTGGATGAGGACTCGAACGTTGTTGCGGCGGGCGTCGGCGATGGCAATGTTCTGCACCAGGTCGGCGTACGTCGTCACCGCCGTGAGCAGGACGTTCTGCTCGGTGTCCGCCAAGGTGGCGCGCTGCGCCTGGATGTTGGCCTGGGCCGTCTTGGTGTCGGCGACCGTCTTGCCGCCGCGGAAGATCGGCTGGGTGACGGTGAGCGTCGTGAAACGGCCGTTCAGGATGACGAACGATGGGGTGCGAAGAACGGAAAAGCTGTCGCTCTCAATTTTGTTGTACTCCATCGACAATGTCACCCTCGGCCGCCAGTTTGCGACCGCCTGGGCCAGCGTCTCGTCGGTCTGGCGCAGAATGGCGCGCGCCGCCAGCAGGTCGGGATTGCTGTTGTAGGTAGTAGACAGAGCCTCGATCAGGCTCTGCGCCTCGGCACTGCCTGACGCGCCGAAGCCGGCCGCGAGGGCGCACAAAACCGCAGCGCGCGCGAGCCTCAGGCGGGGCCGGATACGCATTCAATGAACCTCATCTCGAGCATCACCCTACCACTGGTCGGAAGAGCATTGATAGCCCTACTGCTGAGCTGCGAAGCTGCATCAGAACGTGAAGCGCGGCGGCGGTGTAAAGCCGGGCAGCAGAGGAGTCCCCGCCTCGAACAGCGCGCGCCCCGACGTGACGCCACCTTGTTTGATGAAAAGCTGCGCCACGCCCATTGCGCCGGGCGGGCCGGCCAACACTGTGGTCAAGCGCCCACCCTCCGCCAGTTGCTCGAGGAGCGCGTCCGGCACCAGGCGCACCGCGCCCTCGATCAGGATCACGTCGTAGGGTGCTGCGTCGGCCGCGCCCGCTTCCATCGGGCCGACGACGCGGCGAACGCGGTCGAGCCCCAGCTCTTTCGCCGTCTGTTCGGCGGCCGCCGCCAGCATGGCGTCGCTCTCGACGGCCACCACCGACTTCACCAACCGCGACATCAGTGCCGCGCCATACCCACGCCCCGCGCCGACGATCAGGGCGCGGTCCTCCGGCTGTGCCTGCAGTGCCTGGATCAGCCGCCCCAGCACCATGGGCTCCATGAGGAACCGCCCGTTGCCCAGCGGCACGTCGTCGTCGGCATAGGCCACCGCCCGCAGGGCGTCCGGCAGGAAACGTTCGCGCGGCAGATCGCCGACCGCGGCCAGCAGCCGGTCGTTGGTGACGCGATTGGGCCGCAACTGGCCGTCGATCATGTTGCGGCGCGCGACAGCGAAATCCGTCATCCCGACCCCCACATATTGAGGTGTTTTATAGGCAGCGCCCCGCATGAGCGTCAAAGGGCGCTGCGTCGCGGCTGCTTGACCCTCGCGGCGCACCGTGTCTATAGCACCGCCGCTCGCTCCGGCGGCGTGGTGGCAGAGTGGCGATGCAGCGGACTGCAAATCCGCGAATGCCGGTTCGATTCCGGCCCACGCCTCCAAGCGGTCGCCTAGCTGTCGGCGCGTGGCCCTTGCGCCAGCCATGGGGCTCTGCCAAAAGACCGCGCTTCGCGCCGGCCACAGGTGCCTTTGTCGATCCGGAGTAGCTCAGTGGTAGAGCAGGCGGCTGTTAACCGCCGGGTCGGGGGTTCGAATCCCTCCTCCGGAGCCACCTTCGCGATTGGCCACGACCGACCGGAGCCAATCAGAGCGGCAAGCGCAGCAAATCCAGCCCGGGGAACCGAGCAAAGTCACGATCGTAGGTTGCCCAAGTACATCCATGCTCGATTGCCAGCGCGGCGAACCATGCGTCCGTGACGAGCGTCCCTCGCGTTGCGGTTTCGAGGCACAGACGACGAAAGATCGTCCAGTGACTATCTCCAGGATGCACGATCTCACAATTTGGCTGCCCAAGGAGCGCATCGCAATACTCGAACACCTCTGCGGCATGACTTGGATTGGCGAACGCCCTGGGATTGGTGACGATGCGAACCACGGCGCTGAAGGCTAGGGACGAGACGCCAAAGGGCGCATCCGACGCAACCATGGCTTCGAGCCACGACTTGGCTTCCGGATGACGCCGACTGTCCTTTCGAAAGGCGTAGATCAGGACACATCCGGAAGGATCATCGCAACCGTTCGAGGTAAGCGCGATCATCCAGTTCCTGAAGGGATGCCGAGTTGTCCAAATCTATTCCCGGCATCAATCCGCCGGTCGCGCTGCTCACCGGCAAAGGAAGGCGCTTCCTCTCGACGGTCCCGGACTCAGAAAGCACCCGCCAAAGCCCTTCCTCGATCAAGGAAGTCAGCGTCCGTCCTTCAGCAGCTGCCGTACGCGTTGCCCGCCGCAGGAGTGGATCCGGCAGGCGAACTTGCGGGTCTATCCTATTCTGGATATATTCTGGAAATACGCTGGAGATTCAAAATAATGAGCAAACGTTCTCAGCAACGCGCGATAGCCAATTTCCGGAGTCGGCTGGCCCAAAAGGGGCTGGTCCGCTTCGAAGTGACCGGTCGCGATTCAGACCGCGAGTTGGTACGCACCGTCGCACGGCGCCTTGCCGAAGGCGGCCCCGCTTCCGATCAGCTCCGCGCGACCGTCAGGGAGCACATCGGCGGCGGGCCGCCCAAGAAAGGCGGCATCCTCAAGGCGCTGCTGGCCTCTCCCCTGATCGGTTGTGAACTCGACCTGACCCGCCCACGGGAGGCCGGCCGCAAGATCGACATTTGATGCGCTACCTGCTCGACACCAACATCATCAGCAATTTCACAAAGATTGCGCCGTCGGAGTCGCTGATCGCCTGGATGGCCGAGCAGTCCGACGACGACCTGTTCATCGCGTCGCTGACGCTGGCCGAGATCTGGAGAGGTGTGCTCGAGAAGCCGCCCGGCAAGCAGCGCGATCAGCTCGATGCATGGTTCAGCGGTCCGCACGGTCCACAAGCGCTGTTCGCGGGTCGCATCCTCTCCTTCGACGAAAAGGCTGCGCTTACCTGGGCCCAGCTCATGGCCGATGGGAAATCGAGTGGCCGGTCCCGCAGCTCTCTCGACACGATCATCGCCGCGATCGCGGCCGCCAACGACTGTGTCGTGGTGACGGACAATGAGCGCGATTTCCCCGGCATCGACATCGTCAATCCGATCCGTGGGGAAAGCTGATTCGATCGCCTCAGCGGTAATGGCCAGAATACCTGTAGCGCATCCATGTACCGGAGCTCCAATGGCTGTCATGTCCTTCCCCAATGAAACCGTCGAGCTCGTCGGGCACGAGGTTGTGTTCCAGGGCTTCTTCAAGGTTGGGCGCTATTTCTTTCGTCACGGGCTCTACCAGGGCGGCCAGAGCGGTGTCCTGCGGCGTGAGGTATTCGAGCGCGGGCATGCCGCGGCGGTGCTGCCCTACGATCCCGTACGGGACGAGGTCGTGCTGATCCGGCAGTTCCGGGCAGGGGCGTATGTGTCCGGCCGCCACGCCTGGACGTGGGAGGTCGTCGCCGGAATTCTGAAACCCGGCGAATCGCCGCAAGAGCTCGGCCGGCGCGAGGCGGTCGAGGAGGCCAATCTCGAGATCGGCGAGATGATTGCCATGCACGACGTGGTCGTAAGCCCAGGCGGCTGCTCGGAGACCTGCGCGATCCTCCTGGGGCGAGCCGATACAGCAAAGGCCGGCGGCGTGTTCGGCCTGGAATCCGAGGGCGAGAACATCCTGGTCAAGGTCATGCCCTACGCCCAAGCGCGCGGCATGCTCGATCGCGACGAGATCGGCAATGCCATCGCCGTGCTCGCCCTGCAATGGCTGGCGCTGCATCGCGATGAGGTACGGCAACGCTGGCGCTGACGGTTGCGCAGAGGGTGTCACCCTGTCTACGGTCTGGCCGGGGAAGCGCAGGGCAGCAGAGCGAGAACGTCCATGAACGTCCGGTCGGGTTTCATCGATAGCATCGGCAACACCCCGCTGATCAAGCTGCGCGCTGCGTCGGAAGCGACGGGCTGCCAAATTTACGGCAAGGCCGAGTTCCTCAATCCGGGTGGCTCGGTGAAGGACCGTGCGGCGCTCGCCATCATCGAGGACGCCGAGAAGCATGGGAAGCTCAAGCCGGGTGGCGTAATCGTCGAGGGCACCGCCGGAAACACCGGCATCGGCATCGCGCTGGTTGCCAACGCGCGGGGCTATCGTTCCGTGATCGTGATGCCCGAGACGCAGAGCCAGGAAAAGAAGGACATGCTGCGGCTGTGCGGCGCGGACCTGCGCCTCGTGCCGGCCGTGCCCTACTCAAACCCCATGCACTACGCGCGCTACTCCGGCCAATTGGCCGAGGAGCTGGCGGCAACGGAGCCCAATGGCGCGATCTGGGCCAACCAGTTCGACAACACCGCCAATCGCGATGGCCACTATCGCACGACCGGTCCCGAAATCTGGCAGCAGACCGACGGCAAGGTCGACGGCTTCACCTGCTCGGTCGGCACCGGCGGCACGCTGGCCGGCGTGGCGCGTGCGCTCAAGGAACGCAATCCGGAGCTCAAGATCGCCCTCAGCGACCCCATGGGATCGGCGTTCTACAACTGGCACACCAAAGGCGAGCTCAAGGCGGAAGGCAGCTCGATCACCGAGGGTATCGGCAACAGCCGGGTGACGGCCAACCTCGAAGGCACGCCGATCGACTTGGCTTATCGGATCACGGACGAAGAGGCGCTCCCCGTGCTGTTCGATGTCCTCCAGCACGAGGGCCTCGTGCTGGGCGGCTCGACCGCCATCAACATCGTGGGCGCCATGCGGCTGGCGCGCGACCTCGGGCCCGGCAAGACCGTGGTCACCATCCTGGCCGACGGCGGCCAGCGCTATCAGTCCAAGCTGTTCAACCCGGCCTTCCTGCGCGAGAAGCATCTGCCGATCCCGTCCTGGATGAAGTGAGTCGCATGGCGCGCGTCGTGGTCTGCGGCAGCCTCAACATGGACATCGTCGTGCAAAGCGAGCGCCGGCCCGCCAAGGGCGAGACGCTGCTCGGCGCCACGGTCTCGTTCCTGCCCGGCGGCAAGGGGCTGAACCAGGCCGTCGCCGCGGCGCGGCTCGGGACCGCGACCGCCATGTACGGCGCGGTCGGCAACGATTCGTTCGCCAACAGCCTGCGCGCGTTCCTCGCCGACAATGACGTCGACAGCTCAGGCGTGCGCGAGGTGGACGGGCCGGCGACCGGCGTGGCGCTGATCCAGGTGGCCGGCGGCGACAACGCCATCACCGTCGCCTCCGGCGCCAACCTGCATTTCAAGCGGGACATGATCCGCGACGCACCGCACGCCGACGAGGTCTGGGTCGCGCAGTTCGAGACACGGCTCGAGGAAACGGCGGCGATCCTCGCCAAGGCGCACGAAGCGGGGGCGCGGACGGTGCTCAACCTTGCGCCGTTCCTGCCCTTCCCGGAGGGTCTGTTAGACGGGGTCGACGTCGCGGTGCTGAACGAGATCGAATTGTCGCATGCCACCGGCACCCGGCTGCGCGCCACCAGCGCGCTGCGCGACATCGTCGGCGCCTGCGAAAAGCTTCGTGCGCGCGGAGCGCAAAGCGTGGTCGCGACCCTGGGCGCGCGGGGAGCGGTCGTGGTGACCGCTGAGGGCGCGACGTCGATCCCCGCCTTCAAGGCCAAGGTCGTGGACACCACTGGAGCGGGCGATTGCTTCGTCGGCGCGCTGGCGGCGCGCCTGGCGGCCGGCGACGCGCTGGTCGCCGCGGCCCGCTATGCGAACGCCGCAGCCTCGTGTGCCGTCGAGCAGCTGGGCGCGGGACCGTCGATGCCTACGGCGGAGAAAGTTGCGGCGCGGCTGGCGGCGGCCTAAATCCCCCGCATGGTCGAAGAACTCTTCCGGCAGGACGCCTACCTCAAGGAGGCCGACGCCATCGTGACCGCACACGAGGAGCGCGGCGTAAGGCTCGATCGCTCGATCTTCTATCCCACCGGCGGCGGGCAGCCCGGCGACACCGGCGTGCTCGCCTGGTCCGGCGGCGAGGCGCGCATCGTCGACACGGTGAAGGCCGGCGACGACGTGCTGCACGTGCTGGCGCCCGACGCGGTTCGGCCGGCGGTCGGCAGCACCGTCCGTGGCGCGCTCGACTGGGAGCGGCGGCTGCGTCACATGCGCATGCATACCGCCCTGCACGTCATGTCGGCGGTCATCAAAGGCAATGTGACCGGTGGCCAGGTCGGTGCCGACAAGAGCCGGCTCGACTTCAACCTCGAGGGCGACGTCCCTGCCAAGGAGCGGGTCACCGAGGAGATCAACAAGCTGATCGCGCTCGATCGTCCGGTGACTCCGCAATGGATCACCGACGAGGAGCTTTTGGCGCGGCCCGAGCTGGTCAAGACCATGAGCGTGCGCCCGCCGATGGGCGTCGGCCGCGTCCGGCTGCTGTCGATCGAAGGCATCGATCTGCAGGCCTGCGGCGGCACGCACGTGGCGCGCACCGGCGAGATCGGCCGCATCGAGTGCATCAAGGTCGAGAACAAGGGCAAGATGAACCGCCGGTTCATCATCGCTTTGACGTAAACGAAGGACAACGGGACCACAGGCGGGGCCGCCCGCGGTCCGGTAAGAGGAACGCCAATGCAATACGCCAGACCCGACGCGCTGGTCAGCACCGAATGGCTGGGCGACCGCCTCGAGGCGCCCGACATCCGCATCGTCGACGGCTCGTTCTACCTGCCGGCGCAAAAGCGCGATCCGCACCGGGAATTCGACAACCAGCACCTGCCCGGTTCCGTGTTCTTCGACATCGACGAGATCGCCGACACCTCGAGCCCGCTGCCGCATATGCTGCCCTCGCCGGAAAAGTTCTCGGCGCGCATGCGGAAGCTCGGGCTCGGCGACGGCAACAAGATCATCGTCTACGACACCACGCCGATGCTGGGCGCGACGCGGGTCTGGTGGATGTTCCGCGTCATGGGCCACAAGGACGTCGCAGTGCTCGACGGCGGCTTGCCGAAGTGGCTCGCCGAAGGCCGACCGGTGACCGACGATCCGACACCGCCGCGCGAGCGCCATTTCACCGCGCGGCTCGACAACACGCTGATCCGCTCGGTCGACGACGTGAAGGGCCTGCTCGACAGCAAGCGCGAGCAGGTGGTCGACGCTCGCGCCGCCGACCGCTTCCGCGGCGAGGCGCCGGAGCCGCGCCCCGGCCTGCGTGCCGGCCATATGCCCGGCGCCTACAACCTGCCGTACAATGAGCTGGTCGATGCCAAGTCGGGCACCATGTTGCCGGCCGACAGGCTCGCCCAGCGCATCGCCGCATCGGGCATCGATCCGACCAGGAAGGTCACGGCGAGCTGCGGCTCGGGTGTCAGCGCCTGCGTCGTCGCGCTCGGCCTCTATCTGACGGGCGCTCCCGAAGCAGCCATTTATGACGGCTCGTGGGCCGAATGGGGAGGCCGTGCCGACACGCCCATCGTCACCGGTCCCTGAGCTGTTCAACCACCAGCCGCCGCCGCGCCCGGACGGACGGTTGGCGGTCACCATCACGCATCTCGAGCTCGTGCCCGACGACTGGACGCGGCGAGGCCAGCCACCTGGAATCGAGGTGGCGATCGAGCTTGTTCCCTCGCCCAGCGCCGCCGACTACCGCGCGCTGTACGATTGCGTCGGCCGACCATGGCTGTGGTACGAGCGGCGGCTGCTTGCCGACGCCGATCTTGCCCGATTGCTCGCCGAGCCCGGCCACGAACTTCATGTCGTGCGCCATGAAGCCGCGCTGGTCGGATACTTCGAGCTGGGCGGAGACGAGCTGGTCTTCTTCGGGCTGACCTTGGCGTACATCGGCAAGCGCATCGGGCCTTGGCTGCTCGACCGCGCCATCGAGCGCGCCTTCGCCATCGGCACCGAGCGCCTTCGCCTCAACACCAACACCATCGACCATCCGCGCGCGCTGGAGACCTATTGCAAGGCGGGCTTTCGCATCGTTCGGCGGGAGCAGAAGGATCTTCAAGATCCGCGCATGCTGTGGCCGGAGCTCTATGGCTGGCCGCCGCAATGAGGCCTGTGCCATAGTGGCTGCATGACTGCAAAGAAAACTTATACCAGACCAGACACGGTATTGTGCGTCGCCGGCCGCGACCCGGACGCCAACTTCGGCATCGTCAATCCCCCCGTCTATCACGCCTCGACGATCCTCTCCCCGACCATGGAGAAGTTCGAGAATCGGGTGCCGTTCGAAGGCTTCGGCTACGGCCGCAACGGCACGCCGACGCAGAAGGCGCTGGAAGACGCGGTCGCCGCCATCGAAGGCGCGCATCGCTCGATCGCGGTGCAGTCGGGCCTGGGTGCGGTGAGCGGCGCCATCGTCGGGTTCCTGAAGACCGGCGACCACATGCTGCTCACCGACAATGCCTACGGCCCGGCCCGGCGCTTCGCCAACACCACGTTGAAAAACTTCGGCGTCGAGACGACCTTCTTCGATCCGATGATCGGCAAGGGCATCGAGGGCCTGATGCGGCCCAACACCAAGGTGGTCTATCTCGAGGCGCCCGGCTCGCAGACCTTCGAGGTGCAGGACGTCGACGCCATCGCCGCCGTGGCCAAGAGGCACGGTGCGGCTGTGCTGGTAGACAACACCTGGGCGACGCCGCTTTATTTCAAGCCGTTCGACCATGGCTGCGACATTTCGGTGCACGCCGGCACCAAGTACATCGTCGGCCACTCCGACGCCATGATGGGCATCATCTCCTGCGCCACGCGCGAGATGTTCGAGATCGCCAAGACGGCCTGCCAGAACTTCGGCTTCCACGCCGCACCCGACGACAGCTATCTAGCGCTGCGCGGCCTGCGCACCATGAGCGTTCGGCTGCGCCATCACGAAAGGAGCGGCATCGACATCGCCCACTGGCTGAAGAAGCGGCCCGAGGTCGACAAGGTGCTGCATCCCGCCCTGCCCGACTGCCCGGGACACGACAACTGGAAGCGGATGTTCAAAGGCTCGTCGGGCCTGTTCTCCTTCTCGCTGCGCGACGGCTACAGCCGCAACGCATTGGCCGCGATGCTGGACGGCATGGACATTTTCGGCATGGGCGCTAGCTGGGGCGGCTACGAGAGCCTGATGATCCCGGCCCATCCGGAAAACTATCGCACGGCCGTTCCCTGGCCCAAGGGCAAGCTTTTAGTGCGCGTCCATATCGGGCTCGAGGACGTCGAAGATCTCAAGATCGATCTCGCCGAAGGCTTCGATCGCCTGAACCGCGCCCACAACGCCTGACCTGCATCTTCTGGACCGCGCGCGTCTCGCGCGCTCATGAGAAGAGCGAGCCAGAGGCTCGCGATCCAAAAGACCATGACCTAGTTAGGAGGTGCTCTTTAGTTCGCGCGTCGGCAGTCGGCGCAGACGCCGGTGACCTCCAGCGTCATGTCGCGGGCGGCAAAGCCACGGCGGTGGGCGCTGGCCAGGATGGTCTCTGCGAGCCCATCGCTCGGCAGCTCCTCGGCATTGCCGCAGTCGCTGCAAATCACGAAAAAACCGCGGTGCGTCTCGCCGGGATGGCTGCAGCCGACGAAGGCGTTCATGCGCTCGATGCGATGGATCAGCCCGTTCTCGATCAGGAAATCGAGCGCGCGGTAGACCGTGGGCGGCGCCGAGCCGAGATCCTCGTTGCGCAGCTCGTCGAGCAGGGCGTAGGCGCCGACCGGCTTGTGGCTCGACCAGACCAGCTCCAGCACGCGCCGCCGCAAACGCGTGAAGCGCAACTCCTTCTCGGCGCACAGTTTCTCGGCCGCGGACAGGGCGTCCTCGACACAATGGCGATGATCATGCTCGTGGCCCGCGGCCTTCACCGGTTTCTTCACCGACGCTCCGATTTGCCAAGCGATAGGCCGAGCCAGTATACGCGCCGTTCTTCAGCGAGGCCAACCATGCCCCCCGCCTGCCGTACCTATCCCCAGGCCGAGATCGACGCGTTCCTGGCAGCCGTCCAGTTCGATTCCCAGGGCCTCGTCCCCGCCATCGCCCAGCAGCACGACACCGGCGAGGTGCTGATGATGGCCTGGATGGACCGCGCCGCCGTGGCCGAGACGATGCGCACCGGCCGCGCCTGCTACTGGTCGCGCTCGCGCCGCGCGCCGTGGCGCAAAGGCGACACCTCGGGCCACATTCAGACCGTTGCCGACGTTCGCGTCGACTGCGACGGCGATACGCTGCTCGTGCTGGTCGACCAGACCGGCGCGGCCTGCCACACCGGCCGCCGCAACTGCTTCTTCCGCGCGATTCGCGATGGCGCGTTGGAGGAGATCGCGCCGGTGGTTGTCGAGATGGAGAAACCGCCGGCGTAAGAGCCTGTCGCCCCCGAGCACCCTGTCATCCCGAGCGCAGCGAGGGATCCTTAAGGCCTCAGGAAGGATCCCTCGCTTCGCTCGGGATGACAGGCCCCTCCCACACCGGGCCCATCGGTCGCAGGCGCATGCCTTTGCGCAAATGCCTGTACGGCAGCTCGACGGGATCGGTGACGTGAGCGCCCGGCGACTGCACCACCAGGATGGTCTCGGCGATCGGCTGGAAATCGGCGCGGAAATGCACCGTCGACTTCAGCCCGAGGATCGGCACCCGCGACGGCTCGACGCCGACGTGACGGAACATCTCCTGGTCGGCGGCCTGGATGCGGCGGCTTGCCAGCACGGCCGAGACACCGCTCGCCTCGTCGGTCACCAGCGCCATTGGTCCGATCTGGAAGCGCGCCCCGCCGTAGAACGGGCCGGTACCTAAAAACTTGCCGTCGCCGATCTTCACGACGCGCCAGTCGGCCATCACTGGAGTCTCGCCGGCATAGCCGACCACGGCGCCGATGCCTCGGCGCATGACGTTGCCTTCGCCTGTCTCGACCGCGGCGCGCGCGGCGCCTTCATCGACCACCATGCCGATCACGGCGCCCCCGGCCTTGTGCCGCATCAGCGCCGCCAACAGGCCGACCGTGTCCGACGTGCCGCCGGCACCGGGATTGTCCTGCACGTCGGCGAGCACGATGGGCTTGCTCGCCGTCCGCGACAGCTCGATGGCGCGCAACGCCGCCGCATCGGGGTCGAGCAGCTCGCCGGCGAAGGCCTTCTCCTGGGCCTTCACCGCCTGGGCGAGCTTGTCGGCGGCGGCTTCGACCGCCTCCTTGTCGTGGCCGTACACGACCAGCGCCGGCCCGCACTGGGCGATGTCGGCCGGCGGAAAGCCCGGCGTGTGGGTCACGCTAACGATGCCTTGGTTGTGGCTCTTCTCACCCGCTTCCAGCTCGCCCACCAGGTCGAAGATCGATTTGGCGGGCTCGATGAAGGTGCACTGCCAAACCAGCGGAATGAGGAAGTCGAGCTGGCGATAGGCGCGATAGACGGGCCGCTTCTCCTTCAACAGGCGGTCGAGCAGCTCGACGGCGCGCCGCCCGGTCGACGCCATGTCGATGTGCGGATAGGTGCGATAGCCCACCATCGCCGTGGCGAGCCGTGCCATCTCAGGCGTGAGGTTGGCGTGATAGTCGAGGCTGGTCACGATCGGCAGGTCGCCGCCGACGATGCCGCGGATCCGCCGCAGCAGCTCGCCCTCGCCGTCCTCGGTGTGCTCGGCGACCATGGCGCCGTGCAGGTCGAGATAGAGGGCGTCGAACGGCGCGAGCTTGCGCAGGTCCTCGTCGAACATCGCCCACATGCGCTCGTAGGCGTCCTTGGTGACGTACGAGGCGGGCGGCGCCGCGGCCCAGGCGAGCGGCACGATCTCGTGGCCGAGCTCGCTCAAGCGCTTGACTGCGCCGGAGATCGGCACGTTGTATCCGTCGACCGACGAGAGCAGCTCTTGCCCGCGCAGCAACGGCGGCCACGCGTCGGCGCGGACGAAATCGTCCCACGTCGCCTGCTGCGGCGCGAAGGTGTTGGTCTCGTGCTGAAATCCCCCGACGGCGATACGCGCCATTCTTCTGTCTCCCCCTTCAGTCATGAATTCTCCTCTCCCCCTAGCGGGGGAGAGGAATTTTGAGTGCGAGTCCTTTTGCTTGCGCTACCCCTTCCCCGTCGCGTCCTCGATGGCGCGCAAGAGCACCGGCCAGTACTCCTTTCCGTGCCCCAATTCGGCGGCGCGTTCCATGAGCTCGCGCGCCACGTCGGCGCCGAGCGCCGGCACGCCCTGCTCCTCGGCCATCTGGA
>JAFAKN010000021.1 GCA_019235415.1 Alphaproteobacteria bacterium
GGTCAGCGAATCCATGACGCGGATGAAGGGCACGACGCCGGAGGTCTTGCCGTTCATGCCGACCCGCTCGCCGATCGAGCGCAGGTTGCCCCAGTAGGAGCCGATGCCGCCGCCGCGCGCCGCCAGCCAGACGTTCTCGTTCCACAGGCCGACGATGCCTTCCAGCGAGTCCGTCGCCTCATTCAAGAAACACGAGATCGGCAGGCCGCGGCTGGTGCCGCCGTTGGAGAGCACCGGCGTCGCCGGCATGAACCACAGGCGGCTGATGTAGTCGTAGAGCCGCTGGGCATGGGCGTCGTCGTCGGCATAGGCCGAGGCGACGCGGGCGAACATGTCCTGGTAGCCTTCGCCCGGCAGCAGGTAGCGGTCGCTGAGGGTGGCCTTGCCGAAGGCCGTGAGGTGCGCGTCGCGCGCGGAATCGATCACAACCCGGGCACCGCTGCGAACTTGAACGACATCAAACATTTGCGGTCCCCGTTTTCTTGTTGTCCACCGCTGTGGATAAAACAGCTTGTGGAAGATCCCTACATCTTGGGAGCGGCATCGGCAGCCCCACTAGTTCTTGATGATACGTCTCCCCGGCGCCATGTCATCGCCAAATTTCTACCTTGTCTGTGAATCTCAGGAATGGATGTCTAAGCCATTGATAATCCCTGTAAAAAAGGCCTTAAACTAGACACGGAAATGATCGTGCGTAACACTTCGCAGCGCAACAGGAGAGGAGAACAAAACGCGCTTTCCCGCGGATTTCAAGGGCCGCAGACGGAATCGTCAGACAATCGGCCGGCCGGCGGCGGCGCACCCCGCAAAAGCTACGGACGCATCGGCATTTTTTCCTACTCAATATCGTCGCCAGCTTGTCATCGACGGACTTACGATTGTCCCGTCGTCCCGATCCGGGCCCTCATGGCTGGGAGCGATGAAGCGTCGGTAGAGACGACGGGTACGGGCAAAGGAGGCGAAACGACCCATGGCCATCGCATTGGCGCCGCGCGTCTACGGGCTGGATGCCATCTGTGCCGCCGCGCAGCAGATCGAGGGCGGTGATCGGGCGGCGACCTTCGCCCGCCGGCTATTCGCCCGGGTCGCCGACAAGGACCTCGCCGCCGCGCCGGCCGAGCAGCGCGCCGCAGCGGCCATAAGCCTGCTGGGCTTCGCTCGACGGCGGCTGCCGGCCGTCGCCAAGGTGCGGGTGTTCAACCCCTCGCTAAAAGACCACGGATTCGAGGGCCGGCACACCGTCGTGCAGGTGGTCAACGACGACATGCCGTTCCTGGTCGATTCGATCAGCAACGAGCTCAATCGCCGCGAGATCGGCGTGCACCTCTTGGCCCATCCGGTGCTCGCCGTGCGGCGCGACATCGACGGCGACCTTCTGGGCTTCGCGTCGGAAACCGGCGAGCGGGCCAGGTCCGAATCGCTGATGCACATCGAGATCGACCGCCAGGTCGACCCGGCCTTGCTCGACGAGCTGGCGGCGGCGCTGACCCGCGTGCTGGCCGAGGTGCGGCTCGCCGTCGAGGACTGGCGGGCGATGCGGCGCGCCTGCCTCGATGCCATCGCCGATCTCGCCGCCGGCCTCTCCTCGGGGCGTTCGCCGCGGCTGCCCGAGTACGAGGAGTTCCTGCGCTGGCTCGAGGCCGACTACTTCACCTTCCTGGGCGCTCGCCGCTATCGCTACGTCGACGACCCGCAGCAGCCGAGCGGGCTGCGCTACGAGCTGGTGCCCGGCTCGGCACTCGGCATCCTGCGGCGCGACGAGGTGCGGCTGTTCGAGGCGGGCCTCGGCGCCGGCGAGGAGATGGCGCGCTTCGCGCGCGGCCCGCACAACATCCTGATCCTGAAGACCGACCGGCAGTCGCTGGTGCATCGCACCGGGCCGATGGACTGCGTGATCGTCAAGACCTACGACGCCGACGGCCGCGTCACCGGCGAGCGCCGCCTGGTCGGGCTGTTCACGTCGGCTGCCTATCACGCGCCGGTGGAGGACGTGCCGCTGCTGCGCCTGCGCGTCGACACCATCCTGCGCCGCTCCGGCTTCGACGTGCACAGCCACGACGGCAAGGCGCTGCTGGCGATCCTGGAATCCTATCCGCGCGACGAGCTGTTCCAGATCGAGGAGGACGTGCTCTACGACCACGCCATGGGCATCCTGCAGCTGCAGGAGCGCCGGCGGGTGGCGCTGTTCGCGCGCCGCGATCCGGTCGGGCGGTTCGCCACCTGCCTG
>JAFAKN010000072.1 GCA_019235415.1 Alphaproteobacteria bacterium
CTTCTGCTTGATGTCGGCCTCGATCTCTTCGAGCGTGGCGCGCGGATGCAGCTCGCGGAACAGCTCTTCGAGCCACTGGCTCATCCAGCCTTGGCGCAGCAGCCAGTGGTTGGCACGCTGCTGCGGCGCCAGCGCAAACAGCGCTCCCGACGTCACGTCCTTGGGCGAGGGAGCGAGGTAGGCGCGGCCCTCGGCCTCGCCGATCAGGCCGGTATCGAATGCCAGCACGGCGCGGTAGCGATGGCCCTGCTCGTCGCGGAAGCCCTCGCCGAAGCGCGTCTCGAGGTCGACCACGCGCACGCGTGCCCAATCGGCCGGCCCTTCGCGGAACTGGTTGTTGGGTCGGACCTGCAGGAACGGCACCGGCACCCACTTGTCGAGGAAGGGGGCGAGCGCATCCTTGGCCGTCACGACGAGATTGGGCTCGGCGGGCCGACGGCGGCCGCTTTCCACCACCTCGTACTGGCCGCGCACCTCGTCGAAGTCGAGTTGCACCAGGTCGTCGATGCCGTTTGCGCCGGCGGCGTCGTGGAAGCCCCATTCGCGCACGCGCAGGCGCACGGGATCGAAGCCGAAATCGAGAAACTGGATGCCGGAGCGGGCAATCAGCGTCGTCGGGCTCGGATAGCTTGGCAGGCGGGCGAGATCGGTCATGTCACGACGTCGAAATGCTGGATGAACTGTAGGGAATCAACGGCCGATCTGCACGTTGTAGGTGCGCTTATCCCCCGGTTGGCTGCCGGTGCACTTGGCGACCCCGTCGGCACCGACCTCACAATTGACGACGTTGCGGGCGTATGTGCGGCCATCAGTGCACTTGGGATTGGATTTTTCCTCGATGACCAGCTTGCCGCCATCCCAGCGCGCTTCGGCCGGCGCTTCGCAGGTCGCGCCGTTGCTCTGCGTGAACGAAACCTTGCCCTTGCCCTTGTCGTCGAGCGTGTAGGAGGGGTGCAAATCGCGCTCGCCCGAAGCGGTGGCAAGTCCAGTGCGCGAACGCCAGTCGCCCCTCAGGAAGGCGACGTCACCATTCTGCTTGGCGTCGGGCGGCACCACCATCGGCTTGGGCTCCTCCTTGTTGGCGACGTTCTTGTCCTTCTCGCCCTTGTCTTTGTCGCCGGCCTTGTCCTGGTTCGGTTCCGGCGGCGGTGGCGGCGGCATGTTGCCCTTATCGGCGCTCTTCTCGCCGGGCTTCTCGTCCGGTCCTTTGCCCTGGTCCTTGGTTTGATCCTTTGGCGGCTCCTTGGAGGCGACGTTGGCGTCCGGGCCGCCAGTCGAGCCGCCAGTCGTGCCACCCGGGCCGTCGGGTGCCGCGCCGCGTTCGATCGGCGGACCGCCCACGACTACGCCGCCCGGACCGACTACGCCGCCCGGACCAACCAGGCCGGCTGCGCAGTCGCCGCCGCGGCGCGATAGCTCGTCGGTGAGCCGCGCAAGTTCCAGCCGCAGGTCCTCGTTCTCCTGCTGTAGCGTGCTGGCGCGCGCCTGCTGCAGCTCGAGCGGCTGGCGCACGGCCAGCGCGAGGGCGCGATCGCGCGCTTCCGCTTCCAGCGCCGGCTCGATATGCGGCAGATAGGGCCGCACCAGCCAGGCCAATACCGCCAGCAGCAACAGCAGCAGCACCCCGAGCAGCAGCCATTGCCACCAGACGGAGCGCGTGCCGGTCGCGATCGCGGCTGCCGGCGCGGAAACCAGCACAGCCTCGGGAACCGCGCGGCCGGCGGGGAGGGCCGAGCGCATGATCGGTGGTGCGCTCTTCAGGAACACGCCAGGGAGAGCGGCGTCGGCGCTGAAACCCCAGAAGCTCATCACCGGCTTGCCGTCGACGATATACAGCGTGTCCTCGCCGGGTGCCGTCAGGGCATGGCGCAGCAGGCGTGCGAAGTTGCGCTCGGCGCTCGAGCGCGCCGGCTCATCCATCGATTCGGCGAGCCGCGCGATGTCGCCGTGCAGGCGCTCGACCTCGGCCTGGATGCTGGCGCGCTCGCCGGCATCGAGTTCGCTGAAGCGGCGTACTTCGCCCTCGAACGGCGCGTACCAGTCGATGCGACGGCCGGTCGGATCGGCCTCCGGGATCGCCAGCAGGTCGGCATGCGCGCGCGACAGGCGCTGGGCGATGGCCGTGCGCAGCTGCGCGGCGGCGCGCCATACCGGGTCGCCGGCCAGGCCCAGCGCGCGGTAGCGCTGCAGCGGTTCACTGACGAGAAGGGGACCTGCTGCCATCATCCTACCGTGGGCAACTCATGGCGTACGTCCAGCGCGTGCCCCACATTTCACCTGTTACGATAACGTCGACGGAATAATCCCCCGCAACGGGCCTCCAGTCGAACCCAAAGCCGCCACGACCGCTGCGCGGCCCGCCGGTGCCGGCGATTACTTGGCCACGATAGACGACCTTTATGTCATCGGGCTTGACGTAGAGATTGTAGTTGATGCCGACGAATCCCGGCTTGTCGCCAAGATAGTGCCGGTGGTGAGTTACGCCCTCGCCCCCCGAATCGCCCGACCAGTTGCACGGCAACATGCCCGGCGGCGGCCGGCTGATCGGCGGTGCCTGCGGCGCGGCTGCCTGTTGTTGCGGCGGTGGCGGAGGCGGAGGCGGTGGAGGAGGTGCCTTGGCGACCTGCGGTGGCGGAGGCGGGGGCTTGGGCGGCTCGATCGGCTTGCAATGCTGGACCTTGTCCTTGAGTTCGTCCTGCAAGGCGGCAAGCTCGGCCCTGAGCTTGTTCTCTTCGCCCTGCGCGTCGCCGAGCGAGGCCTTCAGGACCGGCGTCGGATCGGGCGGCGGCTCGGGGGCTGGCGGGGCCGGGGTTTCCATCGTCGCCAGGTTGAGCCTCGGATCGACCGGGGTGCAAGCGCGCAGAATCCACGACGTGATCAACAGAAGCAGCAGGAGGAGAAGCCCGAACAGCAAGGCGCTGAGCCACGGCGCCCAGCCCACGCGCAGCGGCAGCACAGGCGCACTGGCCAGCACCGGCCCCAGGCGCATGGGAGCCGGGACAGCGGGCGGTGCGAAGCCGGTCAGGCTCGCCGCCGCATCGGCTTCGTAGCCCCAGGCGGCGATCACCGGCTGGCCGTCCACCACGTAGATAAAGTCGTCGGACGGTCGCCGGGTGGCAAGCTCGAGCGACCGGCCGACCAGTCGCGCTTCCTCGCCGCTCGAACCCTGCAATTGTCCACCGAGGGAACGTATCGCTTGCAGATGGTCCTCGACCGTGCCGAGGACGCGAGCGCGATCGCTCTCGTCGAGATCGACCAGGCGACGCACGTCGCCCGACTGTGCGGCGTACCAATCGATACCGTCGCCCGACTCGCGCAGCTGCGGGTCGGCCAGCAGGTTCGCCGGCCCATCGCCCAGCCGCCGGCGAATCACGGACAGCAGCTGACTTGCGACCGCGTGCAGGGGATCGCCGCGCACGCCAAGGGGCCGCACGCCGAGCCGTGTCGTCAGGATCAAGGTGGGGCCGGCGCCCATATGATGCTTACGTGCTCTCCTGAGCCATCATATCATCTAGCGAATCCGGCGGGTTTATGTTCTCGACGATGTGAAAGCGCGTGAACCGCATGGCGAAGGTCGCAGCGTATGTGCCGCTTGCGATCGATTCGCAGGGCGTCTGCTAGATCTCGATGCGGCTGCCTAGCTCGACGACGCGGTTGGCGGGCAACTGGAAGAAATCGCCAGCGCTGGCCGCGAACCGAGTGAGCAACAGGAAAATCTTCTGCTGCCAACGTGGCAGGAGGGCTTGTTGGCGCGCGCCGACGAAGTTGTTGCGGCCGACAAAATAAGATGTGCGCATGGGGTCGATCGGGATCCCCTTGTCGGCCAGCTGCATTAGATCGCGCGGCACGTCGGGCTGCTCCATGAAGCCGTAGCGCATGATCACCCGGTGCACGCCCTTGCCGAGGTGTGTGATGGTGGCCCGCTGGTCGGACGCGACGTAGGGTTCGTCAGGCACCTCGATGGTGAGCAGCACCACATGCTCGTGCAGCACCTCGTTGTGCTTGAGGTTGTGCAGCAGGCAGCTCGGTGCCACGCCGGAAACCGCCGTGAGATAGACCGCGGTGCCTTGCGGCCGATGGACCCGGCCCGGGCTGATGCCGCCGATCAGCGTCTCGATCGGCAGGGTCTCCGCCAACTCGCGCGCCGCCACCGCGCTGCGGCCCTTCGTCCACGTCATCATGGCGGCGAAGATCACCACCGCGATGGCCAGCGGCACCCAGCCACCGTCGATGAACTTCAGCATGTTGGCAGAGAACAATGTCACGTCGATCAGCATGAACAGGCTGAACACCGGAAAGACGAGATGCCACGGCCACTGCCAACCGCGCACTGCCAGCGCCAGCACCAGCACGGTGGTGACAAGCATGGTGCCCGTCACGGCGATGCCGTAGGCCGCTGCGAGATTGCTCGATGACCGGAAGAACAGGACGAGGGCCACGACGCCCGCAAGCTGCAACCAGTTGATCGCCGGTACGTAGATCTGCCCGAACTCGCTGGCCGAGGTGTGCAGGATACGCACCCGCGGGCTCAAGCCGAGCAGTGCTGCCTGCTGCGCCATGGAGAAGGCGCCCGAGATGGTCGCCTGTGAGGCGATCACGGTGGCGATCGTCGCCAGCCCGACCAGCGGATACAGCGCCCAGCCGGGCGCCAGCCGGAAGAAGGGATTCTCCAGCGCCGTACCGTCGAGCAGCAGCAGCGCGCCCTGACCGTAGTAGTTGGCCAGTAGCGACGGCAGCACCAGCCACAGCCAGGCACGGCGAATCGGCTCGCGGCCGAAGTGGCCCATGTCGGCGTAAAGCGCTTCGGCGCCAGTCACGGCTAGCGTCACGGCGCCCAACGCGAGCAGGGTGACGACGCCGTGACGCATGCCGAAATGCCAGGCATGCAGCGGCAGCAGGGCCTGGAGCACCTGCGGCACCTCGACGATGTGGCGCAGGCCGAGAGCGAACAGCACGATGAACCACAACAACATGATCGGGCCGAACCAGCGACCGACGCCGCCTGTTCCGTAATGCTGCACGCTGAACAGGGCGATCAAGACGCCGAGCGCGATCGGCACGACGACCGGTTGGAAGGCGGGCGTGGCGACGTTGAGCCCTTCGATGGCGCTCAGCACGGAGATGGCGGGCGTCAATAGGCAATCGCCGTAGAACAAAGCGGCACCCGCCACGCCGATCATCAGGTAGAGCCGTCGCCGGTTCTCGGGCAGCCCGGCCTGGCGCGAGACGCGCGCCATCAGGGCAAGCACGCCCCCTTCGCCGCGGTTGTCGGCGCGCATCACCACCAGAACATATTTCACGGTGACCACGAGGATCAGCGCCCAGGTGATCATCGACAGCATGCCGAGCACGTTGTCGTGCGTCGGCTTCACGCCCGTGAACTCGCTGAAACACTCCTTGACCGTGTACAACGGGCTGGTGCCGATGTCGCCAAACACCACCCCTAGGGCGGAGAGCGTCAGCGCGGCCAGCCGGTTGCGGCCGGGGGCGTGAATCGTTGCCTCTGCGGACATCAGTTACGCAATACCTTCCTCCGCAAAACCCCTCCGGTGGAGGCCCGGCAGCGCGCGGGTATTGCCTTAGTGAGCCGCGCGGTCAACCGCAAATTCAGGCTCCCGAGACCGCCAAAAAATAGCCCATCGCGGAACGGTTGCCTGACGCGGACGTAGATTTACGCTCTCTTGACGGCTGAGCGGACGGATGGCTGGGGACTACGTCGGCTGCAGGTATTCGGCGATCGGGCCCGCCACCAGTGCCGGAAAGAACGTCAGGCCACCCACGATAATGATGGTCGCGAGAAGCAAGGCGACGAACAACGGACCATGCGTGCTGAACGTTCCGGCGGAAACCGGAACGCGGCGCTTGGCCGCCAGCGTGCCCGCAAGGCACAGGATCGGAACGATCACCAAGAAGCGGCCCGCCAGCATCACCACCGCCAGCGACAAATTGTAGAAGGGCGTGCTGGCGCCGAGCCCGGCGAACGCGCTGCCGTTGGTCGCCCCTGCCGAGGTATAGGCATAGAGGATCTGCGAGAATCCGTGCGGGCCGCTCGCCGATGGACCCGCCAATCCTGCCGGCACGACCGTCGCCACCGCAGCCGCGCCCAGGATGAAGGCTGGGCCGACCAGCGACGCCAGCATGGCCATCTTGATCTCGTTCGCTTCGATCTTCTTGCCCAGGTATTCCGGCGTGCGCCCGATCATCAAGCCGGCGACGAACACTGCGATCAGCGCAAACGGCAGGATGCTGAACAGGCCCGACCCCGGTCCGCCGAAGATCACCTCGCCGATCTTCATGTTGGCCATCAGGACCGCACCCGACAAAGGCATGAAGCTGTCGTGCATGGCGTTCACCGCGCCGTCCGAAGACGCGGTCGACACCGTCGCGAACAGGGCCGACTGCGCTGGACCGAAACG
>JAFAKN010000401.1 GCA_019235415.1 Alphaproteobacteria bacterium
CTACAAGGCGGCCCTCGACGAGGCGTCGGCCGACGTGGCGATGGCCGACGCCGCCTTGAGCAAGCTCGATGCGCAGATCGACCAGCAAAATTCCGTGCTCGATCAGGGGCGCGCCGAGATCGCCGCCGGCGAGGCCGCGCTCGCCTACGCCCGGGCCGACAATCGACGCTACGACGACCTCAAGAAGGCGGGCTACGGCAGCGTGCAGCGCGCCCAGCAGGCCGAGGCCGAGATGCGCGAACGCGAGGCGCAGCTGCGCAAGGGGCGGGCCGTGCTGACGACCGCCGAGCGCGCGCTTGACGTGCTGGCGTCCGAGCGGCTGCGCATCCTTGGCCAGCGCGACCGCAGCCAGGCGGCGCGCCGGCAGGCCGAGCTCAATCTCATCTACACCACAATCGCCGCCCCGGTCGGCGGCACGGTCGGGGCGCGTTCCCTGCGCGTCGGCCAATACGTACAGGCGGGGACGCCGCTCTTGGCAGTGGTGCCGCTCGACACCGTCTATGTCGTCGCCAACTACAAGGAGACGCAGCTTGCGTCCGTGAAGCCCGGCCAGCCGGCGATCGTCGAGATCGACACCTTCCCGGGCGTGCAGCTCAAGGGCCATGTCGAGAGCGTCGCGCCGGCGAGCGGCAAGGAGTTTGCGCTGCTGCCCTCCGACAATGCCACCGGCAACTTCACGCGCATCGTGCAGCGCGTGCCGGTGCGCATCGAGTTCGAGAACCACAGTCTGATGGGCCGCCTGCGCCCCGGCATGTCGGCGCGCACGTGGATCGAAACGAAATAGTGTCTCTTCCGGCCCCCCGACTCGCGCGGACCAGATGACGGCGGAGCTTATCCCGAGCGAAGCCGAGGAGGTCCTCGGCCGAGAGGATGGTCTCACGACCGAAGCCGTTTCGCGGGGAGTCGGGACGACGGTCGTTCCCCTGCGAAGCTGGATCGCCGTCCTCGGCGCCTCGCTCGGTGCTTTCATGGCGATGCTCGAGACCGAGGTCGTCAACGCCGCACTGGCCGACGTCCGCGGCGCCGTCGGCGCGAATATCGACGACGGCAGCTGGATCTCGACGGCCTATCCGATAGGCGAGATCGTTGCCATCCCCTTGACCGGCTGGCTGTCGCGCGCCTTCTCGACGCGGCTCTACCTGATCACCAACGCCGCGCTGTTCGTCGCCTTCTCCATTGCCTGCGGCTCCGTGCGCGAGCTCGACCAGCTGGTCGTGCTGCGCGCCCTGCAGGGGCTGAGCGGCGGCGTGATGGTCCCCATGGCGTTCACGCTGATCATCACCCTGCTGCCGGAGGCCCGCCGGCCGGCGGGAATCGCGCTCTTTTCCTTCACCCTCACGGTCTCCTCGTCGATCGGGCCGCTGCTGGGCGGCTGGCTCACGGCCACCTGGGGATGGCCGTCGATCTTCTATTTCACCGTCGTGCCGGGCGCCGTGACGATCGGGATGCTGTGGGCCTCCCTCGACCGTGAGCCGATGCAGCTCCGCCTGCTCGGACAGGGCGACTGGTGGGGCATCCTCACCATGGCGTTGGGGCTGGCCTCTTTGCAAATCGTGCTGGAGGAGGGCGAGCGCAAGGACTGGTTCGAGTCCGGCTTCATCGTCCGGCTGGCCGCGACGGCGGCGATCGCGCTGGCTCTGTTCGTGTGGATCGAGCTCGGCGTGAAGGGGCCGCTGATCAACCTCCGCCTGCTGGCGCGTCGCAGCTTCCTGGCCGGAGCGATGGGGATGTTCCTGCTCGGGGTCGCGATCTACGGCTCGGAGTACATGCTGCTGCTCTATCTCGCAGGGGTCCAGGACTATAGTCCGGCGCAGATCGGGCGGGTGCTGGTGTGGGCCGCCCTGCCGCAGCTGCTGGTGTTCCCATTGCTGCCGTTGCTGATGAGGAAGCTCGACCCGCGCTGGTTGCTGGTCGTGGGCTTCGCGCTGTTCACTGCCAGCAACCTGATGAACGTCGGGATCACGGCCGACGTCGCGGCGGCGGAGCTCGTCGCCCCCAACCTGGCGCGCGGCGTCGGCCAGGCGCTGTTGCTGGTGCCGCTCAGCGTGCTCGCCGTTGCCGGGATCGAGACGAGCCAGGCCGCCTCGGCCTCGGCCCTTCTGACGATCATGCACAATCTCGGCAGCGCCGTCGGCATCGCCTCGCTGGAAAGCTTTCTGATACGCCGCGAGCAGCTGCACTTCTACCGTCTGAGCGAAGAGGTGTCGGTGTTCGAGCAGGATACGAGGCAAAGGCTCGATCAGCTGGTCCAGTATTTCCTCGGCCACGGCGCGACGGATTCCACGCTCGCCTGGCGCGAGGCGGTGCTTGCCGTCGGGCAGGCCGTGCAGCAGCAGGCGAACGTCATGGCGTTCGCCGACACCTTCTACGTGCTGGGCGCCATCATGCTCGTGGGCCTGGCGACGACGGTGCTCTTCCGTCGGCCGGCATCGTCGGAGGCAGCGAAAGCCGCGACGGCGCATTGATGCAGCCCTCCCTTGGCGGATTCCGCGAAGGGGAGGCGGCGTGATCAAGAAGCGCTGACCCCGGCGACCGGCCGCGACTACCAACGCGTTCGCGAGGATGTGGAGGCCCTTCCGGCATCGGGATATCGCTGTTCGTCCTGGCGAGGAATCGGAAGAACAATGTGTTGCCGATACAAGTATTACGTGTAATACTTCGGTGTCGCGATGACGTTTGGTGGGAGGACCGGGGATGGTTGCCATCGACACCAACAGCAATGTGTCGTCGAAGCTCGAAGTCCTGAAAGCGCGCGACGTAAGCGCCGTTGGTCGGTACTACTCGTCGGCGGCGTGGAAGCGGCTTACGGCCGCCGAGGCCAAGAAGATCGACGCGGCGGGCATCCGGATGTTCGCCATATTCGAGGACGACGGCGATCCCGAGTTGACCGACGACATGGGCCTCAATCACGCCCAGCTCGCCGTCAGCCAGGCTCAAGCCGTCGGCCAGCCCGAAGGTTCGGCGATCTATTTCGCGCTCGAGCACCTGCCCAACGGCTACACGAGCAACGACGTCGATCGCATCAAGGACTACATTGCCGGCGTGAAAGCCGGCCTGTCCGGCCGATACAAGCTCGGCGTGTACAGCGACGGCGTGGTGCTGGCGGCCCTGCTCGACACCGCGATGTGCGATTACGCGTGGCTCAGCGCGTCGCGTGCATTCCCGGGGTCGCAATCGTTCTATGCCTCCGGCCGCTGGGCCCTGGCGCAGGACCCGCACATAGACCAGAAATGGGACGGGCTCAGCGTCGATGTCGACGAAGCGGCGGCGGACTTTGGCGCCTTTCGCCTCGCTGCACTGGCGGCGCCGGCTGGCGGGCCTTCGCCGGTGGCATCGGCCGACGAGGCCGCGGCACCAAGCGCCTTCGCCAAGAAGGCCGCGACCACGGCTCTCGAGCAGTGGACGTTCTTCGGGCGACAGACCTACGATCTCGCCGGCCGCGTGGTTCAAAGGGGCCATACCGAGGGCGAGGAGGGCTTTTACGAGAGGGTCGGCACTTATTGGCAGGACGGCACCAACACGCACGGCATCGACGGGCGTAACCATGACGTGCCGTGGTCGGCGGCATTCATTTCCTGGGTGATGCGTACGGCGGGCGCCGGGGACCGATTCCGCTACTCCACACAGCACAGCGTCTACATCTTCCAGGGCATCCGGGATTTTCTGCAGAAGCGGGCGGCAGCGGGATACTGGACGGTGCGTCTCGCCGCGGCCGCGCCGCAGGTCGGCGATCTGGTTTGCTGGGCGCGCGAGGACGGGGTCGACTACGACCATCAGAAAGGCGGGAACTACAAGGGCCATGCCGACTTGGTGGTCGAGGTGATGGCCGACAGCGTGACGGTGGTCGGGGGCAACGTCGGCGATTCGGTGACCAAGCGGCCGCTGCGCCGCGACGGGGCGGGCTTCCTGCTGCCGACGGTTCAGGGCGGCGAGACGCTGTTCGCACTCATGCAGTGCCGGCTGTAGGGGGAGCCTAGTCATGCCCGCTCGGGCGCCGCCAGCGAACATGCACCTCGCAAGACTCGCGGTGACAGGCCTCGTGACCCAGCCGGCCAACGCGCTGGTGGCCTGGAATCCGCGGCTGGCGCTCGACCTGCCGCTACTCGTCGTGTTGTTCTTCCATGGCCAGGAGCCCGATCCGCAGAACTTCGCCTGGACAGACCACCGGCTGCCGGACCAGATCGGCGCAGCGGCAAAGAACGTCGTGCTGATCGCGCCGACCATGCGGATGACGAAGCCCGTCAAGGGCGACGTCATCTGCGATTACCTCGCCACGCCCGACAGCATTGTCACGCTGTTGCGGGAGGGGGTCGCGGCGGTGGCGCGGCAACTCGGGGGGACCGGCGACGCCGCCTGGATCGCTCGCGCGGTCGCGGGTGCCGGCGTTCACCTCGTGCCGTACAGCAACGGCTATCGGGCGTGGGCTGCCATCGTGAAGACGTTACGTGCCCCGCCGCCGCCCGGCATTGCCCTGCCTCCGGTCATCGGCCACTCGGCCTTCGACTGCCTCTACTGGAGTTCGCCCCTGATGGACGGGGTCGATTGCCGCGCGCCGGCGGCGAACGCCCGCTTCTCCGCCAACGGGAAAGCGCTGCTGGACCGGGCTTTCGTGACGACGCATTTCACCGAGGGCAACGAGACGCTCGTTCGGCAGGCCACGTATCTCGACGTCATGATCGCCCACGAGACGGCGCTCCATGCGCACCCAAATCTCCCGGTGCGCCTTGGGCCCGGCGACATCGCCCGAACCGTGGCGGCGACGGACAAGCACCTTCAGGCGGTCAGCGCCGATTCCAATCTGTCGCGCGTCGTCGCCGCGGCACCAGGCTTCGACCTTTCCGCCCGTCCGTCGGTGTAAGCGCGGTCTCACGACCGCGCCATCGTCCCGGGCGGCATTCACGTTTCGCGTTTCCACCTGCCTTTACGACCTGTGCCGATGGGGGGGGGTCATGCTTGGCCTGCTGCGAAACCGGATTGCGTCTTGTCGCGCGCGAGCCGCCGTGCTCGGCTTCCTGGCCTGGACAGTGACGGGTGTTGCCTTCGCGGGCGATGCGCCAGCTCCCGCGAGCATTGCGGAATGCAAGAATACCCTGGGCAAAGACGCCGTGTGCCGCTGCCAGATAGAGCTTCTTCATCCGACACAGATCAGTGTCGGAATGATCCAGGTCACGAAAAAGGCCGCCAAGCTCGCAAAGAAAAGCGACAAGAAGCTCGAGGCCTATCTAGAAAGGGAGGAGAACCGGGTGCCCGTGGTGATGGGACCGGACTGGGTAATCGAAGCGAAAGGGCAAACCAGCGTGACAAAGGGCTTCCTGTACATGGTTGACCACCATCATCTCAGTCGCGCGCTCATCGACATTGGAAAGACAGAAGCATATTGCCAAATCAAGGAGATCACTCGCAGGGGCCAGTCAGTTGACGCGTTCTGGACGGGGATGATCGCGAGCAAGCAGGCGTGGCCGAGGGACGAGAACGGCGTAGAGCGTCCGCCGCAGGCAATTCCGTCTTCCGTCGATGGCTTGAAGGACGATCCCTACCGCAGCCTCGGGGGAGCGGTTGTCAAGGCTTGCGGTTTCAAAGACAGGGACAGGGAACCGGAGTACTTCCTGGAGTTCAAGTGGGCCAACTATTTGCGCACGACGGGGATCACGTTAGTGCCTGATGGATCAAACTTTCCGAGCGCCCTCGATAAGGCCAAGGAGCTCGCGAAGTCGGCCGACACGGCCGAGCTGCGGGGAAACGTCCAATGCGAGGATAAATCCAAGGCCAACGCGGAAGAGAACGACGGCGACGACTGAACGTCCGCTGAACGACTTCAGGTTGGTGGAGGGCGTCGCCTCTCGAGGAACCTTGGTTGTCTCGAAACTGGGATACGTTAAGGTCCGACATCTCAACGGGGAGGGAGACCGATGACGACCAAGCCAACGTATCTTGGCCTTCTCAATGCCATCAGCAACGGCGAGACCCAGGCAGCTCGGTACTTCAAGGCCTGGCTCGACCTGACGGCCGATCCGACGGTGCGCTCGGTTCTCCAGGTGGTGGTCAATCGCGAGGCCGAGCACGGGCTGGCTTTCGAGAAGCGCCTTCTCGAGTTGGGCTACAGCCTGATAGAGCGGCCCAGCCCGGAAGCCGAGGCGAAGCTCGGCGTTCTCTCCGATCCGAACCGCAGCGACCTCGACAAGATCCTATATCTCGGCTACGGCGAGCCGCGCGACGACCCTTTCGGACGGCTGTTCGACGATCATTCGATAGATCCTCAAACGGGGGGCTTGCTCGGTCGCTACGTCGCCGAAGAGCGCGACACGATCCGGCGCCTGCGCGCGCTTGCCGAAACCCTCAAGGATCGCTCTGCTCAGAAGGCGGCCTGACTTGAAGCGACCCCGATCGTGAAGGCAATCCGGTTGTTCGCGAAGGACAGGGTGCATGCGCTCAAGAACGTGGCTTTGGTCGCGGCGTGCGTATCGCTGATGGCATCGTGCGCAAGCGGTTCCTACGACGTAGCGGCACTGCAAGCCTCCGACGCCGGCGACCAGAAGACGGCGATAAGCCTCGCGAAGAAAGAGGTCGCACGATTCTCCGACCCCGACCAATGCTCGCGCACCACCAACCACAACTGCGGGACGCTGGCGCTGGCTTACGGCTCCCTGGCCGAGTACCAGATCCTCGACGGCGACCGGGTTGCCGGCGAAGGGAGTTTCAGAAGTGCCAAGGGAGCGTTGAGCCTGACGGATCCCAAGATCCGATCGAGCGCCACGGCCATCGTCTATCGCGATGTCTCTGAAGCGTTCTGGAAAGTCGGCGATCGTGACCGCGCCATTGCGGTATTCAAGGAAGGTCGTGCCGCGGGTGCAGACCAGTACCTGTACATGTCCGCTGCCGCCCAAGCTGTCGATCAGCAGCCGACGATCGGCAATGGACAGGCCCCCTCCAGACCGCCGGTCCGACCCGCGACGAAATAGTTCCCTCATTCGAGTCACTTTTGGTGCGGCCGAAACGTCTTACCGGGGAGACCTGCCGACAACTCCCCGCCGATAACTCCCCCTGGGCCAACCAAAGGTGACGTCATGCAAGCTCGAATGAAGCAGCCGGCCCTGGTCGTTCCCGAGGCCATGCAGGCCCTGATCGCGCTCGGCCAGGCGGCGCGCAAGACCGGCCTGGCGCAGCAGACCGCAACGCTGGTGCATTTGCGCGCCAGCCAGATCAACGGCTGCAGCTTCTGCGTGGATATGCACGCGCGCGAACTGAAAGTGGCCGGCATGACCGACGAGGGCATCTTCGCGGTCGCGGCCTGGCGCGAGACGCCGTACTTCAGCGAGGCCGAAAGGGCGGCGCTCGCGCTCACCGAGGCCGTGACCCGAATAGCCGATCGCCCCGATCCGGTGTCCGATGCCGTGTGGAACGAAGCGGCGAAGCATTTCGGCGAAGCGCACCTCGCCGCTCTTTTGATCGAGATCGGCGCGATCAATCTCTGGAACCGCCTGAATGTCGCGACCCATCAGCCGGTGCAAAAGAGGTCGGTCAAGGCCGCCGCGGCTTGATTCTCATTCTCCTCCCTAACGGAGTTGGGGAGGTGTCCGCGTCATCGCGGACGGAGGGGTCATGATTGATAAGATCCATGACCCCTCCGTCGCCGTAGAGCGGCGACACCTCCCCAGCTTTGCTGGGGAGGAAAATGAAGGCCGCGCCGACTCGTCTAGCCGCATTCCCGTCCCATGACGCCCAAGACCAGGAAGTTGCGACAGGGACGGCACGCGTTGTGCGGATCGGGATAGGCATCGGGAGGGATGGTGCAGTCGAGCTGCCAGCCTTGCGCCAGCATGCACTGCTTGTAGGCCGCCGACGGCTCATACCCGTGCTGCACGTCACCCAACCGCTCGTCGCAACCTTTCCTGGCAGAGGCGAAGTCGTCCGCGCTCAGCACGCCACCGACCGAATGATAGGTCGAGTTGCGCGTGGTGTAGGCACTCGTGTAGGTGCAGGCCGCCGCTGCCAGCAGCCCGAGAGCGATCGGCAGGATCAACCGTCTCATGGCTCGATCTCCCCGTAGCAATTGGCGCCGTCCAGCAAGGCGTGCGTGGCGGCACTTCTCATTAGGGCTACTATCGGACGCTACCCCGAGGAGCGCGTCAAGATGTTCGCGCCGCTCGGTCGTGCCCGCATTGCGCCCGATGCGGCTCCTCAGTGCGAGACCTTCCACTCCTCGTGCTTCTTCGACTCCCGCACCACCTGCTTGGCGACCGCGACGGGGATGAGGGCGTTGCAGTTGGGCAGCGTCGTATCGAGCACGCGCGGGGCAAACCGCGCGTCGTTCGGCGGTCCATCGACGACGTGCGAGATGTTGAGGTCCATGACATCGCCTGACTTGTTCGGAAGCTGGACCAGTCCCGCGCCCGGTTGCATGCCGAAGTGCGCTCGACAGCGGACGTTCCATTGAAACGACTTCAGCACCTCGATCGGTGCTGTCGGACCCTTCTGGACGGCGAACATCGTCATGAATGTTCTGCCATATTGTAGCGAGTAGAGATTGTTCACGGCTGGCAGCGTGCTGTTCACCCGGTTCAATTCCCACCAATGCGGGCTCGGCGAGTCGCTGAACAGGACGGTGAACCAGAGCTTGCCGCCGGTAGGGATCGTCGTGCCCTCGGGCAGGAAGCCGGCCACGCGCCCGTTCCACCACGAGTCGATCGGCGTCTCCGGGTCGTAGAAGATGATCGGCCCGAGGTAGGGAAACCTCTGGAAAACTCCCGTGATGCCTGTCTCGGCGACGGAATCGCGGCAGAACTGCGAGGTGAGGGCGGGCGGCCGATCCCTTGCCACGAAGACGCTGCCCTCGGCCGAGTTGGTGTTGCGGTAGTGGGCCCAGTCTTCCTCGACCAGTCCCAGCTGGATGAAGCCGAATCGCCAGAAACCGAGATCGTCGCCCGGCGCGCCGCGCACGACCACGGAGGCGAGCGCAACGATGTCGGGGAAGACCAGCTGCAGGGCGCCTGAGAAGGTCGCCGCAGGGGGCAGGTTGGCCGTGCCGGGTGGCGTGATCTTCACGGCGGGCGAATCGACGGATCGCGTGGGCGTCAGGATGACGTCGTTGGGTGTGACATCTGCCATCGTCGACCTCCTAGAGGCGCTCGCCTCATGGCGTCCGCTATGGCGAGGCCGCCGGCGCCGCCGCGGCCTGGCTCAAAAGGCGTTTCTGGCGGGCAGACACCGGGACCATGCCGACGAACTGGAGGCGATGGACGAACCGCCATCCGAACAGTGCCCCGGTGTGGCGCCGGACCCGATTCAGCCAAGGCTTTGCCTCATATTCAGTGGCCAGCGAGCCACCTCCCATGAGGGCTGTCCGATGACCGGCGGTGCCGCCATACTGAAGCTCGGCGTAGTCCGGATCGGTTTTGGAGTACTTGTCCTCATCGATGTGGTCGACGAAACGGCTCACGTCCCCAAGCGGCGAGGGCCTTCCCAGCCAATGCCCGATCTCATGCGCCGCGGCGATCTGCGACATGGAGAGGCTAGGCCAGCGCCAGCTGGTCGTCGTCCGACGATGTACATCCTCGTTGCAGATCGTCCACGCGTAGGAGCGAAACTCCCCCTCGCCGGGCAGCGGCATCACCGTTCTGTTGATGCTCGGATCGTCGTCGCGGTCCAGGTGAACGACCTGTATGGCGGCGTGCGCACTTTCTTTGCTTTCGACCAACTGAATCTCGAGAGAACAAGCGACATGCGCTGGCATGCTGGGATTGGCCACCATGGCCATGTACTGATCGTCGCTCAGGCCATCCACCGGATCCTCGGGTGGCAGCAGGATGATCTGGTTGTTCCAGCTGAGCTCCACGACGCGCTTGAAGTCGGCCTTGAACTGCTCGAACTCCCGCCGCATCCAGCTGCGCGCCTTGAACCGGCTCGGCGGATCGTCGCCATCGGTTACGGTTCCTTTGCGAACCTGCTGACGCGTATCGGCGAGATGCGTGCGAAAATTCAGGTTGGCCTTGGCCGGCCAGAACAACTGGCGCAGCACGGGCCCATAGAACCATGGACCGTCTGATACCCCCATATTGTATGGCTTGCTCGGATCCATTGGCGCGAGAAACACCAACAGAACGATTCTCAGTTCGGCGGATTGGGGCACATAGCCTCCAGAACCGGGGCGCGCTTCCCAGAGAAAGGAAATGAAGTTCGGCTCCTGGATGACCCGGCGAGTCATGGTTCACCTCGCAGCGGCGACAGGCGTTCAGAGCGCGCCGGCAATTCCGGCGAACAATAGCAGGCGACCTCCTGGGCAAATGTGAGGCTACGCACACAACAAGACATCTTCGCTGGGAGCGCGCCGCTGACTGGCGCGCTCCCAGCAATGAGATCGATCCGCAGATCGCGCCGCCTGGCGATGCGGGAGCCGGATAGGCCGATGGACCCTCCGGGCGACCGCGATAGACTGCGCGGGATCGCCCGCGAACGGAGCAACCAATGCGCATGAGACACGGGATTTTCCTGCCGCCGTTCCACGCCCTGAACGAGAACCCGCACAACGTGCTGCATCGCGACCTCGAGCTCATCGAATGGCTCGACCGGCTGGGCTACCACGAGGCCTGGATCGGCGAGCATCACTCGGCGGGGTTCGAGACGATCTCCTCGCCCGAGCTGTTCATCGCCGCGGCGGCAGAGCGCACCAAGCACATCCGGCTCGGCACTGGCGTCATCTCGCTGCCCTACCACAACCCCCTGATGGTCGCGAACCGCATCATCCAGCTCGACCACCAGACCCGCGGCCGCGTCATGTTCGGCGCCGGGCCCGGCCTTTTAGCGTCGGACGCCATGATGCTCGACATCGATCCCAACACCCAGCGCGACCGCATGGAGCAGGCGCTCGACCTCATCCTGCGCCTGTTCCGCGGCGAGGTCGTCACCGAGAAGACCGACTGGTACTCGCTGAAGGAGGCCCGCCTGCACCTGCTGCCCTACAGCGATCCGTATCCCGAGGTCGCGGTTGCGAGCGCCGTCACGCCGTCGGGCGGCCGGCTGGCCGGCCGCTACGATCTCGGCATGCTGTGCGTCGCCGCGGCCGAGACCACCGGCTTCGACGCGCTCACCACCAACTGGCAGACGGCTTGCGAGATCGCCGCCGAGCACGGCCGCACCATGGATCCTCGGCGGCTGCGCCTGGTGGCGCCTTTCCACATCGCCGAGACGCGCGAGAAGGCGCGCGAGAACGTGCGCTTCGGCATGCAGGCCTACATCGACTACATCAACAACAACATGCCGCGCTTCAACGTGCCGCCGGGCGAGGACATCGTCGACTACTGGATGAGGGTCAAGATCGGCGTCGTCGGCACGCCCGACGACGCCATTGCCCAGATCCGCAAGCTACAGGCCAAGCAGGGCGCGTTCGGGGTCATGCTGCACATGGCCAACAACATCGCCGACTGGGAGGCGACCAAGCGCTCCTACGAGCTCTATGCGCGCTACGTCATGCCGGCCTTCGACGGCGGCAACGTCGCGCGTGAGGAGTCCTACGACTGGGTGACAGCCAACCGCGACACGCTTTCGCGCCAGCGCGCAGAGGCGGCCCAGCGCATGATCGACAAGCACGCCGCCGAACGCGCCGCCAAGACCGGCCGCAAGGAGGTCACGGACCGGCGCACCGGCTCGCTGATCTCGTGAGGCAACCATCGATCTTAAAGCTGCTCCCCGACTGGAGCGCCGAATTCGCGCGTTTTCTCCTATGTCGGTTGACATCATATGTCGCGTCACGCCATACTTGAGACGTGCCAAGAGCTACCCTGATCGATCATGAGCGTCGTATCGATGCGAATGGCGGGATCATGGAGATCAAGGTCTGGCGTGTACCGAATTCCGTTCGACCCGCGACGCACGAATACAAGTATTCCCTGTTCTATGGGCGGCCGGGATTGCGGTTGGTTGGGTTCGACAACGAGCAGGGCAAGGGCGACCACATGCACATCGCGGGCATCGAGAGACCATACGTCTTCGTTAGTCTGGAGCAATTGCTCGACGACTTCTTCGATGAGGTCCTCAAGGCGGGGGGCGTACCGTGCGCACGTTGAAGATCCATGTCGGCGACAGCCTCGAGACCATAGGCAAGCGAGTCAAAGATGCCGTGAGACGGGATCGCAGAGGCGAGCGTGTCAGGGAACATCACGTCACGTTCGATTCGTTCGAAACCTTGGCCAAGGTTCTGACGCCGCGTCGGCTGGAATTGTTGCGTCACGTTCACCGGCATCCGGCAGCGTCCATTCGAGCGCTCGCCCAGGCGCTGGGCCGAGACTACCGCCGTGTTCACGAGGACGTGGAGGCCCTCACGGCCGCCGGGTTGCTGGAACGGCCGCCTAAGGGGACCGAAGTCACGGCGCCCTTCGATACGATCGAGGCGCGCGTGGCATTGTGAGTAGCGGAAAATCGAGGTCACCAGGCGCCGTTCGTCATCGGCTCCAGGCTGGGCTACGATAGCGGCAAATTCGGACAGCCCACGGGTGAGGAGACGCGAGCCAATGCGCACGAGCTTTTCGGTCAACGACATGACCATCCATCGGATCGTCGAGCAGGAGAGCGGTTTTACGCCGATGCTCGACTTCCTGCCGACCTTGTCGAAGGAGACCCTGGGCGAGAACCTCGCCTGGCTGGCGCCCGGCGGCTACGACGCCGCGAGCGGCAATGTCGTGCTGTGCTTCCAGTCGTA
>JAFAKN010000485.1 GCA_019235415.1 Alphaproteobacteria bacterium
AGCGTCGTCGTAGGCGCCGGAGAGACCGACGTCGCCGATCGAGACGGGGATGTCCTTACCGAGATCGAAGGTCCATTCGCCATGGGTCTCGATCTCGAAGCCGAAGCTGCCCTCCAGGAAGTTGCCATGCAGGTCGAGGTCGATCAGCTGGCAGCTCGGCCGACCCACACCCGGCAGGAAGCGCTCGATCACCGCCCCAGCGTCGAGGCTCTCTCCCGGCGCCATATAGGCCGCGAATTGGCCGGTGCTCGGCGACAGGTAGGTATCGAAGCGCGTGCCGCCGAGCACCCAGTCCCCCTCGGCCTCGATCGTGCGGACGGTCTCGTCCTCGCCATAGACGAACTCGAACTTGAACCACGGCTGGACCGAGACGTAGCCGGGCAGCACCGTCCAGGGCTGCGCCGTCGAGAGGGCGAAGGACAGCCGGTCGACGCGCGGCGGCACGAGCGAGATGTCGGCCTCCAGCCGGGCGAGGCCCAGGCCGCCGAAGTCTCCCGCCGGCATCATGCCGGCCAGCGCCGAAAGCCCCAACGCCTTCTCGATCTGCCCGAGGGTCACCGGCTGACCGCCGAAGTCGCCGGAAAGGTCGGCCGTCCCCAGGCCGAGGTTCAGGTCGAGACTGAGGTCGAGGGTGAGGTCGTCCGCCTTCAACTCGACCATGACGCCGAGACCCGGCTCCTCGCCCGTCCCGTCGAGGCCGGTTTCCACCGAGAGTTCCACCAAGCGCAGGCTGCAGGGGCTGGCACCACCGAGCGACAAAGTTGCCCCGTCGCCGAACCGGTGATCGAGGCGCATCCGTGGACCGTCGTCGGTTGCCCAGATCACGCCCTCGACGTCGAGCGCGGCCAGGCCGGGGTTGATCGCTTTCAGGTCCGCCCAGGCCGGCCCGCTCGCCGCGATCTGCCCTTTCAGGTTGATCCCTGCCTGAAGCGCCGGCCCGTCCCAGGCCGGTTGGACCAACGCCGGCACTCTGTCAAAGCCGTCGGCGCCGGTGTTCCAGCAGAAGTCAAACGAGGAGTAGGCAAAACGCGGCTCGGCGAAGCTCATGCCCTCCAACAGCGACACCGGTTCCGGCTCGTCGTCCCAGCGGGGGAGCAGCGGCGGCGGGTCGAAGAAGGTCTGCAGATCCCACGGACGGTCGAGGCCGCGGGGCAGGATCACGCACTCGAGCTGCTCTTCGACGAGGCCGGTGGGATCGCTCGACGAGAACAGCCAGATCTCCACAGGCACATTTTCCAGGCCGAGAAACTCGGCCTGGCCGGTGATCTTGAAGGCACCGTGCTCGTCCTGGGGCGAGATTTCCGCGCCGAAAACCAGCAGCTCGTCGTCGCCCAGCAGGCAGAGCCACTGATCGCTGATATGCGGGGCTGCCAGCAACTCCGGCGTCAGCAACAGCCGCTTGTCGATCCCAAGCGAAAGCCTGGGCCGCAGCTGGTTGAGGACGACCGAGGCCACGGTCAGGGCCCGCCGACCGCGGTCATTGCCCGTCGCCCGGACCGGACCAGCCGCCGATCCAGTAGGAGTACGGTTTGGGGCCGTCCTCGCGCTTGTCCATCGCCGACGCAGAGCTACCTCCGTCTGCGGTCGTCTCTTTGTTTTTCCTCTTCTTCTTGGCGTTGCGTTCGGCCTTTTCCTTTTGCTTCTCCTTCTTCTTTTCCTTGGCTGTCGTCGGCGTCGGGGTGGCGGGCGGTTGAGGTTGCGTCGCCTTCTTCACCGCTTGTTCTCGAGCTTCGCGCTGCCGGCGCAAGGCGATCTTGGCGTTCATCGACGCTTCGTAAAGGCGCGTCGCGTCGGTCGGGGTCGCCTCCTGTTCCTCGTCATCGAGATCCGGCTGAGCCAGGCCGATCGAAGCGGCGACGACCCTGCGCACCGTCGCCTCGACAATCTTGAACTCGTTGTAGTCGAAGCTCTCTTCCTGCGCGTCGAAGACGTGATCGAATATCTTTACCGGAGCACTTCCGGCGACGTTGTAGATCTTGTACCTGACGAAATCGCCGACCGGATAAGGCAACTCGATGATGTTGCGGAGTTCCGCGAAGAGGTTGATGCAAACCTTTATTTTGTGGGCGTCGTCGAGCTTCTTGAATTCCGCGCCGGTGGGAACGTTCAATCGTCCCGGCTCCGACTTGCCCTGCGGCTTGATCGGCAGGCGTGCGACGATCGAATCCGGGCCGGGCGGCTTGGAGCCCTTCATGACTGTTACCGTCTGCCATGCTTGGAGGTAGATGCCCACGGTCTTCTGTATTTCGGCCAGCTTGGCGAATGCTTTGACTTGATCGAAGTTACCTTTGCTATCGCAAAGCTGTGCGACTTCGGGAAACTGCAAGAAGAAGCGGATTTCCCAGTCGGCAAATCTGCTTCTCTTCTTTGCGAAACCGTTGCTTGGAAAGAGATAGGCCGACACCTTCACCGCAAGGGGGACCTTGAAGGCACGCTGACCCGACCGTTGGCCCGTCTCGATGGCGAGTTGCTCGGTGTTGCAGTGTTTGCTGCCGGAAATGAAGTTGCCGTAGTCTTCGACGCCGCCGTCGCCATGGCCGAGCAGGTGGCACCATTCCTGGGCGGTACGGACAGCCTTCTTGGCGCTGTCACTCGCCGCGTTGTCATTCCAGGTGGTCAACGTCTTGCTCAACGCTTTCCACGCTTCGGAGGCCTTGCTGTCGTTGGGACCGACGGCGTAGCCGGCGAGCGACGTTGCAGAGCCGAGATCGAGGCCCGAAACGATCAGGCCGAGTTGGGCCAGGATGGTGCCCATCACCATTCCGGCGTCGTCGCGCTCGCCGATCTTCTTGGCGCCGATCGCGATGGCCTGCTTGCTGGCGGAACTTGGGCTGAACTTCCAATCGCCCTTCTGCTTCTTCACCGCCTTGGAGCTTGCGGCTTTCCTGTCAAATCTCCGCGGTGGCAAAGGCTTCGTATCTTCGGGCAGATTCTTCTTGGCCGCCGGCTTGCGCGCGAAGCGTTTCCAATAAATGATCTCGCTGCTCATAGAGCCGGCGACCGCCATCCCGACAAGCCGGGTGTCGCTGGTTGCTCCAAGACCGCCGCTCACTCCGGGTTTGGCCGGCAAGGGTGATCGGTAGCCGAGCGTCTTCTTCTTCGAGGGTTTCTCCCCCGGGCGGTAGCGCTCCGGGTCGAGCTCGAGGGCATAGCCCAGTGCTTTGTTGCCCGACCAGAAATATTCCGCCTCGTTCGGGCGATCCGAACGCATGGCGCCCCCACCGCCACCCGTTTCCTCAGTCTGGATGTAAGGCAGGCTGATCAGCTCACCGCCCGCGTTCACCACGTAGGCGCAACTATCGTCCTTGTCGCCCGCCGGATTCTTGCCCGGCGCGGGAGCGGGCTGTGCACCAGGCGGTGCTGTGGCCGGAGCAACAGGCGCTGCGGCCGGCTGGGCGCCGCCGCCCATGGCCTGCGCCAGCTTTTCCGCTGCGGCACGACGCTTCGGGTATTCCCACGCCCAGAAAACGTCGGATTTGAAACAGTATATTTTGGCGGAGTCTTCGACCTCGACGAGAGAGTCCACCCGCACATTCGGTATCCATAGAGCCGGCGGGAAATTCTGTCCGCTTCCCTTGTTCAAGATCCAGCCACCGGCCTTGTCTTGTTGAAGAAGCGTGGCCTTATCTTCTTTCGCGATCGTCGGGTCTATCGTGGCGACATCCGAGTAAATGCGCGACGGACACGGACGCAATAGTTCGAAATATTGTCCCAGACCGACGTCGGGAGTGAAGTTCGCCTTCGTCACGAAGTTGCGGCTTTGTCCCGCCCTGATCTGGCTCAGCAGTTCCGTGGGGCTCATGCGGCGAAGGGCGTCGAGCGGCTTAGGTGGCTTCGAGGAAGCCACCTGCAAGGGCGTTTGAGCGGGTTTCGCGTCCGGCAAAGCGGCGTCCGTTTGCTGAACGATTCGATAAGGCTGATTGGCCAGCTCATCGTCGAGGGCGTGAAGAAGGGTAAGCAGCAGCTCTTCCTGGCGCGCCGTGGCCAAGGTCCCGGCTTCATTGTTCACGAAGCAGAGACAACCCGCCTTCATGGGCAGATACATGGTCCTTACCGGTTCTCGTGCGCTCTCCGTGAGCTGACTGGCCGATGTCAGTTTTTGCCATCTGGCATACGCCCTCCGGATTTGCTGCATGGTGGCTTTGTGGGCCACTTCCGGCAGAGGTTTGGCTATGTCCTTGCGGGTCCACTTGACCTTCGCGTCCTTGTTGCCTTTCTTGATCTCCTCGTTTCGCACGCCTTCATAGAAGCCTTCGATCTTGGCGAGCGTGACCGCGATCTTGGCGTCGTTCAGCAGTTTTGCCTCGGTGCTCAGCACCTCCTGGGCGAAAAGGCCCGACGCGGTATCGTTGAGGAAGTCCCGGACCGCGCTGACGTCCACCGCCATCCACGGTTTGTTATCGCTCGACTTGAAACGGAAGCCGCCGGCACCCGAACCGGCGAGCGTGTCAGCGGCGATTGCGAGCTTGGTGTCGATGTCGTAGGGGATCGCCTTGACCTTGATCATGCGGTCCTCGTCACCGCGCTTACATTCCTATTCCTGCTTCTTCCGTGTGGCCTGCGATTTTCTCCCCTGCCGCAGGCGGCAAGGCGCCCACGCGCGCCGTTGGCGGATGCACACTCGCATCGCCCGATCGCCCCCGTGATGCTCACTGGCAACTCTCCCGACCCGATCGGCGTGATCGAACCGGTTGTAACTAGAACACGAAATTCTCCACAAGGCTAGAGCGGCGGTTGCCCGGAAACGACAAATCTTCGAGCAGCGACGTTGGCGGTTGACGCCTTGAGAACCTTTGGCGTAACGGAAGCGCCTCAGCCCGACACGAAAGCTTCATCAAGCGTTACTGGCAGGGGCGTGCAAGCCTTATCGTCTAGCCTCTGGATGCCTGCGCACGCCCGCTTTCGGCGAGCGTGATGATCCGACGAGGATCCGGCCAATGGCGTGAGCGGCAGCATCGATTTCGCCTTCGTTCCAGGCGGCGAAGCCGAGGAACAGGCCTCACGTCGGCGCCGCGTGAAGATTCATCGGCGATACAGGCTGCGTGACGATCCCCTCTGTCGCGCGGCGCGACGCCAGCGTGCGATCGTTGCTCGAGGCACCGCATCGCGCCAGCAACTGCATGCTGCCGGCCGGCACATCGACCATGAGCCGGCCGCGCGTTTCCGACGCCAGCGCCTGCACCAGCCGGTCACGTCTCGTCCTGTAGAGGCGCGTCATCCGGCGAACCTGCGCGAGGTAGGCACCGGACGCGATGAACTCCGCCAGCGCGACCTGCATTGCGAGGGGCGCGGACAGGCCCATGTGGCGCTGCGCCATGAGACGGCCTGTCGGATACTGTGCGATGGCGTGACGAGATCAGGCGTGGCGGCAGCGTGCGAACCGCGAGCCGCCTTTACCGGCGCGGTCGGGGCGATAGGATCGCTCCTTGATCCGACGCGCCGGGGCGCAAGGACAGGACGGTCCATGGCATTCACGCAAGCGCATTGGCACGAGCTGATCGGTCAGGGCTACACGGTCGTGTCCGACCTGATCGACGACCAGCGCCTGCGCTCGGCCCAGGATGCCGCAAGCCACCTGAATGCCGTCCATCCCGACCAGGGCTGGGAGAGGACCAGGAACGAGCTGTGGCGCGAGATCAGGCACTGCCCCGACCCGGCGTTCGAGGCGCTCGCGACCGGCGTGCTGGAGCCGCTTGCCAGCGAGATCCTCGAGACGGTGCATTCACCCGAACGCATCCAGCTGGCCTCGACCCTCCCCGGCTTCGAGACGCGTGGCGGCGTCGGCCGCAACTTTCACATCGACGGCGGCAAGCAGCCGTCGCTTGCGGCGTTCAACGTGCTGTTCGGGGTCGCCTTGACGCCCGTCGCGTCCAACACAGCCGGCGGGTTCCACGTCCTGCCGGGATCGCACGACAGGTTCGCGGAGATGTTTCGAAGCCAGCCGCCGGACACGCCGGTGCACTGGGGCGAGGTCAAGCTCGCGGGGCAGCAGCGTTTCCTGGCGGGCGCACGAATGGTGGTGCCGCGGCTGAACCCGGGCGACGTCATCGTCGCCCACAGCTTCCTGGCGCACGGAACATCGGCCAACAGGTCCGACGTGCGGCGGGACATGATCTTCCAGCGCCGCGCCGCCATCGCGCTGTGCGACCCGGTCACCCGGGCCGAGGCGAGAGAGGCCTTCATGCGCGACCATTGGTCGTTCTTCAGGATCCCGGCCTCGGTGCGGATTGCCTGTCGCGAAAGCCTCTCGTGTTGAGTGCCTGAAAGCATCGATCCTACGTCGCCGAAGGCGGGCTCGGTCCCTACAGTTTTACTGAAGGCAGAAAGGGAGCTGCCACGGTTCGGTTGCTTCGACAACGGCGGTCTCCTACCACAAGTCAAAGGCCGGTCCCGGAGCGCAAAAAGTCGGATACGTGTGCTTGACTGTGTCTTAACTTATGCTATAGTGACACGCATGCGATGGGAGCATTCCTCCGGGCCCGAGCACTGCAGTCCGATCACGCGATCGCGGGCGGACATCGTATGGCGCCTCGAGCGCCTCCGTGCGTTTTTGAGGGACGCTCCACCATCAATGCCATCAATGCCATCAATTCGCTCGATGCCTGCCGCCTGGGTTCGGTCGCAAAGGCGAGAGCGGACGTTTTTGCGCCGCATGGCGCGCAAATATTCCCTGGCGACTGGCGAGCCACTAGCGGGAAGTGCGGGAGGTGCGCGAAGTCCTGGCGCGGCGCACCCCCTGGATGAGACAGCACGGTTCCGGAAATTCCGGAAAATCAAAAAATGCCGTTGTGCGGCGCACTCCCTAGTCGTCGAGCGCGAGGCGATAGACGCGGCTAGCGGTCCCGCTGAAGATCGCGCGCTTCTCGTCGGCCGACGCGCCCGCCGCGAGTCGCTTCAGCGCATTCCACAGCGTGGCGTAGCCCATGCCCATCTTCTCGACCGGGAAGTTGCTCTCGGCCATGCAGCGGTCGGCGCCGAACAGATCGAGACAGGTCGACGCGTAGGGACGCCAGTGCCCCGCGAGCTCCTCCGAGGTCGGCGGCGCCGGCATGCCGAGATAGTCGAAGGCCGCCACGCGCATGGTGAGGCCGCCGAGCTTGACCGAGACGTTGGGACATTTGGCGAGATCCGCGAGCGCCGCCTTCCAGGCGGCGAAAACCTCGTCGCGACGCCCGGCGTAAGCGCCATAGCCCAGCGGCGTGCCCATATGGCAGAGCACGATGTTGGCGCCGGGGAAGGCACGAGCGAGCGCCGTCACGTCGGCGATCTGCGTGTGGAACACCCAGGCGTCGAACGACAGTCCCAGCTTGGCCAGCCGTGCGAAGCCGGCGCGAAAATCTTCCCGAGCATAGAGACCCGGCCCGGACGCGACCGGACTGTTGCCGATGACCGGATCGGCGTCCCAGGCCGCGCCGTGCCGCACGCCGCGGAAGCGGCCGCCCGCCGCCGCGATCTCGGCCTCGAGCACCGCGGCGACGTGATCGCCCAAGGCGAGATCGGCGAAGCCCACGATTCCGGCGCAAATCCGTGTCGCGCCGTAGCGGCCGCTGTCGCTCATGGCGGCGATCCCGGCGCAGAACTCGACCTCGCCGACCGGCCGCATCTCCGCTGGCCCGTGGGCGCGGTACATCGAATGGCATTCGTTGAACACCGTGGCCACGATGTTGTGTCCCGAGCGCAGGTCGACCAGGAGATCGTCAAGCAGGTAGCGATAGCCCGGGAAGTCCCACAGGTGATGGTGCGCGTCGACGATCGGCAGGTCCGGCTCGATCACCGGCTCGGGCGGCGCCTTGGCCAACCAAGTCGCGTCGGGCGTGTAGATGCGGCCGAATTGGCGCGCCCCCTCGAGCTTGCGATCGGCCTGGAACAGGCTGCCGAGCCCGCTGTCCATTCTCGTGTCAGCCATCCCGATGCCCTTCCTGCTTCTCACGCCATCGCGTGTTTTCGCCCTGCATCGACCATGCTACGCCTCGGCGGGGAGTTTCAGCCATTGGGGGCTTCATGATCGCGATGTTCCGCCGTTCGGCTCTGGCGCTGCTGTTGTCGTGCGCCGCGTTCGGCGCCAATGCCCAGAGCAACCTGCGTATCGGCCTGGCCGAGGACCCGGACGTCCTCGACCCGTCGCTCGGCCGCACCTACGTCGGCCGCATCGTCTTCGCCTCGATCTGCGACAAGCTGTTCGACATCGACGCCAAGCTGAATATCGTCCCGCAGCTGGCGCTCGGCCACGAGACCTCGGCCGACGGCAAGACCGTCACCATCAAGCTCCGCCCCGGCGTCAAATTCCACGACGGCGAGGCGTTCGACGCGGCCGCCGCCAAGTACAGCCTCGACCGCCATCTCAACATGAAGGGCTCGTTCCGCAAGACCGACATCGGCTCGATCGAAGCGGTCGAGGTGGTCGATCCGCTGACCATCGCGCTGCACCTCAAGGCGCCGTTCTCGCCGCTGCTGGCGCAGCTCACCGACCGCGCCGGCATGATGGTGTCGCCCAAGGCCGCCGAAGCTGCCGGCGACAAGTTCGGCCTGCACCCGGTCTGCGCCGGTCCCTACAAGTTCGTCGAGCGGGTGCAGCAGGATCGCATCGTCGTCGAACGCTTCGCCGACTACTGGAACAAGGACCAGGTCTTGATCGACAAGATCACCTACCTGCCGATCGTCGACGGCACGGTGCGGCTGGCCAACCTGCGTTCGGGTGGCCTCGACCTGATGGAGCGCGTGCTTGCGACCGACATCAAGACGGTGCGCGACACGCCCAAGCTCAAGCTGGTGAAGGCCGTCTCGCTGGGCTTCTTCGGCCTCATGATCAACCTCTCGAACGGACCCAAGGGCAACAATCCGCTGGGCAAGGACGGGCGTGTGCGCCAGGCGCTGGAGCTTGCCATCGACCGCGAGGCGCTGAACCAGGTGGTGTTCAACGGCGAGTTCGTTCCCGGCAACCAGTGGGTCAATCCGCAGAACTTTTATTACCAGCAGGCCTTTCCGATTCCGCCGCGCGATGCGGCAAAGGCCAAGGCTCTGCTCAAGGAGGCCGGCGTCACGCCGCCATTGTCGCTCGACTTCCTGGTTCCCAACGGGCCGGAGAACCGCGCGGTCGCCGAAGTCGTGCAGTCGATGGCCGCGGAAGCAGGCTTCGATCTGAAAATCCGCGTCAGCGAGTTCGCGACCTCGATCAAGGAGTCCGAGAACGGCGAGTACCAGCTGTACTTCTTCGGCTGGAGCGGGCGCAGCGACCCGGACGGCAACTCGTTCATCACCCAGACCTGCAAGGCGCCGTTCAACTACGACGGCTACTGCGATCCCGAGGTCGATGCGCTGCATCAGGAGGCGCGGCGCGTCAACGATCCCGCGGCGCGCAAGGCGATCTACGAGAAGATCGCGGCCAAGGTCCTGCCGGGATCGGCGGGCGGCTTTCTCTATCTCTATCATCCGCAGGTCCTGATCGCGCTCAGCGACCGCGTCGACGGCTATACGCAAATGCCGGACGGGCTGGTGCGCGTCATCGGCCTCAAGCTCAAGTAGGAGGGAACATGCGAGCAGCGGTGGTCGGCGAAGCGGGTGTCGAGATCCGCGATGTGTCCAAGCCCCAGCCCAAGGCCAACGAGATCCTGATCAAGGTGCGGGCCGCCTCGCTCAACCGTGCCGACCTCGCCGTGGCCGCCGGCAATCGCCACGGCGCGGCCGGCGGTCCCGGCACCATCGTCGGTCTCGAATGCGCCGGCGAGGTCGAGGCGGTCGGCGGCGAGGTCAAGGATTTCAGGCCGGGCGACCGGGTGATGAGCTCGGCGGCCGGCGGCTTCGCCGAGTATGCCGTCACCGACTGGGGCCGCGCCCACAAGATTCCGGCCAACAACATGACCTATGAGCAGGCTGCCTGCATGCCGGTGGCCGTGCAGACCATGCACAATGCGCTGGTCGGGGCCGGCCGGCTGAAGAAGGGCGAATCAGTGCTGATCCAGGGCGC
>JAFAKN010000600.1 GCA_019235415.1 Alphaproteobacteria bacterium
CAGATCCTCTATCGCACGCGCGCCGGCAAGGTGGTCGATCTCGCAGCCCTCTCGCCCGCCGAGCTGCTGCCACTGCGCGCCGAAATCCAGATGGTGTTCCAGGACCCGTTCGGCTCGCTCAATCCGCGCATGACGCTTTTGGACAATGTCGGCGAGCCGCTGCTGGTCAACGGCATGAAGAGCCGCCGCGAGCGCGCCGACCGCGTCGCCGACCTTTTGCGCCTGGTGGGCCTGCGGCCGGAGTTCATGCACCGCTTCCCGCACGCCTTCTCGGGCGGCCAGCGCCAGCGCATCGGCATCGCCCGCGCGCTCGCCACCAATCCGCGCCTGGTCGTGGCGGACGAGCCGGTCTCGGCCCTCGACGTCTCGGTGCAGGCGCAGGTGCTGAACCTGCTGCTCGAGCTGCAGCAGCGGTTCAAGCTCACCTTCCTGTTCGTGGCCCACGACCTTTCGGTGGTGCGGCACATCTCCGACCGCATCGCCGTGATGTATGTCGGCCAGCTGGTCGAGCTGGCGCCGACCGAGGCCTTGTTCCGCCAGCCGCAGCACCCCTATACGGCCGCCCTGATGCGCGCCGTGCCGGTGCCCGATCCGCGCGTGCACAGCGCCGACGGGATTTTAGGGGGCGAGGTGCCGAGCCCGGCCAAGCCGCCGTCGGGCTGCTACTTCCATCCGCGCTGCAAGCACGCCCAGGCGCGCTGCAAGGCCGAGGCCCCGGCGCTGCGCGAGGTGGCGCCCGGCCATGTCAGCCGCTGCCACTTCGCCGGCGAGATGACGTTCTGACGTCGTGTCTCAACCCTACGCAAGCGGATTTAGCCACTTGAGCCCAGGGAAGCGCGAAAAGTCACGGTCCGTCGTGCAGAGCACGGCACCGTGCTCTAAGGCGATTGCGGCGAGGACGGCATCCATTACGAGAGGACCGGTCGCCTGACCTTTCTGCATGAGATTGCCCAGAATCTCCCAATGCCGGTCTCCCGGCTCCAGGACGTCGGCCGCCGGTTGAGCAAGCCAAGCTGAAACGGCAGCCTGCGCTTCCGATAGAGACAATGGCCGACTGAATACCCGTGGATTGGTGCCAATCCGCAGAAACGCCCACAGGGTGACCCAAGCGAACCGCACCAGCTCCGGGCCGCGCAGCCCCTCCTCCAGCCACTTACGACTCGCCGCATGGTGAACAGAGCGATCATCGTAGGCATAGAGCAGCAAGTTCGCGTCGATGAGGATCACCGGTGAAGTGGTCCTTCAACCTGCTCGACCAGATCGGCGATGTTGTCGAGCGAGAGTCCGGGGCGAAGCCCGAGGTTTCGAGCCTTCACCTTGAAAGGGCGTTGCGGCGGTGTCGCGCGGCGGGTTGCCAGTCCCCTCCGCAGCGCGTCATTGACCACCTCCCGAAAGGGGCGCCCGGCACGCCGAGCTTCCGCCTTGAGCTTTGCGGCAACATCGTCGTCCAGCGTGAGCGTTGTTCTCATGCGCTGATGCTATGGTTCAGGCATCATGATGTCAAAGTGCGCGGATGCGCAGATTTGCTCGGCCTTCCGAGGCTAGCCGCCGCTCACCAGCGTGCCGAGCGGATGCCAGCGGCCTTCCCTGAACTGCTGGACGCGGAATTTGTCGATCAGGCTGTAGTTGGTCGGGCTGGTGTTGACCGTGATGCCCGGCAGCAGCAGCGGTATCTGCAGATGGTCGAGATGCGTGGCGATGTTCAGGATGTTGGCCCGCGTGAGCTCGTCGCCGGCCTGCTTCAGGACGTGCGCGGTCAAGGACGAGGATATGTAGCCGGAGACGTAGCCGGCGTCGCTGGGGCTGGCCGGGAGGCTTGCCTTGACCCAATCGACGTACGCCTGCACGTCGGCGTCATTCTTCCAGGCCGGATCGAACGGGTCCTTGGCATAGGCGGTCGAGATCAGCCCCTCGCACTTCTCCAGCCCGGCCGGCTTCAGGACGCTCTCGACGCCGCTCGCCGTGGTGCAAACGAGGTGGAGAGGCTTCCAGCCGAGGTCGTAGCGCGCCCTGATCTGCATGGCGCCGAACTTTTGGGTGCCGGCGTAATAGAGCACGTCGGCGCCGGACGCCTTGGAGGCGATGACC
>JAFAKN010000619.1 GCA_019235415.1 Alphaproteobacteria bacterium
CGCCCGATTCGCGCGCCACCTCGTCGATCAGGACGGGATTGGTCATGTTCTCGATGAACAGCGCCTTGATGTTCTGCTGGCGGACGAGGCGGATCAGCTGCGCGACGTTCCATGCCGAGGGTTCGCTGTCGGTTTTGTAGCCTTGCGCCGCCTCGATCTGCACGCCGTAGGCCTCGGCGAAATAGCGGAAGGCGGTGTGGCTGGTGATCGCCTTGCGCTTGTCCGCAGGCACCTTGGCGATCTCGCCGCGCACCCACCGGTCGAGCTCGATCAGGCGCCTGTCGTAGGCCGCGGCGCGCTCGCGATAGAAGGTGGCGTTCGCGGCGTCGCTGGATACAAGCCCCTCGGCGATGTTGCCGACATACCGCCGTGCCCGGGTAACGTCCTGCCAGCAATGCGGGTCGGGTCCTCGCGCGCGTCCTGCCGTCGCCTCGAGCGTCGGCACGCCGGCGGTCGCCACGATCGCGAGCCCGCCAAACGGTGCCGCCTTCGCCAAGCGGTCTATCCAGCCTTCGAAGCCGAGTCCGTTGCTGACCATCGCACGGGCAGCCGCGAGCATGCGCGCGTCGCCGGGCCGAGGCTGATAGGTGTGGGCGTCGGTGTCGGGTCCGACCAGCACGACGAGGTCGATGCAGTCGCCGGCAACCTCGGAGACCATGTTGCCCAGGATCGAAAAGGTGGCGACCACCCTGGGCCTGGATTGCGAGTAGGCAGGCAGCGCGCCGGAAGCCAGCACTGCCGCGAGCAGACGCCGGCGGGAAAGCATGTTACTATGTAACATCAGATCGGGAAGTCGAGCCAGCGCAGTTCGTGGCCGGTGGCTGCGAAGAAGCGCAGCAGGCCCGCCGGGGACAGGGTCGTCGTCATCGTGTTGGTGAGCGGATGCACGTTGAGCGGTCCGCCATCGCCCAGCGCGCGGTCGAGCGCGAGGCGGACCGCGCGACCGCCGTCGTTCACGAGGGCGAGCGGCGTCACCGAACCGGGCTCGACCCCGAGATGGCGTTTCAGCCGCTCGGCGCTGCCGAAGGAGAGCCGGCCGGCGCCCAGTGCCTCGCCCAGCCGCTTGAGGTCGATGGCGCGGTCCTCGAGCACCACCACCAGCCACATCTCCTCCTTCTTGTTGCGCAGGAAGAGGTTCTTGACGTGGTGGCCGGGCAGGTTGCCGCGCAGCGCCTTGGCCTCCTCGACGGTGAACACCGGCGGATGCTCGACGCTCTGGTGGGCGATGCCGAGCTGGTCGAGGCGCTCGAAAAGTTGTTGCGGGCTCAGCATGGGCGCGTTTTACATCCGGTCAAATGAAGGGAATCGTCCTGTCCGGCGGCAGCGGCACGCGGCTTTACCCGATGACTCGGGCGGCCAACAAGCAGCTCCTGCCGGTCTACAACAAGCCGATGGTCTACTACCCGCTCAGCACGCTGATGCTGGCGGGTTGCCGCGAGATCCTGCTGGTCGTCAATCCACAGGACGAAGCGTCCTACCGGCGCCTGTTCGGCGACGGCCGGCAATGGGGGCTCGCGATCGACTATGCCGTGCAGCCCACGCCCGGCGGCATCGCCGAGGTCTTCCTGGTCGGCCGCCGGTTCATCGGCGGTGACCGTGTCGGGCTGATCCTGGGCGACAACATGTTCTACGGTGACGCGCTGCCGGCGATGGCCGAGCGCGGCATGCGCGGGCAGGGCGCAGTGATCTATGCTTACTGGGTGTCGGATCCCCGCGCCTACGGCGTGGTCGAGTTCGACGCCGGCGGCCGACCGGTGGGCATCGTCGAGAAGCCCGAGGCGCCTCGGTCGAACTGGGCTGTGACCGGACTCTATTTCTATGATGCCGACGTCTGCGACATCGCCGCCGGCCTGCCGCGTTCGGGGCGCGGCGAGCTCGAGATCACCGATGTCAACGCACGCTACCTGAAGGAAGGACGGCTCTCGGTCGAGAAGATGGGGCGCGGTTATGCCTGGCTCGACACCGGCACGCCCTCAAGCCTGCTGCGCGCCGCGCAGTTCGTCGAGACGGTCGAGGATCGCCAGGGCCTGCAGATCGGCTGCCCCGAGGAAGTCGCTTGGCGCAAGGGCTACATCGACGATTCAGGCCTCGCCGAGCTGATCGAGCCGATACGGGACAGCGAATACGGCAAGTACCTGCAGCGCCTGCTGGCCCGCGGCTGACGCTAGAGCAGCGCCCGATCAGATGGAACCGCGCCGGTTCCATCATCGGGGGAAGCCGCTCTAGAACCATTAGATTCTGGAGCACGACCTCCCCCTCGGCCGATTTCAGCCGAGCGGGACGTGCTCCAGTCACCTTGGGCAACCCCTTGCCAAGCCGAAAGAAAAGCCCTATCCACACGGCCTTCCGCCGCGGACTTGCACCGGCGGCAGGAGCGCGGGCGTAGCTCAGGGGTAGAGCACAACCTTGCCAAGGTTGGGGTCGAGGGTTCGAATCCCTTCGCCCGCTCCAAAATTCTTCAAGCCAATCAACAAGTCAGAAGGGTCGATCGAAGACTTCTTCTGCTTCCCCGCCTCCAGCGCGAAAGCTGGGGAAGCAGGAGGGAAGCAGCAAACCTCTAAGCCCAGCGTGCTCTCGGCCGCCTTGCGCAGGTGCAGTGTGCCTTCCAGCATCATGCCGCAGTTGTCTCTGGGCGATCGGCGCACGTCAACAGCTCGCACAGTGTATCTGAGGCAATTCCGATACGGCACGACAGGCCAAGCAAGCTGGGGCCGCTCACTGAAGATCACTCTGGTCTTTCCGGAAAGAGGCCCGGCATCCAGCGCGAGGCGAGCGCGGCGGGGAAGGTAAGGCGCAAGGGCGAGCGCGGACTTTCCGAAGTCAACACGCCGCGATCCATGAGGGCCGAAACGATGCGCCGTCCCTGGCGCTCGCCGCTGCCAAGCAGGTTCGCCACGTCGCCCCGGGGCAGCTCGCCCCGGAACAGCACCGCTTCGAGAATGGCGCCGGCCTTGGAAGGCAGGGCGTCCAGCCGGCTCTCCTCTTCCGCCCACAGCAGCATGCGCGTGCGCAACCGGTCGGGCTGCACCAGCTCTTCCATGAAGGACACCTGGTCGAGGCAGATCGAGAGGAAGAAGCGGCTGAAGCCTGCAAGCTCCTCCTCGCTCAGATTGCCGCGGCCGTCGAGGTCGTTGCGGCGCGGCAGATCGCATGAGCTGAGATGGCCCTTGTAGCGATCGACATTGCGGGCAAGGCCGCGCGCCACCGACCACACGCTGCCCGTATCCAGGGCATCGAGCAGCATGCCGTGCGACATCAGCCGCGCGACGCGGCCGTTCCCGTCAAGGAAGGGGTGAATCCAGAGCAGGCGGTGATGCGCCGCCGCGGCGGCAATGATCGAGTCCGCCTTGCCAAGGCGGCTATAGACTTCCTCGAAGCGCTTGAGAAACCGCGACAGAGCGCCCGGGCTCACAGGGATATGCCGTCCCACCTGGACATGATCGTCGCGCAGGTTCCCGGGCACGACGCGCTTTTGCTCGCCTGTCTGCGGGTCGGTGACCAATAGCAGCTCTTCGGGCAGCAGTTCGCTGAAGCGCCGGTGAATCTCGCAAATGCCGTCAACGGTCGCAGCGCGTCCGCGCAGGTTGCCGGCATCGATCCACGCCTGAACCGCGATGTGCGCCGTCGCCTCGCGCTGTAGGTCCCGCTTGCGAGGATCGGCGCTGTAGTCGTTTTTCAGCGCCCGCTCGATATCGATCGGGTGCGTATCGTGGCCCTCGATGAGGTTGCTGTAGTAGCAATTCATCGCGCGGACCAAATCGGCGAGAGCAGCAAGAACACCGGGCGGCAGGCTTCGGCGGAACCCGGCGGACTTGGCAGCCAGGTCAACGGCCAGATCGGTGAGACTCGCCCGGTGCCGCGAGGAGTCCCCGATCAGCAAGGGCTCCATGAGCGTTGGCGTCTCTCCGCGGTCAGAGACCGCTACAATGTCCGCTTTACCGTCCACTTTCTCTTCTTCCATTAGTGCAAACATATCAAAAATCTAGCCCTCCCGATAGCCCTTGGAAGACCGCCGTAATGACCGCTTCTATGACCGCTGGAAATGGGAAGTCGCGCGGGCATTGCCAAGGCCCACCTTGACATAATTGGAGAAAAAAGGAATAACTAGGTCCTAGTTGATCCTACTTCCGGAGCCGCGCTATGGCCTCTCCCCAGCCCGCTATCCGTCCCGCCGACGACCCTCACTTCCACCTCGTGGGCGAAACCTGCCCGGTCTGCGACCAGCCGATTCCCAATGACAAGGCCGAAGCCATCCGCGAGCGCATGGAAGCCCGGGAGCGGGAACTGGCCGTCGTTGCGAAAGCCGCCGCCGCAACCGAGTTCGCGGGTGAACGGACGCGGATTGAAAAGGCGGCAACCGCGGCCATCCAGAAGGCGCGCGAGGAGAGCGCTGACGCCATCAGGAAAGTCGCCGACGAAGCCGCCGCGAAGGAAGCGGCTGCGCGGGCAGCCGGCAAGGCCGACGCCGACGCCGACCTGCAAGAGAAACTCGCGGCAGCCGAGCGTGCAAAGGCCAATTCAGAAGAAGCTTCGGCGGCGCGCATCGCCGCCCTGGAGCAGGCGGCGAAGACCCGCGACGAGGAATGGCAAACCAAAGTGACGGCAGCCGAGTCTGCCGGTCAGCAACGCGCGGCGGCTCTCGAACTGGCGGCGCAGGAACGCGAAGCCGACTGGCAGGAGAAGCTCTCGGCAGCCGAACGCGCGAAGGCGCAAGCCGAAGAGGCTTCGGCAGCGCGCATCACGGCCCTGGAAGAGGCGGCGAAGACCCGCGACGAGGAATGGCAGAACAAGGTGACGGCGGCGGAGTCCGCCGGTCAGCAACGCATGGCAGCCTTCGAATTAGCCGCGCAGGGACGCGAGGCCGACTGGCAGGAAAAAGTCGCCGCCGCCGAGCGCGAGAAGCAGGGGGCGATGACGCAGCTCGAAACGCTGAAGGCCGAACAGGACAAGACCATCGGCGACCGCGTACAGGAAGCGCGGGACGCGCTGGAAAGGGACAAGACCGACGCCCTCAACGCCGAGAAGGCGCGGCACGCCGAGGAAACGCAGAAGCTTACCGGCAAGCTTGAAACCCTCACCCGGCAGCTTGAAAAGAAGACCGCCGAGGAGCTGGGCGAAGGCGCCGAGGTCAAGCTCTTCGACGCCCTCAAAGCCGAATTCGACGGCGACAAGATCGACCGCGTCGGCAAAGGCGTGTCCGGCGCGGACATCATTCATATCGTCATGCATAACGGCCGCGAGTGCGGCAAGATCATCTATGACAGCAAGAACAGCACCGGCTGGCGCGACGACTACGTCACCAAGCTGGTGCAGGACCAGACGGCCGCGAAAGCCGACTATGCCGTCCTGTCCACGTTCAAATTCCCGTCGGGCGCCAAGCAGGTCGAGGTCCGCGAGAGCATCATCATCGTGAACCCGGCACGGGCCGTCACCATCGCGCAGATCATCCGCAAGCATCTTCTGCAGGTTCACACGCTACGGCTCAGCAAGTCGGAGCGCGCGGAGAAAATGGCCGCGCTGTTCGACTACGTCACTTCCGCCCGCTGCGCCCACCTGCTGGAGCGCATCGAGACGCACAGCGACGCCTTGCTCAAGCTCCAGGAAGCGGAAGTCAAGGCGCATGAGAAGCACTGGAAACAGGAGGGCGCTCTGCTCAAGAACATCCAGAAGGTGAAGGCCGAACTCACCCATGAACTCGACACCATCATCGGCACCCACGAGCCAGACAATGACAGCAGCCAACCCTGATACTACCGGCGACCGGGGCGCCCGGATCATCGGCCTGCAGGAACGGCGGCTTGGGCCGACGATCCTGCGAACCTACCGCACCAAGGTGGACATCGACGACATCGTCCCCAACGAGCGGCAGCCGCGCCTCGGCCCCAAGGAAGACGAGGAGTTGCAGCGGCAGATCGAAGCCAACGAGGGGCTGTTCGAGCCGCTACTGGTCGAACCGCATCCCGATCAGCCGGGCAAGTTCCGCATCATCGACGGTGAGCGCCGCTGGACGAATTCGCGCATCCTCGTCTCGCAGGGGCGCGAGCAGTACCGGCAAGTGCCGGTCGAAGTCACCGACCGGACGCTGACCGACGAAGAGCGCCTGCGCGTGTGGATTTACATCCACCGGCAGCGCAAGGAGTGGGACGCTCGCGAAAAGGAAATGGTCGCCTACAGGCTGGTCGATCTGGTGGGCCGGGCGAGCGCCGCCAATATTCTCGGCATCTCCTTGCGTGACCTCGACAAGCTCGTTGAAGTGTACGAGCTGTCCGCGCGCTTCACCGGCCTGCGCGACCAGGCAGGCGCCATTACATGGGCGCGGGAGCTGATGGGCGTCAGCAAGAAGATGCTGACCCCCAGCGTTGTCGACGCGGTCATTTCGAAGGTCAACCAGAAGCGCATCACCAATTCCAAGGATTTGCGCAACCTGCGCAAGATCCTTCCCGACCCGGTGGCGCGCGAGCATTTCCTCTCCAAGGACGGCGATCTCGACTCCGCGATGCTGCGCGTCGGGCCGGCCGCGAAGAAGGAAGAGCCGGGTCTGGCGGGCGACCTAGACGCGGCGATTGCATCGATGAAGGCCCTCCCCTGGACCGCGCTCGAAGGGCTCAAGGACGATCCCGAAATCCTCAAGAAGATCGAGGATGCCGAAACCCTGCTGAAGAACCTGCGCAAGAGCCTGTCGAGCTAGCGCGGGCGTCGTTGGACCACATCAGGAGATCCCGAAGATGAGCAAGAACGACAGATATGTCGTCAAGCACGGCAAAGGTTGGGCCGTGAAGCAGGGCGGCGTCGGCACGCCCGAGAGCGTGCACCGCAAGCAGAGCAATGCCGAAAGGGTAGCCAAGGACACCGTCCGGGACCTTGGCGGCGGCGAAGTCCGCATCCAGGACCGGCACGGCCGGTTCCGTGATTCCGACACGGTGGCGCCAGGCAACGATCCCTTCCCGCCCCGCGACAGGAAGTAGGACGACGGCTTTGACGGCCCATCACGGCAAGACGATTTCGGCGGCCCAGATCATCGGCGAGCGCGGCGTCGCCCTGGCGAAGGAGCGCGCGCATGCGATGGGCTTTCTCTTCACGCCCTATGGCCCGGTCGAGGCCGGAATCGACGCGCTCATAGAGTTGCGCGATACGCTGACCGGCGAGGTCGGGGGCCGCCTCGTGGCGGTGCAGATCAAGACGCGCGAAGACCGTTCCTATACAGCCGAGACCGACCTGGCCTTCGAGTTCGTCTGCGACGCGGACGATGTTGCGTATTGGCAGAAGGCTAGTCTTCCCGTCATCGTCGTACTGGTCCGGCTTTCCGACCGCTCGCTTTACTGGAAGCAGGCGCCGACCAAGGGAAATCCGGCCGATCTTGAGGTCAGACGGCTGCGCATCAGCAAAAGCGCTGACTCCTTCGATACCGCCGCTGCCGATGCCATCGCCCAGCTTTCGGTTGACCAAGCCCAACCCGGCATCTGGCTCCCGCCCTCGCAGCAACCGGACACTCTCTTGTTCAACGCCGTCAGGGTATGCCTGCCGGCCACCATTCAGGTCGCGGCCACAACGCACCGCCACGGCAAGGATGCTCTGGGGGCGTTGCTCGACCACAGCGACCACCCTCCTGCCGAGTGGGTAGCGCGGGGCGGCCGCCTTGTGACCTTCCTCGATATCGAGAATACGGTCCTCCGGCACGTCACCGACACTGGGTCCATCGACTCCTTTTCGGTCTCGGAGTTCTCGTTGCACGACGACGAAGACGAACAGCGCCTGTTTGTCGAGCTTCTCAATCGCACGCTGCGCGCCCAACTCGACCCGATGCTGAGCTGGAGCAAGCGCCTCAAACTCTACCACTTTCCGCCTGACGGCCCGGCGATCGACCGGACCATTCGCTATATGTCGCTCAAGAACGAAACAGCCCGCGCCGTCGTGAAGGCGAAGCGCCGCCCCGACGGCTCCGTCTCGTATGTGAGGCACAGCGCCTTCTCTGGGCGCTTCTGGCGAGAATTTGACGATTGGTTTCTGACCGTCGAACCCACCTATGTATTCACGCGCGACGGCGTGCGACCCGACCGCTTTGCCGGCGAGCGCATCTCCAAGCTGAAGCGGCTTGAAAACAATGCCGCCATCCGCGGCCAGTTCGTCATGTGGCGGAGCCTGCTCACCGGCTTTGGCCAGGTCCCGAATCAGGGCGATCTCCTCGGTCCCGCACCCGGACCCGCTCCGCTGCTGCGGTTCGAATCCCTCGACATGATCGGCTTGCCCCTGTCGGTTCCAGACGATCTTTGGCGCAGCCGCGACGCCATTGCGCCGCAGAACGATGAAGAGGAATTGCCGCTATGAACTTCAGGGCAGGCATCCTCGATGAGCCGCCGCTTGAGTTCGGCGGCAACGGCCGGGAGATCGATATCCGCCTCGGTCTGATGAGACACGGGCCGCTCGAGCCCGAGCGCGCGAGGCGCGTACGCCTTGGCATCATCGGAACAGCCGAGACGATCGAGGGATTCGAACGATTTCTTGAGCGCTGCAAGGCAGGCATTGAAGCCAAGAGCAGCCGCCAGCCCAACCTGTTCCTGCCTTTTCCCGGGCTTGGCAACGAGAACCCCTTCCGCTGCGCCTTCGAGGTCGATCAGCACGCTCGCAAGACCCTGCCGCGCGCCGACATCGCCCGCATAGCGGCGATCACGGCGACGCCGAAGGCGGTCGAGGAGGCCGTCGCTCTCTTCGCCGCGCAGGCGCAGGCGATTGCCGAAGCCCCCGCCCCGCCGGACGTAATCGTTTGCGCCTTACCGCTCGACCTTATCACCCGCGTCGTCAACGAGACCGTCATCCCCGACGACGCGCAGCACGACGGCGACGACCACGACGATGGCGGACAAACCCACAATTTCCGGGACTTGCTCAAGGCGCGC
>JAFAKN010000641.1 GCA_019235415.1 Alphaproteobacteria bacterium
GGTCCGCAGGTTGCCGGCGAGGCGCTCGGCGAACGCGGCACGTTCGAGCAGCGGCAGCGAGCTCGCCTGGCGCGCGATCAGCGGATCGCTCATGTAGGTCGCGGGCTCGTAGCGCACCGGCTCGAGGAAGGCGACGACCCGCAAGCCCGCCTCGCTCGCCAGCGCGCCGATCTCGGGCACGGTGAAGGCGCGGTCGCAGCTGTGCAGCAGCAGGTCGTAGAGGCCCGCATCGCCGCCCGTGACGTGGTCGTTGAGATAGGGGTTGCGACGGAACAGGTTGGTGGTCGGCAGGAAGCGGATCAGCCGCTTGGCCATGGCCAGCCGGTCCTCCAGCGCCATCGCGGGCGGCGCCAGGGTGCGCAACATCTCCTGCAGCGGATAGACGCCGCTGCGGCCGTACTCGCCATACAGCATGACGCCGATGCCGCCCTCGGCGCTTAAAACGCTCGCCAGCGCCTGCATCCCGACGGCGGGATCGGGCAGGTGATGCAGCACGCCGGTGCAGTCGATGTAGTCGAACTGGCCGATCGCCATGACGGGCAGGTCGAGCAGCGAGCCGGTGATGAAGCGGATGTTGCGCAGCCCGCGGGCCTTGGCACGCGCTTCGCAGACCCGCCTGGAAGCCTCCGACAAGTCGAGATAGACGACTTCGCCGGGGCAGCGGCGGTCGACCATCTGCTGGGCCAGCATGATGCAGGCATCGCCCGTGCCGCCGCCGGCCACCAGGGCGCGGACCGGACGATTGAAGTTGAGCCGGCCGGCGTAGAGGTAGTGGTTGATCTCCAGGATGTGGCTGGGCGTCCCCGTGATCAGCCGGATCGCCTCGTCGCGCGGGTCGCGCGACGGGTACGGCAAGGCCTCGTATTGGGCGCGGAGGTCTCCCAGCGGCTGCGAAACGGTCATTCTGGCCTTGTCCGACGACGGGCTCGGGGTTACCCGAAGGGTAGGCAACGCCTACGTGGGGGATTAGTCAGGGCGATTAGTGCAACAAATCACGCGGCCATGAAAGGGCCACATGAAAGGCTACTTCGGCATCGGTGTGGAAGGCGTCAGCAAGGCGATGAACGTCGGCACTCTGTTCCGAACCGCACACGCCTTCGACGCCGCTTTCGTGTTCACCTTGCGCGCCCAGTACAAGCGCCACGAAGGCAGCCTCAGCGACACGTCCGATACGCCGCGCTCGGTGCCGACCTATGCCTTTGCCGACCTCGAATCCTTTCGCTTGCCGCAGGGCTGCCGGCTGGTCGGGGTGGAGATCAGCGATCAGGCGATCGAGCTGCCGAGCTTTCGCCATCCCCGGCAGGCCGCCTACGTGCTTGGTGCCGAGCGCGAAGGCCTGTCCGCCGATGTGCAGGCTCTCTGCGATTACGTGGTGAAGATTCCGACGCGTTTTTCGGTGAACTTGGGCGTGGCCGGCGCGCTCGTCATGTACGACCGCCTGCTGAGCCTGGGGCGCCATGCCTCGCGCCCGGTTGCCGAGGGGGGCCCGACCGAGCCCGTCGAGCTGCCGGTGTTCGGCGAGCCGATCTACAAGCGCAAGCAGCGGCTGCGGGCGAAGCATCCTCCCCCGTCTGTCGGGGGAGGTGGCCCGTAGGGCCGGAGGGGGAAGGCCACGGAGATCATGCCTGTGGCTTTCCCCCTCCTGTATCCTCCCCCGTATGACGGGGGAGGAGGAAAAGATAGCAGGTGAGAGAGTGGCGGCTGCGACGGCCATGCACTATCTCTCACAACTCCCATGACCCTCCTGACCCCCGAGCCGCTGCAGATCGTCGAGCCCGCGCGTCGCAACGACACGCGGCGCAATCTCGTCGGCCTGTCGCGCGACGAGCTGAAGGCCGCCTTGGCCGAGGCCGGGCTGGAATCCTTCCGCGCCCGCCAGGTCTGGCAGTGGGTCTACTGGCACGGCGTCTCCGACTTCGCGGCCATGACCAACATCGCCAAGAAGACCCGCGATCGCCTCGCCGACCTGTTCGTGATCGAGCGGCCGCAAATCGTGACCGAGCAGCGCTCGGTCGACGGCACGCGCAAGTGGCTGCTGCGCTTCGCCGACGGCAACGAAGCGGAAACCGTCAACATTCCCGAGGAGGACCGCGGCTCGGTGTGCATCTCGAGCCAGGTCGGCTGCACGCTCACCTGCAGCTTCTGCCATACCGGCACCCAGCCCCTGGTGCGCAACCTCGGTGCCGCCGAGATCGTCGGCCAGTTCATGGTGGCGCGCGACAGTTATGGCGAGTGGCCGACGCCGATCGAGACCACGCGCATGCTCTCCAACATCGTCATGATGGGCATGGGCGAGCCGCTGTACAATTTCGACAACGTGGCGACTGCGCTCAGGATCGTCATGGACGAGCAGGGCATCGCGCTCAGCCGCCGGCGCATCACGCTCTCGACCTCGGGCGTGGTGCCGATGATCGCAAAAGTCGGCGAGGTGCTCGACGTCAACCTCGCGGTGTCGCTGCATGCCGTGAGCGACGCCGTGCGCGACACGCTGGTGCCGATCAACCGCAAATGGCCGATCGCCGAGCTTCTGGCGGCATGCGCCGCCTATCCCGGCGCGCGCAACAGCCGGCGCATCACCTTCGAATACGCCATGCTGAAAGGCGTCAACGACAGCGACGCCGATGCCCGCGAGCTGGTGCGGCTGCTGGCGCCGATCCACGCCAAGGTGAACCTGATCCCGTTCAACCCCTGGCCCGGCGCACCCTACGAATGCAGCTCCAACAACCGCATGCACCGCTTCGCCGAGATCGTGAACGCGGGCGGCCTCAGCGCCCCCATCCGCACGCCGCGCGGCCGCGACATCCTCGCCGCCTGCGGCCAGCTCAAGAGCGAGAGCGCACGGGGCCGAAGGGAGAAGGTGGCGCTGTAATGCCTGTCATCCCGAGCGAAGCGAGGGACCTTTAAGGCAATAGAACAGGTCCCTCGCTGCGCTCGGGATGACAGCTTTGCTGTTACTTCTTGAAGGCGACTATCTTCGACAGGAACGCGCGCTCCGTCGCGGTCGGCGTCAGCCCCGCTCCTTTCCCCCAATCCTCCATGCTGCCGTTGGCGTACTCCGCGTAATAGGGCTCGTGGAAGTAGTGCGGGAAGAGGTCGATCAGGCCGTCCCAGCCCGGATGGCCGCCGCGCTGGATCGAATCGACCAGCACGACGAGGCCGTCCGGCTGCACGACACGGGCCATCTCGGCCAGGACCTTGGCTCGCACCTCGCCGGGCAGCTCGTGCAACAGGAACGACGACACGATGAAGTCGACGCTCGCATCTTCGAAGGGCAGCTGCTCGGCTGCGCCCTCGATCAGCTTGACGCGCGCCGTCTGGCCGATCAGGCGGCGTGCTTCGGCGAGGTAAGGCGGGCTGAGATCGAGGCCGCTGAGCCGCAGGCCGGGCCACGCATCGTGCAGGAAGGCAAGCAGCCGGCCGGTGCCGCAGCCGACGTCGAGGCCGCGCAAGCCGCGCTGGTTGCGGCCGGCCATCCACTCGGCGATCGGCTTGAACGACCGCCGGCGCATGACGTCGGCGGCGCCGGTGAACAGCACCTCGACCTGGGTGTCGTAGAGCGCCGCGGAGTCCTCGCTCAACCAGCCGTCGGTCTGGAAGTGGAAGTGCTGGCGGTAGTAGCCGGGCAGCCCGTCGCCCTGCTCGCCCGGCGGCAGCTCGTCGAGCTTGCCGTGGCGGCGGGCGTCGACCTGCGGCAGGTCGCGGAAATAGAGCAGGCTGCGGCGCAGGAACTCCGCCGGCTCGGGCTGGCGCACGCGCGGCGCGGGAAACAGGCCAGCCTCGATGTCGCGCCATTCGCGCTCGAACAGGGCGCGCATGTCGGCGGTCATCTCGGCGCGGCTGGGCATGGGCCCGATCGGCACGTCGGGCTTGGGCAGCGGCTTCAACAGCCGGCGGCCGGCGGCGTAATGTCCGGCATACCAGGCGACCCGCGCCGTCTGGCGCGCCGCGTAGGCCAATCGATCGAACGCAGAAACCATCGCACTCCAGCTGGGAAGCGATATTAGCGACTTTGCGGCGTGCCCGCCCGCCGTGCTTGCCCGCCCCGGATGGCGATGATATGCGCGGCGGCTTTAGCGAAGCGACAGGAAAGCGCCTGCCTATGAGCATTACTTATACCGGCCCCTACAAGAAGGGCGACATCAAGAAGGTGGTCCTGGCCTATTCCGGCGGCCTCGACACCTCGGTCATCCTGAAATGGCTGCAGACCACCTATGGCTGCGAGGTGGTGACCTTCACCGCCGATCTCGGCCAGGGCGAGGAGCTGGGGCCGGCCCGCCAGAAGGCCGAGATGCTGGGCATCAAGCCGCGGAACATCTTCATCGACGACGTGCGCGAGGAGTTCGTGCGCGACTTCGTGTTTCCGATGTTCCGTGCCAACGCGCTCTACGAGGGCCAGTACCTGCTCGGCACGTCGGTGGCCCGACCCTTGATCGCCAAGCACCAGATCGAGATCGCCCGCAAGCTCGGGGCCGATGCCGTGGCCCACGGCGCCACCGGCAAGGGCAACGACCAGGTGCGCTTCGAGCTTTCCTATTACGCGCTCAAGCCCGACATCAAGGTGATCGCGCCGTGGCGCGAATGGGAGCTGACGTCACGCACCAAGCTCCTGGAATTCGCCGAGCAGCACCAGATTCCGATCGCCAGGGACAAGCGCGGCGAGGCGCCGTTCTCGATCGACGCCAATCTGCTGCACTCCTCGAGCGAGGGCAAGATCCTGGAGGATCCCTGGCAGGAGGCCGACGAGATCGTCTACCAGCGCACGCTGTCGCCCGAGCAGGCGCCCGACAAGGCGACCTACATCGAGGTCGAGTTCGAGACAGGCGACGCGGTCGCGATCGACGGCGAACGCCTGTCGCCGGCCACGCTGCTCACCCGGCTGAACGACCTCGGCAAGGCCAATGGCATCGGCCGCCTCGACCTCGTGGAGAACCGCTTCGTCGGCATGAAGAGCCGCGGCATCTACGAGACGCCGGGCGGCACCATCCTGCACGCCGCCCATCGCGGCATCGAGCAGATCACGCTGGACCGCGGCGCGGGGCACCTCAAGGACGAGGTGATGCCCAAATACGCCGAGCTGGTCTACTATGGATTCTGGTTCTCGCCCGAGCGCGAGATGCTGCAGGCGCTGATCGACAAGAGCCAGGAGAACGTGAGCGGCACGGTGCGGCTGAAACTCTACAAGGGCAACGCCACGGTGGTCGGCCGCAAGTCGCCCAAGTCGCTCTACTCGATGCAGCACGTCACCTTCGAGGAGGACCAGGGCGCCTACAACCAGCGCGACGCCGAGGGCTTCATCAAGCTGAACGCGCTGCGCCTGCGCCTGCGCGCCCTCGGCCAGGGCGGCCCGCAGAAGTGATCCTCTCCTCCCTACGCTTGCGTGGGGAGGTGTCCGCGAAGCGGACGGAGGGGTCATGAATCGAGCGATAGAGACCATGACCCCTCCGTCGCGGTGTGACCGCGACACCTCCCCAACTTCGTTGGGGAGGAAAGCAGCATGACCTGGTTCGGCCTGCCGCTCATCCATGCCGTGTTCGATGTGCTGGCGTGGCTGGCCTCGATGGCGGTGTTCTGGTTCACCACGCGCAAGCTCCTGCCGCCGGAGGTGCTGCCGGCGAGCCGGGTGCCCTATCCCGGCGCCTACGCGATGGCCGCCGGGATGGGCGCGCTCAGCGGCGCCATGTTGTTCGGCACCGCCAATACCTTGCTCTCCGGCGTGCATGCGCTGGGCTTTTCCATGGTCGGCGGCATCGCGGGCGCCATCGCGTCGATCGAGCTGTTCAAGCGCATCGTGGGCGTCAAAGGCTCGACCGGCATCGCCTTCGCGGCGCCCTTTTGCGCCACCGTCGCGGTCGGCCGCTGGGGCTGCTTCTTCTCAGGGCTCGCCGATTTCACCTACGGCACCCCGACCTCGCTGCCGTGGGGCGTCGATTTCGGCGACGGCCTCGCGCGCCATCCCGTGCAGCTCTACGAATCCTTCGCCATGCTCGCGATGCTCCTGGTGCTGCTGCACCGCCTGCGCGCCCGCGATCCGTTCTGGCTGGCCAACGGCTTCTACCTCGCGGTCGGTTGGTACGCCGTGCAGCGCTTCGCGTGGGAGTTCTTGAAGCCTTATGCAACCGTCCTGGGGCCGCTCAACCTCTTCCAGTTGGTCTGCCTGGGATTGCTCGTGTACGCTGGCGCCATGATTCGCAAGCGGGGCCGGGCGTGGACGGCGGCATAGCGCGCAAGGCCGCGCCCTATCTTTTCCTCGGCCAGACGACGTCGCTTTGCGAGACCTGCCTCGGCCTGGTGCCGGCCAAGATCGTCGAGGAAGAGGGCAAGGTCTACTACCTCAAGCGCTGCGCCGAGCACGGCGTGATGAAGACGCTGGTCAGCGATGACGCCGTCTACTGGCGGCGCACCCTGGAATACCTCAAGCCCGGCGACCGCCCCCTCGCACCGGCGACTCGCACCGAGCGCGGCTGCCCATGGGACTGCGGCCTCTGCCCCGACCATGAGCAGCATTCGTGTCTCGCCATCGTCGAGATCAACGAGGCCTGCAACCTCGCCTGCCCGGTGTGCTTCGCCGACTCCTCGCC
>JAFAKN010000362.1 GCA_019235415.1 Alphaproteobacteria bacterium
GCGATTCCGTTCTACGTCTGCACCGGCCGCCATACCCTGGATGCACTGCAGGCCGAAGGCCTGGCGCCGGTCCTGGCCGACAGCGGCCTCACCGTCGTCGCCGACACCTGCATCGTCGTGACGCCGATCCTGCCGCCAGGCGGCGGCCTGCTGCTCACCAATTCCGGCAAGTTCGCCCACTATGTGCGGCCCAACACCGGGCGCGACGTTCTCTACGGCTCGCTGAGCGACTGCGTGGCGACGGCGGTCGCGGGCCGCCTGGCGCGCGACGAAGGCTCGTGGCGATGACGCCGCTGCTGCCCGGTCGGGCGCAGGGCCGCGTGCTCAAGCTACCACGGCTGTCATTGTGGGGCGGCGTCGACCCGTTCACCGGCCGGCTGACCGATCCGACGCTGCCGCATTTCGGGGAAAGCGTGCAGGAGCGCGTGCTGATGATCGCCGAGCCGGTCGGCTCGTCGTCGTCGAGCGCCGTGCTGCTGGAGCTGCTGCGCAGCGGCCAGGCGCCGGCAGCCATCGTGCTCGGCCGTGTGGATGCGATCGTCGGATTGGGCGTCCTGGTGGCGCGCGAGATGGGCTGGCACACGATTCCCGTCGCGCTCATGTCGCCGACCGAGCAGGAACGCGTCATCGACGGGAACGTCGTCGAGGTCGGTGCTTGACGTCCTACTGGATCCGCCTACTGGATCCGCCTACTGGATCCGCACGCCGTCGATAAAGGCTGCGACCTCGGTGCCGCTCAGGGTCTTTCCCGGCGGCGCGCACAGGATGCCGCCGGTGATCGACTGGTAGCCGCCCCGCTGCGGCGACCCCAGGCGCCGAAAGCCGGTGCACGACCAGCCGCGTTGGACGTCCTGGAACTGGCTGTAGTCGGCGTCGTGATAGTGGGTGGGTGACGTGAAGCCCTTGGCAAACTTGCCGTTCTCGTACATCCAGCCGAGGAATTCCGCCGTCGTCTGGTCGACATTGAGGTAGGAGAAGCCGTTCTGGGCTTCCCACAGGAAGATGTGCTCGTAGCCTTGCGGCCTGTTGCCGAAGGCCGCCCACTGGCGAAACACGCCGACGTTTCCTTCGTTGGTCACGACGTTGGTGGCCCGGCAGTGCAGGCCGGCCGGCGCCAGGATGCGGGACTGGCGGCAGTCGATGTCCGCCCAGCTGTAGGTTCTGATCTGCGCCGGCGCCGCTTGTGCCCAGGCAAAACAAGCCATCAGGCAGGACAGCCACACCCCCGACCGCATTGCCGCTTCCTCCTCGTTTCGTCGGAGCGAAAACGCGCGAGGCGACGCGGGGCTGCATCTCGCGTCAAACGTTTTGCCGGGAGCCGGGTTATGGCGACGCCCGCAAGGGCCGCGCGAAACTCAGTTCATGGCCGTCGAGGTCGGACAGGTGAAAATAGCGTTCTCCCCATTCGGCGTCGCGCGGCTCGGTCGAGGGCTGCCATCCGGCCGCCAGCGCCCGGCGATATACCGCATCGACGTCGGCGACGTAGAAGATGATGCGCCCCCACCATGACCAGCGCTTCTCTTCGGGCTGGCCGATCAAGTTCAGGTAGCCCGTGCCCAACCGAAAGCTGGTGAAGGACGACGTTTCGCCGCCATGCAGGATGGCGAATCCGAGGGAGCGGTAAAATCCGACGGCGCGCTGCATATCGTGAGTGCCGAGTGTGACGGCGCTGATCCCTTCGATCATGCCGGCGACGATAGAAGGTTTGGCCGGCGCCGCCACTCAACTCTCGCGGAACTCCTCGTTACGGGCGAGCCCGCGCGGGAGTTTCCCGATCCGCGATCAGCCGTGCGGCTGCGTGAGCAGAAGCGGCTGCTGGCTGTTCCCTTGGGCTCCTTCGCTGATCAACGTCCCGCCAGGGCCGTCGCTGGATGACGCAAACGAGGACGCCATGAAGTTGCGCAGCAGCGCATTCTCCTCTCCGCCCTGGCCATGGCTCGGGTCCGCAACCAGTCTGCCGTGTTCCATGGGGAGGCCGTCTGCAGTGGCCGCCAGGCCGGTCGGAGCAAGGCCGTAATAGCCCTCGAGGGTCTTGAGCAGGTCGAAATGATTGACGTTGGCACTGTTTACGCCGGCCTGAACCAGGCGCGGGTCTCCGTCAATCACCATCGGGATGTTGTTGGAATCGGTGAAGTCGTAATCGTTTTCGTCCCAGGCAACGACGAGCAAGGAGTTGTGGGTTGTGGCCCACTCGCGGTAAGCCTCCAAATTGTTTTGCAGCCAGGTGTCGCCATTTTGGATGGTGCCCGCGTCATTAACCGGAGCGCCGAATTTGTCGACTCCGGTATTTCCAACGGCATAGAGCCCGTTCTTGCTGACGGTGTCGTGCATGTCGTTATATTCATTGGGCACGACGAAGGAAACCGTCGGCAGGTTCGAAAAATCCGTGGTTGCTTGAAACGTGGTGAACGGTTGGTTCGTATCAGCCGGCAATTGGTTAGTCCCGGTCCCTTGGAATTGCGCCCATGGGTTGTGTTTTTCGACATAGGCGCGGTTACCGTTGATGCCGTTGGCGGATGCGCCGGTGAAGCCCACCGAAGGTAGGGTCTCCGAGTAACCCGCAAAACTTTTCCCGGCCGCGAGCAGTTCAGCCCCCAGGTTCGGTACGGAGAAAGGCTGACCGGTATTATAGTTGTCACCGTTATTGAGGGCGTCCTGCCCGGCAGCGGTGCCTTCCGCGCCCGCCGGGTAGTGCTGCTGCAGGGGCGAGTTGACGCCTGGAACGCCGGGATTGGTGCCGGAGAAAAGCTCCATATAGTTCGGTTGGCTTGGATGGTCCGTACCATGGGCGTTCGAATAATACAATCCGTCCTTGACCAGCGTGCCGTTGATGTAGGGTGCATTCGGGTTGCCAATGATCTGGTCGGCGTCGTGATTTTCCTCGATGACGACGACGATGTGGCTCGGTGCTTTTGCCTGATGCCCATGGTCTTCCTGACGCCCATGGTCGACGTCTCGATCGCCGTGGTCCGTGTCACCCGCGGCTGACGGAACGAATGCAAGCCCGTGCGGATTGTTGAGATCCGCAACGTGTGTCACCGCTCCGGTCTTGGGATCGATCTGTACCAGCTCATTCTTATTGGCGATGTCCGCATACAGGTCGTGAGTGTTCAGCCCGGTAACGTTGATGCTGACGACGTTGTTGCCCCCCTGGTTGCCGACGTAGAAGGTTCCCGATGTCGATGTCGGCATGATTGCGTCGTCCGGGATGTCGCCCGCCGGCAAGGTCACGAACGACTGCGTCTGATGGCTAGTGCCGGGATCCTTGACAAAGACAAATGCGCCGTCGGCCTCGCCGGTCAGCAACAGATCGCCGTCGGGCAACAGCTTGAGGCTGTCCGGGTCGGTGACCGGCAGTGGCTGGTTTTTCTCCCCGGTGACGAGGTTCGTGCCGGTATCGCCGAGTGTGAGGATGCTCTTGGTCTGCAGCGTTCCGAAAGGAGCCTGGCCGTTGAGCAGCTGTACGATCACGGGATCGCCGGGATTGACCGGGTTGGTCTCGCTCAGAAACACGCGATTGCCGTCGAACACCACGTCGTCGAAGCCGCGGCTCGAGGTCGGGCCATACACGTAGGGAGAACCGTATTGCAGCGGGCTGCTTATCTGCTGCGTCGCGGGGTCGATCAATTGCAGCGTGGAGTTGCCGTCGTTGTTGAGCAGTACCCATACATCTCCCGTCTCGGGGTCGTATTTCAGGCCGTCGGCCAGACCTTTGACAGTATACGTATGCTCGATTTGACCTTTCATGTTGTACTGAACAATCGTGCTGCTACCAGCGGCGCCCGTGGAGTCAGCACCATTGCCATACTCTACCCAGACCGACCCGCCACCGATCGTGATGCTGTCCGGGGCAGTGCTGCCCGCGGGCGCGGTCGCCAAAATGTCCTGGCTCTTTACGATCGGAGTGCTGCTGTGGGCAGAATTCTTTTCAGTCCTCATGTCGGGCCTCATGAGTTGCAAGATGTTCTGATCCGGGTGGCGGGGTGGGAATAAATACCAGCAATGTGTAACGCAGGTATGACAGGGACGAATTTTGCCACCCCTCGTGACGCGCCGTTGCTGTCGCGCATTCGTAGAAATAGAAAACGACGGGTTTTGCTCGACCGGCGTTATCAACGCCGTGTCCTGAGATAGCCCCCGAGGGCGTCCTTCGGTTTTCGAATCTCGGCTCGAGCCCGCGTTCGCTTTGCCGTCAAAATCTTCAATCGCGCAATGGCGCGCAAAGAAGTTCGTCGAGCGCGCCTATATCGAAAAGCGGCGACGCCTCTCCGTCGCAGTACCTTTGGTGCTACTGCGTATCGCGAAACCTATCGCGATGGGCCGGCTGCGAGCTGTGGCCAAGATGTGACCAAGGCCTACTGTCATGGCGGGACGTCAAAAGGGCGGCCGATGGGGACATCACGAAAGCGGGGCGTCGTCCACGCCTCGCATTGTCACCTCCAACGGCGTCTTGATGTGCAGGTCGCGCTGCGGGAAGGGCAGCTCGATGTCGTTGGCGTGGAAGCGATCCCAGATGTGAAGCAGCACCTCGCTCTTGACGTTGGAGACGCCGCTCATCGGATCCAGGATCCAGAAGCGCAGCTCGAGGTCGACCGTGCTGTCGCCGAAGCCCATGAGCAGACAGACCGGCTTTGGTTGCTTCAGGACGCGTTCCACCTCGTCGGCGGATTCGAGGCAGAGGGCGATCGCGCGGCGGACGTCGGAGCGGTACGCGATGCCGATCGGTACCTTGAGACGCACCTGGTTCGAGCTGTAGGACCAATTGACGACATGCTCGGTCACCAGGGTCTCGTTGGGGATCAGGAACTCGGTGCCGTCGCGGGTGATGACGGAGACGAAGCGCGCACCGAGCGAGTTCACCCGCCCGTAGGTGTTGCCCACCACCAGCACGTCGCCCGGCTTGATCGACTTGTCGAGCAGGATGATGATGCCGCTCACGAAGTTCGACACGATCTTCTGCAGGCCGAACCCGATGCCGACGCCGATCGCGCCGGTGAGGACGGTGAAGGTGGTCAAGTCGATGCCGACCGCCTGCAGGGCGATCAGCACCGCGATCACCGCCAGCACGATCTTCAACAGCTTGACGATCAGCACCTGCAGCGAGGGCGTGAGATTGTTGGACGCGGTGATGCGCCGCTCCAGCACGCGGCCGACCACGGTCGCGATCCACAGCAGCACGGCGAGCGAAAGGACTGCCTCCACCACCGTGAGGACCGAGATGCGCAGGTTGCCCAGGGTGAGGGCGACACCGTTGAGCGCCGCCATGGTCGGCGTCAGCAAGCCGACGATGCTGAGGGCCGCGATCGTCCATACGACCAGCGCGATGAAGCGCGCCCACAGCGGATCGCGCACCAGTGCCGCGCCGAGGCGGATGACGACCCAGGCGGTGAGCAGGCTCGCCACGATCTTGATCAGCCGGAAGGTCAGGCCCGTCGTCCAGGCCACCTCGACGAGCAGCCACAGGACGATCAGCCACAGGATCGATCTGACCAAGGGTTGCAACCACTGGGTGAGGCGCACGATCTGCGGTTCGGCGCGGCTGCTGACCGTGCGCTCCAGCAACGCCCGGGCGTGGGTCGCGGCGGCTTGCGCGACGAGGAAGGCGAGCCCGATCGCCACCGCCTGGGCGAGCGTTGCGACGCTGAGCGCCAGTGCGTTCGCTTCCAGCCATAGCCGCGCAGCGGCAAACTGCTGCGCATAGAACTCCGGATCGAAAAGCTCTTTCATCACAGACGGCGGGCCGGTCGCCGCTCAGAGGAACATGTCGAGCTGGTTGTAGTTTCGGAGCACGCTGGTTCGGGTCGTCTCATTCCAGCGGTTCTCGACCTCGTGGCCGGCCAGCGGCCTGTAAACGTAAGGCTTCTCGTGCGGGAAGCGCTGATGGCGCGCGTCGATCGCGATCTGGAGGATGCGCGTGCGCGCCGCGATGCGGGCCTGGTCGTAGGTCTCGACCACGCCGTTGAGGCGGCGTGTCGTCACGTCGAGCACCCGTCTGCGGGGAAAGAATCCCTCGTTGAGCGTGATGCGCCGGTCGGGCGAGCTGTTGGCGAAGGAGCCATGCACCAGCTGGCGGTTGGTCACGATCGTGTCGCCCGCGTCGCACAGCATCGGCACGGCGCCCTCGATCCGGTCCGAGCCGCATTCGGCGACCATCCTCTTGATGTCGACCTTGCCGTGCTTGTGGCTGCCGGGCAGCACCCAGACGCCGTTGCCCGCCGTGCTGGGATAGAGCTGGGTCATGAAGTTGAACCCGTGCGCGCCCTCGTCCCAGTCAGGCGCATTCCAATGCGTGGTGCCGTCCTGATGCCAGGCGACCGAAGGGCCAAGGCCGGGCTCCTTCACGAAGGTCACCTCGTTGTAGGGCACGAAATCGTCGCCCAGGATCGACTGGGCGACGGCCAGCAATCCGGGATGGCCGTAGAGCCGCAGGCAGGCGTCGCTGAGGTGCAGGTTCCCGTCGAGCAGCTCGACCGTCCAGGCCGGCGCGTCCACGCCCGGCTCGGGCTGCAACATGGCGGCGGGATGGCGGCCGTTGTTCTTGTCGGTGCCGCCGACCGGGTCGCTGAGCGGTCGCGCCCAGCGGTAGGGCAGCCGCAGGATGCCCTGGTCGAGCACCGGCCGGCCGCAGCGGTCGACCGCCGCGTCGGGCGCCACCGGCGCGCGCGCCAGCACGGCGTTGATGTCGGCCCGCAACTCGGCAAGCTCCTCGGGGCCGACCACCCCCTGGAAGACATAGAAGCCGTTCGTCCAGTACGACTCCAGGATGTCGGGCAGAAGCTTGCCGTCCGACCCCAGCCGGATCGGTCCGCGATTGCCGAGCGCCAGGGCGCGTGCCTCGGCCCTGCGGCCGTAGTCGCGCATGGCGCTCTCATGCTCGGCGGCACTGAGCGGCGGGGAAGCTATGGCGAGGGTCATGGGGCCTCCTGTCGATGGCCAATCGATATCGCAGTTCGGCATCCTATCGCGACCCCCGAGAAAGCGAAGGCGCTTCTCACCTGCCCGCGCCCTGCGAACCGGAGGAGCGTTGGCGGTTGCGCCTGCGTTTTGCGGCGCCATTGTTGCCGAAGAGACAGCAAACCAAGGAGAGGAAATGCCGGGGCCGCTTGTGGGCGTGAAAGTGATCGATCTGACGGCGGTGCTGCTGGGGCCGTTCGCCACGCAGCATCTCGCCGACATGGGCGCCGACGTGATCAAGGTCGAGCCGCCGGAGGGCGACCTGCTGCGGGTTTCCGGCGGATCGATGGGCCGCGACAAGAACATGGGGCCGATCTACATGGCGGCCAACCGCAACAAGCGCTCGATCTGCCTCGATCTTAAGAAGCCGGCCGCCTGCGCGGTCCTCAAGGACATGATCCGGACGGCGGACCTCTTCATCCACAACAGCCGGCCGCAGGCGATCGAGCGGCTGGGGTTTGGCTATGAGGACCTGAAGAAGCTGAACCCGTCGCTGATCTACGCCTACTCGCTGGGCTATGGCCGCAAGGGCCCCTACGGCCACAAGCCCGCCTTCGACGACCTCGTGCAGGGCGTAAGCGGAGCGGCTTCCCTGCAGTCGCGGGTCGATGGCCAGCCGCCGCGCTTCATGCCGAGCCTGATCGCCGACAAGACCACCGGCCTGCATCTCTGCATCGCGGTCCTGGGCGCGCTGTACCATCGCCAGAAGACGGGCGAGGGGCAGATGATCGAGGTGCCGATGCTGGAGACGCTGGCGTCCTTCTGGCTCACCGAGCATCTGTTCGGCGCCACCTGGCGGCCCGAGCGCGGCGACATGGGCTACGACCGAATCATCAACAAGTTCCGCCATCCCTTCCCGACCAAGGACGGCTACATCTGCGCGCTGCCCTACACGGACCAGCACTGGCTTACCTTCTTCGAGCTGGCCGGGCGCCCCGATCTTGCGCAGGAAAAAAGGTTCATCGACCGCAATGAGCGGGCCAAGCACTTCAGCGAGCTCTACCAGGTGCTCGCCTCGCTGCTCGAGCACCGGCCGACCGAGGAGTGGCTGGAGATGTTCGACAAGGCCGACATCCCGGCCATGCCGGTGCGCAGCCTGGAGGATCTGCTGGACGACCCGCATCTCACGGCGACCGGCTTCTTCACCGAGCGCGAGCATCCGACGGAGGGTCCGATCGTCACCTTCGCAAGCCCGCTGGACTTCGAGAAGACCAAGGTCGAGTTCCGCCGCCATGCGCCGCGCATCGGCGAGGACGGGCCCGAGATCCTGCGCGAGGCGGGGCTCGGCGACGAGGCGATCGAGAAGCTGAAGGCGGAAAGGGCGCTGATAGTGCCGTCGCAGGCGGGTGGCGGGGGGTGAGGCGACAGGATGCGACTGCGGCGATATCCTTTGTCACATGACTGACGTCCAAACTCCTGCGCCGGCCGAGTCGCGCGCGACCCTCGCGACGATGCAGCCGAGCGCCGGACAACTGGGCGTGATCCCGGGCCTAATTCTGGCCTTTCGTATGGCAGACGACGGCACGGCCACGCCGCTTGCCGTGGACCGGCCCATCGACAACATCCACCACGGCTGGCTGTGGCTGCATCTCGACCTTGCCAACGTGCCGGCCACCAAGTGGCTGGAGGCTTCGGGGCTGCCCGAGGCGGCGGTCGCCATGATGCTGTCGCGCGACAAGCACCAGCAGCTGCACGCGGGCGGCAGCTACCTCTACGGGGTCGTCGCCGATCTGGTCCGCGACCTGCATCGCGCCATCGACGAGGTCGACTATCTGCGCTTCATCATGACGGAGCGCCTGCTGGTGACGGGCCGGCGCCATTCCCTGTCGTCCATCGAAGCGACGCGGTCGGCCATCGCATGCGGCGCGGCGCGCCCGGGCCATTGCGCGGCGCTGTTCGAGCTGATCGTCGAATCGGTCGCCGACGGCGTCGACGGCATCGCCGACGAGCTCGCCAACAAGCTCGACGAGATCGATGATCTGGTTGCTGCGGGCTCGATCAGCGCGGCGCGCCGCAGCCTCACCGTCGTGCGACGGACCAGCGTGCGTCTGCACCGCCATCTCGCGGGGCTGAGGGCGGTGCTGAGCCGCCTCGAGCGTCACGGGCTGCAGGCGCTGGAGCCCAGGCTGCAGGTGCATGCTAGCCGACTGGCGCAGCGGCTCGACGAGCTCGACCACATCGTGCTCGAGGTTCGCGAGCGCGGCTACCGCCTGCGCGACGAGATTTCCGATGCAATCAGCGAGGAGACCAACCACCATCTCCATATCCTGTCGATCCTGACCTGCGTGCTGCTGCCGCCGACCCTGGTCTCGGGCGTGTTCGGCATGAACATCCGGGGCATGCCGCTCACCGGCGACAACACCGGCTTCCTCTGGGTCCTGGGCCTGATGGTCGGCTCGGGCCTCGTGACCTATTGCGTCCTGCGCGCGATTGGCGTCCTGAAGCCGCACGACTGATTACCCGTCATCCCGACCGGAGCGCCCCTCGACTTCGCTCGGGATAAACTCCGCGCGTAGTGGAGGGACCTTTCATGTTTCTGGCGACGACAAGAAAGGTCCCTCCACTACGCCTCGCTTCGCTCGGCTCCGGTCGGGATGACGGGTTGTCCTACGGTCGCTTGCCCGCCGTGATCGTGAACGGGATTTCGCCTTCGGTGACGTGGGTGTCTTCCAGGGAGATAACGGACCACGACAGCGTGTATTCGCCGGCGGGCAAGGGCGCGCTGCTGGCGAACAGGACCTGCGGCTCGGTCTTGAAGCGCGGGTGAAGCGTCTCGACCAGGTTGCCGGCGCGCTTGATGAACAGCACCGAGCGGATGTGGTCGACCGGCTTGTCGAAGCGCACGGAGAATCCCTGGGGCGCACGATCGAGGACGGCATTGGCCGCCGGATCGGTTTGCATGACCTTGATCGCTTGCGCCCAGGCCGCGGTCGGAATGTCCAGCAGCGCGATCAGCAGGAGGACGACCGTTCGTCCCAGCGTAACCGGCAGGGCCGTTCGCCGCCCCGAGCCATGGCATCTGATCATTGCGGCACCTTTTCTGTTCCCGGTTCCGGCTGATGGACCGGGGCAGCGACGGCGGCGGGCTTGCCACGCTTGCGCCGTTCGTCGAGCTTCTGCAGCAGCACGAAGAAGCAGGGCACGAACAGGACCGCAAGACAGGTCGAGGCGATCATGCCGCTGAACACGCTGATGCCGAGCGAGCGGCGCGCATTGGCGCCGGCGCCGACGGCCGTCACCAGCGGCAGCACGCCCAGGATGAAGGCGAAGGACGTCATCAGGATCGGCCGGAAGCGGGTGCGCGAAGCCTCGACGGCTGCTTCCAGGATCGGCTTGCCGTGCAGCAATCGCTGCTCGCGCGCCACCTCGACGATCAGGATGCCGTTCTTGGCCGAGAGCGCGATCAGGAGCATCAGGCCGATCTGGGTGTAAAGGTTGTTCGCAGCACCCAGGCTGGTGAGCGCCACCACCGGTCCCATCAGCGCCAAGGGCACGGCTGACAGGACGGCCAAGGGTAGGATCCAGCTTTCGTACTGGCCGGCGAGGCAGAGGTAGACCAGCAGCACCGAGAGCGCGAACACGTAGTACAGCTGGTTGCCGGTGATCTTCTCCTGGTACGACATTGCCGTCCATTCGTAGGTCACGTCGGACGGCAGCACGTGCTGCGCGATTCGCTCCATGGCGGCCATCGACTGCCCCGAGCTGTAGCCCGGCGCGGAGCCGCCGATGATCGTCGCCGAGGCGAAGAGGTTGTAGAGCGTGATGAGCGGCGGAGCGGCGCTCGGGCCGAGGCTCGCGACAGACCCCAGCGGCACCATCTTGTCATCGCGGCTGCGCACGTACAGGTTCAGGAGATCGTCGGGCTGCAGGCGGTATTTCGACTCGGCCTGCACGTAGACCTGCAGCGACAGGCCGAACTTGTTGAACTGGTTGACGTAGGTCGAGCCGACATAGTCGGTGAGCGTCGAGAAGATGTCGCCGACCGAGACGCGCAACGTCTCGGCGCGGGCGCGGTCGACGGTCAGCACGACGTGCGGGGCGTTGACCCGGAACGTCGAGATGACATTGCGCACGCTGGGTTCGGCCTGGGCCTCCTTGATGATCTGGCTGGTGAGCTCGTCGAGCTTGCGGTAGTCGAAGCTGCCACCCAGCATTTCGAGCTGCATCTGGAAGCCGCCCGCATTGCCGATGCCCTGGATGGCGGGCGGGGGCAGCACGGTCGGCTGGCCGTCGCTCAGCGCCGCCAGGGCCTTCTGCACGCGGCCGTAGATGGTCAGCAGATCCTGGTCGCTGCCGGCCTTCACCCGCACGTCGAACGGCTTCAGCATGACGTAGCCGACGCCGGCATTGGCGAGGTCGGCGCTGTTGTCGAGCGGCGAAATGCCGGAGATGGCGATGACGTGGTCGACGCCCGGGATGTCCTTGACCAGCTGCTCGACCTGCTGCAGCGAGGCGGTGGTGCGGTTGAGCGAGGCGCCCTCCGGCAGCTGGATGGCGGCAATCAGGTAGCCCTGGTCGTCGATCGGGATGAACGCGGTCGGCAGCCGGGCGATGCCCCACAGAGCCACGCCGGACAAGACCAGGCCGAGGATGACCATCAGGCCGGCGCGCCGCACCATGCCGCCGATGAAGGCGGCGTAGCCGTTCTCCATGCGATCGTAGACGCGGTTGAAGCCGCGGTAGAAGAAGTTGCGCTTCTCCAGCGGCACCGGCGCACGCAGCCACTGCGCGCACTGGGTGGGCTTGAGCGTCGCGGCGTTGACGGCGCTGATCAACGCCGTGGCGGCGATCACCAGTGCGAACTGGGCGAACATGTTGCCGGTGAGGCCGGGCACGAAGGCGGCGGGCAGGAACACCGCCATCAGCACCAGCGTGATGCCGATGATCGGTCCGAACAGCTCGGCCATGGCCTTGATCGCCGAATCGTGTCCCGACATGCCGCGCTCGATGTGCTTGGTCACCCCTTCGACGATCACGATGGCGTCGTCGACCACGATGCCGATCGCCAGCACGATGCCGAACAGGGTCGAGAGGTTGACGGTGAAGCCGAGTGCCGCCATGCCGGCGAAGGCGCCGATGATCGTCACCGGGACCGTGGTGGCGGGCACCATCGTGGCGCGGAAGTTCTGCAGGAACACCAGGATGACGATCAGCACCAGGATGCCGGCCTGGTAGAGCGTCTTGTAGACCTCGCTGATCGACGCGGTGACGAACAGCGTCGTGTCGTAGGGGATGCCCCAGCGCATGCCCTGCGGGAAGCGCTTGGCGAGCTCGGTCATCTTGGCGCGCACCGAATCGCCCACCTGCAGCGCGTTGGCCTCGGGCGTCTGGTAGATGGCGATGCCGGCGGCCGACCGGCCGTCGAGATGGAAGTCTTCGGAGTAGGTTTGGGCGCCGAGCTCGACCCGGCCGATGTCGCGGACATAGACCAGCTCGCCGCCGTCGCGGGTGCGATCCTTGACGATGATGTTGGCGAACTGCTCGGGCTCGTTCAGCCGCGACTGGATGTCGACGGTGTACTGGAAGCCGGCGTCGGCCGGCGCCGGCGGCATGCCGATCTGGCCGGCGGCGACGCGCTTGCTCTGCTGTTGGATCGCGTCGATCACGTCGGAGGGCTGCAGGCCGAACGAGTAGAGCTTTTGCGGGTCCATCCAGACGCGCATCGAGTATTCGCCGGCGCCGAACACCTTGACCTGCCCGACGCCCGGCAGACGCGCCAGGATGTTGGTGAGGTTGATGGTCGCGTAGTTGCTGAGGAACAGGCCGTCGAAACGGTTGTCGGCCGAATCGAGGGTGACGATCTGCAGGATCGCCGTGCTCTTCTTCTGCACGTTGACACCCTGCGACTGCACCGGCTGGGGCAGCGAGGCGAGCGCCAGCTGGACGCGGTTCTGCACCAGCACCTGGTCGATGTCGGGATCGGTGCCGATCTCGAAGGTGACGGTCAGGATGTAGGTGCCGTCGGCCGCGCTGGTCGATTCCATGTACAGCATGCGGTCGACGCCGTTGACCTGCAGCTCGATCGGCAGCGCCACCTGGTCGATGACCGTCTGCGGGCTGGCGCCCGGATAGCTCGTCGTCACCTGCACCGTGGGCGGCACGACGTTGGGATATTCGGAGATCGGCAGCCGGAACAGGCACACCGCGCCCAGCAGCACCAGCACGATCGCCAAAACGTTGGCGAGGACCGGATGCTCGATGAAGAATTTCGACATCGATGGCTCCGATGCTTCAGTCGATGGTCTTGAGCTGGGGTGTAACCTTGGTGCCCGGCGACGAGCGCCACAGCTCGCCGATCACCACCCGGTCGTCGGGCGTGAGCCCGCTGGTGATGACGCGCAGCGCGCCGACCTGCTGGCCGATCTGGACATAGCGCTGCTGCGTGACGTTGTCCTTGTCCAGCACCAGCACGTAGCGGCCGCCCTGGTCCTCCTGCAGCGCGTTGTTGGGTATGAGCAGCGCGCCCTTGCTCGACTTCTCCATCGGCAGGCGGATCTTGACGAACAGGCCCGGCAACAGCGTGCGGTCGGGATTGCGCAGGACGCCGCGCAGGAACAGCGTGCCGGTCTGCGGATCGACCACCGGCGCCACGTACTGCAGCGTGCCCTTGTGGGGAAAGCCTGATTCGTCGGACAGGGCGACCTCGATCGGAATCTTGCGGATCTGCTCCAGCGTCAGCCGCCGCTGGTCGAGGTTGGCGCGCACCTGCAGGGCCATCTGCGAGCTGATATTGGCCTCGACGTAGATCGGATCGAGCTGGGTGATGACCGCGAGCGCGCCCTGCTGGCCGTTGCCGCCCACGACGTTGCCGGGATCGACCAGGTGCTTGCCCATCTGGCCGTCGAACGGCGCCACGATCTCGGTGTAGCTGAGGTTCAGCTGGGCGATCGCGACCTGCGCCTGGGCTCCCAGGATGTTGGCCTCGGCCGCCGCCTGCTCGTAGTTCCAGTGGTCGACATCGACCTGGGTTGCCGCGCCCTTCTTGACCAGCGCGGTGTAGCGGACGACCTCGATCTTGGCGTAGTCGAGCTGGGCCTGGCCCAATTGCACCTGGGCCTGCGCTTGCTGCAGCTGGGCCTTGTACTGATCCTGCTGGACGGTGAACAGCGGATCGCCGGCCCGGACCAGGGCACCGTCCTCGAAATGGATCTTGTCGAGATAGCCCACGACTCGCGCCAGCAGCTTGACCTCGTTGACCGCGGCGGCATTGCCGGTAACTTCGACCGTATCGCTGACGGTCTGCACCTTGGGCTTGGCGACCGGCACCGGGGCTGCCGTCGGCGCTTGCGCCACCTCGGTGCCAGTCTCGGTGTTGGCCTCGGTGTTGGCCGGAGCGGCAACGGCCCCCGAGCTCGGGGCGCTACCGGGCGACGAGCTCCACCAGCCGCTGTCGAGCCCGATGCCGATGGTGCCGGCAGCGACTAGGAGGGCGAGCGAGACCAGGACGATCCGCTTTCTGGTCATGGTCTGGGACTCGTGTTCATGGCTGTCAGAATTCCGGAACGCGCACGGTCGGGCCGCCATCCTTGGGACTCGGCAGGCCCGGGGTCGGGTTGGGTGGTTCCCCGCCCGGCGGCAGCAGCGTTCCCCAGTCGGTCCGGTTGCGCATTTCCTTGCGGACCGAATCGTTGACGAACTCGCGCTCGGCGCGGATCTGCCAGCCGCCGCCCAACGCGCGGTAGAGGTTGGTCAGGCTGTTCGACAGGTTGCCCGCCGCGGAAGCGAGGTTGGACTGCGCCGTGTAGAGGTTCTGCTCGGCCGTCAGCACGGTGGTGAAATCGCGAGTGCCGAGCGTGTACTGATCGATGGCGACCGTGAGCGCGTTGTTGGCCGCGGTCACGCTCTCGCGCAGCAGGGCGATTTGCTTGCGGCCGTAAAGGAAGCCGGCGAGGTTCGACTCGACCTCCTTCTGCGCTTTGAGCACGGCGTTCTGGTATTCGAGCAGCAGCGACTGCAGCTTGGCGTCCTGCACGCGCACCTGGTTGGTGATCTGCCCGTAGTTCAGCACCGGCCAGGAGAAGGTCGGGCCGAACGCGAAGGTGATGCTGCTTCCCTGGAAGACCTGGCCGACCGGGATCTGGTTGAAGCTCGAGGCGGTGCCGCCGAAGATGCCGGTGAGCGAGAAGGCGGGGAAGAGCTGCGCCTTGGTCATGCCGATCTTGGCGCTTTGTGCGGCGGCCTGCAGCTCGGCAGCGCGGATGTCGGGCCGGCGGCGCACCAGGTCGGCCGGGATGCCGACGGCGACCTCCGCCGGCGGCACGGGAATCGACTGCGGCCCGGCCAGCAGGGCATCGAGCGATTCCGGCGCCATGCCGAGCAGCACGCGCAACGCCGCTTCGCCTTGATCCAGTTGCGCGGTGAGCTGCGGGATCGTCGATTCCGTCTGGGCGAGCACGTTTTGCGCCTGGTAGACGTCGAGCAGGGTCGAGGCGCCGCCGCGGTAGCGTTCCAGCGCGATCTGTAGGGCATTGCGCTGCTTGACGACGTTCTCGCGGGCGATGGCGAGCTGCACCTGCAGGGTGCGGATGCCGACATACGCCGTCGTCACGTCGCCCAGCAGGGTGACCAGCACGTCGTCATAGGTCGCGATCGAGGCCAGGTAGGAAGCGCTGGCCGATTCGACGCCGCGGCGGAACTTGCCCCAAAAATCCAGCTCCCAGCCGACCTGGCTCGCGAGCGTTGCCTTCCAGATGTTGTTGTTGAGCACGCCCAGCGGATTGGCCGTCGCGTCGCTCTGGCTGAACTGGTTGTAGGTGACGGCGCCCTGGAACTGCTGGGTCTGGGGATAGAACTGGCCGATCGCCACGCCCAGTGCCGCGCGCGCCTCGAGCACGCGGGTGCCGGCCGCCATCAGGCTGAGGTTCTGCTTATAGGCGCGGTCGATGAGGTTGTTCAGCGTGGGATCGTTGAACGCATTCCACCACTGCTCGTAATCCTGCCGGTCCGTCTTGACCGACGGATTGCCCGCCTCGAGCCATTGCTCGGCAACCGGCGGATCAGCCGGTGTGAAGTTGGGGCCCACCATGCAAGCCCCAAGCGACAGCGTTGCGGCGAGGGTGAGGAACCCACCGACCGCGGAAAAGGCCCAGCAACTCGGGCTGGCACGCCCGAGTTGATCCTCACAATTATTTGGCGCCCGTAATCCCGCCGCGCCTCGACCCATCAAGCGACCCTCTACCCCGGGCCCATTAGACAGCCGAGAACGGTCGCTCGCAACCGTCTTGCCGAACCGCGGACCTCCAAAGGCGCATGTGAATGCGCCGAGTACGCCTCTGTCATCCCGAGGCCGCAGGCCGAGGGATCCTTCAGCTACAGGAAGGATCCCTCGCTTCGCTCGGGATGACAGAGGCCGACGCGGGCGGAGTAACCTTCGCCCAGGGAGGTCCGCGGTCCGGCAAGAGTGATGGGCCAAACAAGGCCGAGCGGCGCGCGGGATTGCGGTCTATGCTGGCGGCAGGCTTGCCAGTCGAGGACGATTCCGAAGGAGGATGGCGATAGAGCAGCAGCACATGCGCCGACTGATGCTGTTCTTTGCCATCGTCTACGCCGTCGAAGGGATCGGGCAGGGCCGCGTCGGCATCATCTACCAGCCGCTCAGCTACTACCTCAAAGTCAGGGGCTGGACTCCCGTCGACGTCACCGCCTTTTTCGCCCTGCTCAACTTCCCCTGGGTCATCAAGCCGGTGTTCGGGCTGGTGTCCGACTTCGTGCCGCTGTTGGGCTATCGCCGCAAGAGCTACCTGATCCTCTCCAGCCTTGTCGCCGTCGGCGCTTACGCCGGCATCGCCTGGCTGAGCGACGCGCAGGGATCCACGGCCGTCCTGCTCGTCCTGACTGCCTATGCGATGGCCGTCTCGAGCACGCTCTGCGGTGCGCTCCTGGCGGAGAATAGCAGCAGCTTCGAGGAGGGGGGTGCACTGGTCGGCCAGCAATGGTTGTGGTTCAACATCGCGGTCATGGCGAGTGCCTTGGCCGGCGGTGCGCTCGTCGAGCTGCGGTCGCCCGCCGGCGCCGTGCGATGGGCCGCAGCGATCGCCGCAATCGCTCCGATTGCCGTCATCGCGGGATCGCTGCTGCTGCTCGACGAGACGAGGGCCAGGGTCGACCGCGCCGAGCTCAAGCGCACGCTCGCCAGCATCGTGGCCGCGGTGAAATCGCGCCGGCTCTGGCTGGTCGCGGGGTTCTTGTTCCTCTACGCCTTCGCGCCGGGGTTCGGCACGCCGCTCTACTACCACATGACCGACACGCTGCAGTTCTCGCAGGCTTATATCGGCATGCTGGCCTCGATCGCCTCGGCCGGCTGGATTGCCGGCGGCCTGCTGCATCGCTGGGTGCTGTGGCGCATCGGACCCAAGGCGATGCTTTATCTCGGCATCGTGCTGGGAACGCTCGCCACCGCGGCGTTCCTGCTGCTCGAGGGCGAGCTCAGCGCCGCGCTGGTGAACTTCGCCAGCGGCGTGGCGGCCATGATCGCCACCATCGCCTCGCTGACGCTCGCGGCGCACTACTGCCCGCCGCGCGCCGAAGGCTTCGCCTTTGCCGGCCTGATGTCGGTCATGAATCTGGCCGACGTCGCCTCCAGCAACGTCGGCGCGTTCCTCTACGAGCGCGTCTTCGGCAACCAGCTGGCGCCGCTGATCATCGTCTCGGCGGCAACGACCGCGCTCGCCGCCGTGCTGGTGCCGCTCTTGCGGCTGGAAAGGGAGACCGAGTGACCTCGGGACCGCGGGCGTCTCGTCCGCCTCTGTCATCCCGAGGCTGTAGGCCGAGAGATCTTTCCTCTTGCCTTAAAGATCCCTCGCTGCGCTCGGGATGACATGGTGGGCCGGAGGCCCGCGGTCCTCAGAGGAAACTCACACCCTCACGTGTCGTTCGATGAACGCCACCATGTTGGCGAACATGTCGCCGCTCTTGGACAGGTCGGGCGAGGAGCCGGCGTGCCGCTCCATCTCGATGTATTCCAGCGCGATCGAGCCGCCGGCCTTGCGGTAGCCGGCGCAGAAGCGTTGCGGCTCGTTGCCGTCGAAGTCGGACTCAACGTCCTTGTAGTCGTGCACCGTGTCGCCGCGGCCCTGGTACCAGATCGCGGGCGGCGTCAGCACGGCCTCGCCGCGCTCCAGCGCGAGGACCGGGTTGCCTTCCGCCATGCTCGCCTCGTTGACCCAGTAGGAGTCGTGGCGCGCGATGATCGACTTCGGCCATTCCGGCGGATTGGCGCCGGCCAAGGTGCGCTTGGCATGGCGGTAGCGGCTGAGCGGATTGATCACCGGCCAGGACATGATCACGCAGCGCACGCTGGCATCCTGCGCCGGCGAGCCGGCGGGCAGCGGAATCGCGGTGTAGCGCGGATCGTGCGGCCGCATGGCGACCAGCATCGCGAGATGCCCGCCGCTCGACTGGCCCGACAGGCCGACCAGGTCGGGCCGCGTCTTGAGCTCCTGCGCATGGAGCTTGGTCCAGCGCACGGCGTAATTGATGTCCTGCACGGAGGCGGGGTAGGGGGCCTCGTTGCCGGATCGGAAGTCGAGCGCGATCGACACGATGCCGTGGCTCGCCATGTACTCGTGCCGCAGCTTCTCGGTGGTGCGGTCGCTCATGCACCACGCGCCGCCGTGGCACTCGACCATGGCCGGGAAGGGGCCCGCGCCCTGCGGCTTGAAGATGCGCGCCAGCAACGGCTTGTCGCCGTGGCGCAGGTACTCGACGTCCTCGACGTCGTACGCGGTGGTCTTGCCTTCAAGAACGGCTGTGTCCATGGCGCTTCCTCCTCGCGTCCTGCTTCGATCACCGCAGGCTAGCGCAATCGTGCTGCGTCAGGAACCGTCACAGCTCGCGTTCGGCGAGCTCGCGGAACGCGTCGGGAACCGAACGAACGGCGCCCAGGGCCGTCGAGCCGTAGCCGATCGCGGCCCAGCCGAAGCGGTCGCGGATGCGGTCGACGGCATGATCGGCGGCATGACGCGCCAAGCCGCGCCGCGTGCCCGGTCGACGCGCCTCGTGCTGCAGCCCGAGCGACAGCTCGAGTTGCAGCTTCGGGTGCTTCTCGAGATGCGACACGGAAATCGCCAGCAGCGAGATGGTCCGCTCGTCGGGGTGATCCGCGAGCGCGGCGCGCACCAGCTCCTCGGCAATCTCGGTCAGGGTAGCGGTCGCCGAGATCGGCGCGTCGAGGGTCACCGAGCGCGTGACGGCCCTGAGATCGGCGAAGCGAACGCGCGCCGTCACTGTCCGGCCCACCAGAGATTTGGCGCGCAGGCGCGTGCCGATGCGGTCGGCCAGATGCGCGAGGGTCGGCCGGATGACATGCGGTGCCGCGGGCTTGCGGCCCAGCGCCGACTGCGCGCCGGCCGACCGGGCGCGGTGATGGGTGCGGATCTCGCGCGGATCGCGGTTCCAGGCCAGCGCTGAAAGCTTTTCGCCGGCCGCCGGGCCGAGCAGCCTCTGGAGCGAGCGCCCGGGCATGCGCGCCAGCTGGCCGATGGTCTGCACGCCGATGGCTAAAAGCCGCGCCTGGGTGACCGGGCCCACGCCCCACATCAGCTCGACCGGCAGGTCGTGCAGGAAGGCGAGCTCGCCCTCTGGATCGACCACCACCAGCCCGTCCGGCTTGGCCACCTGCGAGGCGATCTTGGCGAGATGCTTGGTGCGCGCCACGCCGACCGAGATCGGCAGTCCCAGTTCCTCGCGCACTCGGCCACGAATGGCGCGCGCAATGTCGGCCGGCGAGCCGAACAGATGCGTGCAGCCGCGCACGTCGGCGAAGGCTTCGTCGATGGAGATCCGCTCGACGAGCGGCGTGAAGTCGCCGATGACCGCGATCGCCGCATCGCCCAGCCGCTGATAGTCCTTGAAGCGGCCGCCGACGAAAATCAGCTGCGGACAGAGCTCACGAGCGCGCCGGCCCGCCATGCCGCTGCGCACGCCGAAGGCCTTGGCCTCGTAGGAGGCTGCCAGGACGACACCGCCGCCGACCGCGATCGGCTTGCCGCGCAACGACGGGTCGAGCAGCTGCTCGACCGAGGCGTAGAACGCGTCCAGGTCGGCATGGAGGATCGTCGGCTCCATCTCGTCCTCTCGCCGCAAAGCGGGAACAAAGAGAGAACAAGTCGTCGCCGCTGTCAAGCTGCGATAAACCGGTCGGCCTTCAGAAGGGGAGATACGAATGACCAAAGCCCAACCGAGCTGGCGCTCGCTCTTGTTTGTGCCGGTGCTGTCGGAGCGATTTCTGGCCAAGGCGCACACCCGCGGTGCCGACGCCATCATCCTCGATCTCGAGGATTCGATCCTGGCCACCCACAAGGCCGAAGCCCGGGCGGCTTTGGCCGCGGCCGTGCCGCGCGTGGCGCAAGCCGGGGCCGACGTCGTGGTGCGCATCAACCGCCCAATCGACCTCGCCGTCGCCGACATCGCAGCGGCCGTCACGCCGGGCGTGGCAGCGCTGATGTTGCCCAAGGTCATGGGCGCCGAGCACGTCCGCCTGCTCGCCGAGCTGGTGACGGCGCGCGAGGAGGCGCTGGGCATGGCGGTCGGCCACACGCGCTTCCTGGCGTTGATCGAATCGCCGGCCGCCTTGCCGCAGCTCTACGCCATCGCCGCCGAGCCGCGCATGGCCGGCATGTCGGTGGGCGGCGAGGACATGGCGACCGAGCTCGGCGCCCAACCGTCGGCCGACAGCATGTATGTGTTCGCGATGATGGGCCTCGCCGCGGCGCGAACCGCCGGCATCCTGCCGATGGGCTCGATGGGCCAGCTCGCCAACATCGACGATCTGGA
>JAFAKN010000459.1 GCA_019235415.1 Alphaproteobacteria bacterium
GGCGGTTGGCGGCGAACGACACGTAAGCCCGCTTGCGCGCCCGCGTCAGCCCGACATAGGCCAGCCGCCGTTCCTCCTCGAGGCCGGCGACGCCCTTGTCGTCCAGCGCGCGCTGGTTGGGGAACAGGCCTTCCTCCCAGCCGGGCAGGAACACCGTGTCGAATTCCAGGCCCTTGGCGGCATGCAAGGTCATGACGCTCACCATGTCGCCGCCGGCGCGCTCGGCATTGTCGGTGAGCAGCGCGACGTGCTCGAGGAAGGCGGGCAGGGTGTCGAACTCCTGCAGCGCGTTGGTCAGCTCCTTGAGGTTCTCCAGCCGGCCCTCGGCCTCCGGCGAGCGGTCCTGGCGCAGCATGTCGGTGTAGCCCGATTCGTCGAGGATGGTCTCGACGACTTCGATATGATGCATGCCGCCCAGCATGGCACGCCAGCGGTCGAAGCTTCTTATGAGGTCGTCGAGCGCCTTGCGCTGGCGGCCCTTCAGCTCGTCGGTCTCGAGCGCCCGACGCGTCGCCTCGAACAGCGACACCTTCTGGGTGCGCTGGATCAGCCGCAGGGTGCGCAACGCCGATTCGCCGAGGCCGCGGCGCGGCGTGTTGTAGATGCGCTCGAAGGCGAGGTCGTCGTCCGGCTGCACGGTGACGCGGCAGTAGGCCAGCGCGTCGCGGATCTCGAGCCGCTCGTAGAAGCGCGGGCCGCCGATCACCCGGTAGGGCAGGCCCATGGTGATGAAGCGTTCCTCGAACTCGCGGGTCTGGAAGCCGGCGCGCACCAGGATGGCGATCTGGCCGAGCAGGTGCTTGTCGCGCTGCAGCGCCTCGATCTCCTCGCCGATCGTGCGCGCCTCCTCGTCGCCGTCCCACACGCCGCGCAGCGAGATTCGTTCGCCTTCGCGCAATTCGGTCCACAGGGTTTTCCCGAGCCGTCCTTCGTTGTGCGAGATGAGGTGCGCGGCGGCCGCGAGAATGTGCGGCGTCGAGCGGTAGTTGCGCTCCAGGCGCACGATGGTGGCGTCGGGGAAATCCTTCTCGAAGCGCAGGATGTTGCCGACCTCGGCACCGCGCCAGCCGTAGATCGACTGGTCGTCGTCACCGACGCAGCAGACGTCGGGCGTGCCCTGCGCCAGCAGGCGTAGCCACAGGTATTGCGCCACGTTGGTGTCCTGGTACTCGTCGACCAGGATGTGGCGGAAGCGGCGGTGGTATTGTTCCAGCACGTCGGGATGCTTCTGCCACAGCGTGACGCAGTGCATGACGAGGTCGCCGAAATCGACGGCGTTCACCTCGGCCAGCCGCTCCTGGTATTGGCGATAGATGTCGGCTGCCTTGCCGTTGGCGAAATCGCCAGCATCTTCCGACGAAACCTTGTCGGGCGACAGGGCGCGATCCTTCCAGCGCTGGATGATGCCAGAGAGGATGCGGGCCGGCCATTTCTTGTCGTCGATGCCCTCGGCCTGCAGCAGCTGCTTGATGAGCCGCGTCTGGTCGTCGGTGTCGAGAATCGTGAAGTTGCTTTTCAGGCCGAGAAGCTCGGCATGGCGGCGCAGCACGCGCACCCCGATGGCGTGGAAGGTGCCCAGCCACATGCCGTCGGCGGCGCCACCGATCAGGCTGGCGACACGGTCCAGCATCTCGCGGGCCGCCTTGTTGGTGAACGTGACGGCCAGGATGTGCGACGGCCGCGCGCGGCCGGTGATCAACAGGTGGGCGATCCGCGTGGTGAGCACGCGGGTCTTGCCGGTGCCGGCGCCGGCCAGCACCAGGAGCGGTCCGGCAGGGTGGACGACGGCCTCGCGCTGCTCCTCGTTCAGGCCCTCCAGATGGGTCAGCGGCGCCAGTGCGCGTCGCGCCGGCTGCGGCTCGGCCGGCTGCACCACGTCGTCGGTGATTTCGAATGGATCGGCAGGGGGTGCCATGCAAGGTGATATAGCAATCGAGGCGGCATAAGCCTATCTTTGCACCGGGGGGAAACGCGTCAGAGGTCGCGTGGAGGTGTTCCCATGGCCCGAGGGCTGAACGGTTCTGTGAACGGGGCGGGTCATGTTCCGTCCGGTCGCGAAGGCGTCGAGGCGCGCCTTCCCGGTCTATCCAATCTTCCGCCGCAGATTGCGGCCGCGCTGCCGGCGGTCGTCGGCCTGCGCACCACCATTCCCAAGGACCGCCGCTCGGCGCAGACGCTCGGCACCGAGCGCGAAGGCCATGGCGTGCTGATCGACGGGCAGGGGCTGGTGGTGACCATCGGCTACCTCATCATGGAAGCCGATAGCGTCACCATTACCGACATCGATGGCACCGAGTACCCGGCCTACATCGTAGGCTACGACTACGAAAGCGGCTTCGGGTTGGTGCGTACCGAGCAGACGCCGCCGCACCGTCCGCTGCCGTTCGGCGATTCCGACGTGCTGGAGCTGCGTAGCGAAGCCTATGTCGCCGGCGTCGGCGGCGAGAAGGCGGTGCTCAAGGTCAAGGTCGCCGGCTGCCGCGAGTTCGCCGGCTACTGGGAGTACCTGCTCGACCGGGCGATCTTCACGGTGCCGGCCTATCCCTTGTGGGGCGGCTCGGCGCTGATCGGCCAGGACGGCGCCTTGCTGGGCATCGGCTCGCTCCTGGTGCAGGAAGCGCTGGGGCCGGGCGCGCCGGCTTTCCCGGGCAACATGTATGTGCCGATCAACCGCCTGAAGCCGATCTTCGAGGAGCTGGTACGCAAAGGGCGCATAGCGAGCCCGCCGCGGCCGTGGCTCGGCCTCTACACCCTCGAGCACATGGGCCAGCTGGTGGTAGGCGGCATCTCGGATGGCGGCCCGGCTGATCGCGCCGGACTGCAGCGCGGCGACATCCTGCACGCCCTGAATGGCGAGGTGCTGGACGAGGTCGCCGACTTCTACCGCAAGCTCTGGGCGAGCGGCCCGGCCGGGACGGCGGTGACCCTGCGCATGGAGCGTGACAACGACACGTTCGACGTGACGGTGCGCACGGGAGATCGCGCCCGGTATCACAAATACGGCTCGGATTGATGGCCACGACCTTCGCGTCGCAAGCCGACCTGAAGGAAAAACGCATTACGTTCAGCCGCCTGTCGGAGCATGCCTACGCCTTCACGGCCCAAGGCGATCCCGACAGCGGCGTCGTGGTCGGCGACGATGGGGTGCTGGTGGTCGACGCCCAGCCGACGCCCGCGCTCGCCCAGGCGCTGATCGAGCGGGTGCTGAGCGTTACGGACAAGCCGATCCGCTACGTCGTGCTGTCGAACTATCACGCGCTGCGGACGCTGGGGGCTTCGGCCTACGCCGGCGCGCAGGTCGTTTGCAGCGAGGCGACGCGCGAGCTGATCGTCGAGCGCGGTGCACAGGACTACAAGTCGGAGGTCCAGCGCCTGCCGCGGCTGTTCCAGGCCGCGGACAGCATTCCCGGCCTGACGCATCCCACGCTGGCTTTCGGCGATCGCCTGTCGCTGTGGCTGGGCAAGCTGCAGGTCGACGTCATGCAGGTCGGCCGCGGCTGCACCAAGGGCGACACGGTGGTCTGGCTTCCCGAGGAGCGCACCTTGTTCGCCGGCGACCTCGTCGAGTCGCGTGCCACGCCATATGTCGGCGACGGACATTTCAAGGACTGGCCGCAGACGCTGCAAAAGCTGCGCGAGCTTCGGCCCGCCGTGCTGATGCCGGGCCGCGGAGAGCCGCTGATGGACGAGGGCGCCATCGAGCAGGCTATCGCCGCCACGCAGGCATACGTCAGCGAGCTCTACGAAGTCGTCGCCGCCAGCGTCGCCGCAGGGCAGACCCTGAAACAGGCTTACGACAAGGCGATGGCCACGCTGCAGCCGCGCTATGGCAGCTGGACGATCTTCGAGCACACTTTGCCGTTCAACGTGGCGCGCGCCTGGGACGAGGCTCAGGGCCTCGACCACCCTCGCATCTGGACTACCGAACGCGATCTGGAAGTGTGGCAATCTCTGGTTTCTTAGCTTCCCCCGTCAACCGCAGGGCATTCGCATATAACGCCCAAAATCCCGTCATCCCGACCGGAGCCTTGCGCAGCAAGGCGAAGCGGAGGGACCTGTTTTGTTGCTGCATCAACAAAACAGGTCCCTCGACTACGCCGCCCTTCGGGCGGCTCCGCTCGGGA
>JAFAKN010000510.1 GCA_019235415.1 Alphaproteobacteria bacterium
GACCGGATGGTAGGTCGTCTCGGCATTGTTGCGCACCCAGTCGAGCAGCTCCTCGTCAGTCTGCAGGTGCGCGCCGGGCGCGATCTCCTCGCCGGTGAGTTCCTTGACCGGCGGGGTCGCCATCAGCTCGCGCCCCTTGCGGATCGCCGCAAGCAGTCCTTCGCGGTCGGTCTGAGCAGAGAGGAAGTTGAAGCGGATGGCCGGCGGGTCGCGGGGATCGGCCGACTTGATATGCACCGAGCCGGTGCTCTCGGAGCGCAGCACGTTGATGTTCATGGTGATGCCGCGCCGCCGCGCGATCCGTCGCTCGTGACCGACCCGCTCGTAGAGGAACGGCAGGATGGAGACCGTCGCATCCGGCGACTCCAGGCCCGGCCGCGTGCGGAAGTACATACGGATCGGCACCGACGTCGTCGCAAGAAAGCCCTCGCCCCACAAGGCGTACTTCAGGGCCTCGCGCGCCAGCCGCCAGCCGCGGGCGTTGTCGTTGAAGGTGGCGTTGCGCGCCGTGATCGCAAATTTTACGCGCGGCGAGTAGTGGTCGCGCAGGTTCTCGCCGACGCCTGCCAGCTCGTGCACCGGCGCGATGCCGAGCCCTCGCAGGCGCTCGCCTTGGCCGATACCGCTCAGCTCCAGGAGCTTCGGCGAGTTGATCGAGCCGCTGCAGACGATGATCTCGCGCGTCGCCCGCGCCTCGCGTTTCTCGCCGCCCACCGAGTAGCGCACGCCGACGCAGCGCTTGCCGTCGAGGATCAACGTTTCGGCCAGCGCCCCGGTCTCGATTGAAAGGTTGGCACGCGAGCGAGCGGGATCGAGGTAGCAGAAAGCCGTGCTCTGGCGGCGGCCGCGGGCGATCGTCACCTGCGACATGCCGATGCCTTCCTGGCTCGCGCCGTTGAGGTCGGGATTGAACGGCAGGCCGATCTTCGCCGCCGCCTCGATCATCTTCTCCAGCAGCGGGATCTTGTGGCGCGGCGTGTCGGTGACGCGCAGCGGGCCGTTGCGGCCGCGATATTCGTCGGAGCCGCCATCGTAGTTCTCCATGCGCTTGAAGACCGGCAGCACCTCCTGCCAGCTCCAGCCGCGGTTGCCGAGCTGCGCCCAGTGATCGTAGTCCTGTGCCTGGCCGCGGATGTAGACCATGCCGTTGATCGAGCTCGAGCCGCCCAGCATCTTTCCCCGCGGCACCTCGATGCGGCGGCCGCCCGACCCTTCGTCTGGCTCAGACGAGAAGCACCAGTTGACGGCCGGCAGGTCGATCATCTTGGAGACGCCGACCGGCACGCGCGACCAGAAGTAGCCCGATCCTTCGGTGCCAGCCTCGAGCAGCAGCACCTTGTAGGCGCCGCCCTCCGTCAACCGGGCAGCGAGGGTTGCGCCTGCCGAGCCGGCACCGACGACGATATAGTCAAAGGGGCCCTTGCTGGTCGGCATGCCGCCTCCTTCTCCTCCTCCTCTGCAAACCTTGACCCACCCGTCGCGGGCATGGCAAGGCCGCGGGCAAGCGGCGCCTCGCACTGACCCGCATCGCGGCACAGGAAGAACACCATGGAATTCGATGTGATGACGCGGGCCACGACGTGGCAACATGTGGCCGACCTCGCCCGCCGCACCGAGGCGGCCGGCTTTTCCGGCATGCTGTTCACCGAAGGCCATCAGGTGCCGTGGATGAACATCGCGGCCGCCGCGCTGGCAGCGCCGTCGCTGCATTTCTCGACCGGCATCGCGATCGCCTTCGCGCGCAGCCCGATGATCAGCGCCGAGATCGCCTGGGAGCTGGCGCAGAACACCAAGGGCAAGTTCCGCCTCGGGCTCGGCAGCCAGGTGAAGGCGCACATCACCCGGCGCTACGCCAGCCCCTTCGACAAGCCGGCGCCGCAGATGAAGGACTACGTGCAGGCGGTGAAGGCCTGCCTCAGCGCCTTCCGCCGCGAGGCGCCGCTGCAGCATGACGGCCCCTACTACAAGCTCAACCTGCTGCCCGAGCAATGGACCCCGCCACGGCACGACTACGAGAACGTCAAGGTCGACATCTCGGCGGTCGGCCCGCTCATGCTGCGCGTGGCCGGCGAGGTCGCCGATGGCGTGCACGTGCATCCGATGCACTCGATGCATTACATCGAGCACCACCTGCTGCCGCGCCTGGCCGACGGCGCTGCCCGCGCCGGACGCGACCCCGACAAGATCGACAAGATCATCCCGGTGATCGTCGCGGCGGGCGACACACCGGAGGAACGGGTCATCCCGATCAAGGAGGCCAAGACGACCGTGGCGTTCTACGGCGCCACGCCGAACTACGCCTTCCAGTTCGACGATCTCGGCTACACCGGACTGCGCGACAAGCTGCGCGATTGCCTGCGGGCCGGCGACAGCCCGGGCAGCGAGAAGCTGATCACCGACGAGATCCTCGACCAGTTCGCCGTCGTGGCGCGCTGGGACGACGTCGCCGATCGCATGATAGCGCGCTACAAGGGCGTCGCCTCGCGGCTGGTCATCTACCTCGCCTCGCACTGGCGCGAGGTCGATCCCAAGGTCCTCGAACGCTGGGGCGAAGTGGCCCGCGCCGTGCGCAAGGCGGGGTAATCTGTCATCCCGAGCGAAGCGAGGGACCTTTGAGGCCATAGGAAAGGTCCCTCGCTGCGCTCGGGATGACAACGGCCGTGCTCAGAACGACAAAGCGAGCGCTCGAGGCGATGGAGGAGGCGAACCATGAAGACCTACGCCATTGCGGCGATTCCCGGCGACGGCATCGGCACGGAAGTCGTGTCGGCCGGCGTGGAAGTGCTGGCGGCCGTCGCCCGGCGCGAGGCCAGCTTCGCCTTCAAGGTCGACCGCTTCGACTGGGGCGGCGAGTACTACAAGAAGCACGGCCGCATGATGCCGGAGAACGGCCGCGACCTGATCCGCACGCACGACGCCATCCTGTTCGGCTCGGCGGGACATCCCGAGATTCCCGACCACATCACGCTGTGGGGGCTGCGGCTCGCCATCTGCCAGCCGTTCGACCAGTACGCCAACGTGCGGCCGACCCGCGTGCTGCCCGGCATCACCTCGCCGCTGCGCAGCGTCGACGGCCCCGAGCTCGACTGGGTGATCGTGCGCGAGAACTCCGAGGGCGAGTACGCCGGCGTCGGCGGCCGCGTGCACCAGGGCTCGCCGCTCGAGGCCGCCACCGACGTCGCGATGTTCACCCGCGCCGGCGTCGAGCGCATCATGCGCTTCGCCTTCCGGCTGGCGCGGTCGCGGCCGCGCAAGCTTTTGACGGTCGTCACCAAGTCGAACGCCCAGCGCCATGCCATGGTGATGTGGGACGAGGTGGCGAGCGAAGTGGCGCGCGAGTTCAAGGACGTCACCTGGGACAAGATGCTGGTCGACGCCATGACCATGCGCATGGTGATGCGGCCGCAGTCGATCGACACGGTGGTCGCGACCAACCTCCATGCCGACATCCTGTCCGACCTCGCGGCGGCGCTGGCCGGCTCGCTCGGCATTGCACCGACCGCCAACCTCAACCCCGAGCGCACCTTCCCGTCGATGTTCGAGCCGATCCACGGCTCGGCCTTCGACATCATGGGCAAGGGCATCGCCAATCCCATCGGCACCTTCTGGTCGGCGGTGATGCTGCTGGAGCATCTCGGCGACAAGAGCGCGGCGGACCGCCTGATGAAGGCGATCGAGCGCGTGACGGCCGACAAGCGCTTCCACACGCCCGACCTCGGCGGCACGGCGCGCACCGCCGACGTGACCAAGGCCGTGATCGAGGCGATCGACGGCGCGAATGCGTGACCTCGTTGGAGTGTGGACCTCCCGGTCCGCCTCTTTGTCATCCCGAGGGCGAAGCCCGAGGGACCTTTGCTGTTGCCTCAAAGGTCCCTCGCTGCGCTCGGATGACAAGCATGCGGACCGGGAGGTCCGCGCTCCAATGAGTCGTCTTATACGCCGACCCTATCCTGATAGTTGGCATCGAGCCTTCCGTTGAAATAGTCGGCGTAGCGAACGGAAGCGTACTTCTCGCTTGCCGCGCCTTCCCGAAATCGCGGCAGGGTGCTGATCTCCGTGTCGAGGCTGGGGTCGAAGAAGTAGCCGATCGAATAGCGGTCCCTGTCCGGCGAGGCATTGACCACGCGATGCGGCGTCGAGTTGAAGCCGTCGTTGGTCCAGCGCGCCAGGGTGTCGCCGATATTGACGATGAAGCTGTCGGCCACGAACGGCACCGCCATCCAGCCGCCGTCCGGCCTACGGACCTCGAGGCCGCCGACGTCATCCTGGGCCAGAACGGTCAAGAAGCCGTAGTCGGTATGCGGATGGGCGCCATAGAGATCGTGTGGCCGCTCGCGCGGCGCCGGCGGGTAGTGGATCAGGCGCAGCGCGGTGGTCGGCGGCGAGAACCTTCGCGCGAAGAAATCGGGGCGCTCGCCGATCGCCGTCGAGAAGACTTTTAGCAGGCGCATGCCCGCGTCGCACATTGCCCGATCGTACCGCTCGACGGCCTCGCAGAACCGCGGATCGCCGGGCCATTGGTTCGGCCCCTGCAGCGGCCGCACCATGAAGCTCGGGTCGGCCGGGTCGACCTCGTGCCGCAGGAAGAACGATTCGAGCTGGTTGGGATGGCGCGCCGCAGCGAACCGCGCCGAGGACACCAGCTTCGATCCACCCAGCGCCTGGTAACCGCGATGCCAGCGATTGAGCTTGATCCTGAGCTTCTCCTCGATCGGCAACGCGTGAAAGCGCCGGTTCGCCGCGAAGGCATCGCCGATCAGCTCGCTCGGCACGCCGTGATTGACGATGTAGAAAAAGCCCATCGAGCGGCAGGCGTCGAACACCTGCGCGCCGAGCCGGCTCAGGTCGCCCTCCGAGGCCCCGCGCCACAGGCTACCGACGTCGACGATCGGGAGCGACATCGCTATTCCGCGGCCTTCGGCATGGCCGCTTCGTGCTCTTTGCCGGCAAACCGGCGCAGAGCTTCGGCCATCTTCTGGCGGCCCTCGACGGCGGTCAGCACCACGTCGACCATGGTGAACGACGAGTGGAAGTGACCGCGCGCCTGCAGCTGCTCGACCGGCACGCCGGCGGCAGCCAGCCCTTCGGCGTAGGCGACGCCTTCGTCGCGCAGCGGATCGAACTCGCATGTCGTCACAAACGCCGGCGGCAAGCCTGCAAGCTTGGCGCGCAAGGGCGACACGCGCGGATCGGTCCGGTCCGCCGGCGAGCAGTAGAGGTCCCAGAACCAGTACATCAGCGAGCGCGTCAGGAAGTAGCCCGTGGCGTTCTCGTTGTACGATGGACGGTCGAACGTGCAGTCGGTGACCGGGCAGACCAGCAGCTGGCCGGCGATCGGCGGCCCACCGCGGTCGCGCGCCAGCTGGCAGGTGACGGCGGCGATGTTGCCGCCGGCGCTCCAGCCGGCGACCAACAAGGGGCCGGGCCGGCCGCCCAGCTCGGCGGCATGCTCTCCGACCCAGCACAACGCCGCATAACCGTCCTCGGCCGCGGCGGGAAAGCGGTGCTCCGGCGCATGCCGGTAGCCGACGCTCAGGAAGATCATTCCCGTGCGCCGGCACATGTCGCGGCAGAACGGATCGTCCGACTGCGCGTCGCCCAGCACCCAGCCGCCGCCATGGAAATAGACGACGATCGGGTGCGGGCCCGGCGCCGCCGGGCGGTAGAGTCGGTACGGCAGCGGGCCGTCGGCCCCGGCCAGGGTGCCGTCTAAAACCTCGCCGACCGGGCGGCCGGCGGGACGGGTGGCGTTGAACTGGGCGACGAAGTCGCGCGCGCCCTGGGCGCCGAACGATTCGAGCGGCGGCAGCTTCAGGTCCGCCAGCATGTTCAGCACCAGCCGCACGTCGGGTTGCAGGCGAACGATCTCGCCGTCGTTGCACTGCTCGCCGCTCGGACCGGTGAGCTTGAAGCCCAGCATGCCGCGGCTCACGACCTCGTTGCAGATCGTGCGGTACGGACCGACTCCGCCGGTGTAAGGCATCACGCCCTGCGCCTTGCCGGGCACGTTGGCGCCCGTGTACCAGGTGTTGGCCAGGCGATGCAGGGTGAGCGCCGAGCAGTCGGCCATGTGCCGTGCCCAGCCCCTCTGCGCGCCTTCGGTCGCCTCGATGGTCGTGAAGCCCGCTTCGCGCAGAGCGATCAGGCGATCGACCACCCAGTCGGCGTGCTGCTCGATCGACACCGACATGTTCGACAGCACCGACGGGCTGCCGGGACCGGTGACCATGAACAGGTTGGGGAAGCCCGCCACGGTGAGCCCGAGATAGGTTTTAGGTCCATCGCCCCAGACGTCGGCGATCGATTTGCCGCCGCGCCCGGCGATCGGGTGGACGGCCGTGATGGCGCCGGTCATGGCATCGAAGCCGGTGGCGAACACGATCACGTCGACGTCCACGCTGCGACGGTCGGTGTTGATGCCGGACGCGCTGATCGACCGGATCGGCTCCTGCCGCAGATTGACCAGGGTGACGTTGGGACGGTTGTAGGTGGCGTAATAGCCGGTCTCGAGGCACGGCCGCTTGGAGCCGAACGGATGATCGCGCGGCGTAAGCGCCTCGGCGGTTTCAGGATCCTTCACGATCGAATGGATCCGCTCGCGCAAGAGGTCGGCCGCGAGCGCGTTGCCGTCGAGGTCGGCGCCCTGGTCGGCCCACAGCTGGCTCAGCATGACGACAAGATCGCCGGCGGCCAGCGCCGTCTCGAAGCGCGCCCGCCGCTCGGCCTCGCTGAGCTGCCAGCTGAACTCGGTGGCGCGCGGCAGCGGCACGCCGCTCAGCGACCAACGGGCCTGCTCGCGATAGTCGGCGCGGTCCTTCTCGACCAGGGCGACGCGCTCGGCCGGCTGCGGGCCGTTGTGCGCCGGGAAGGCAAAGTTCGGCGTGCGCTGGAAAACCGTGAGATGGGCTGCCTGCTCGGCGATCTTCGGGATGGCCTGGATGCCCGACGATCCGGTGCCGATGACGGCGACGCGCTTGCCGGCGAGCTCGACGCCCTCCTTTGGCCAGCGCCCAGTGAAGACGATCTCGCCCTTGAAGTCGCCGACGCCGTCGATCTCGGGCGGCTTGGGCGAGGACAGGCAGCCGGTCGCCATGATGTAAAAGCGGCAAGACACCGGCTCGCCGTTGCTGGTCGCAAGCTGCCAGCGCTCCGTCGCCTCGTCCCAGCGCGCGCTGGTGACCTGCGTGCCGAAACGGATGTCGCGCCGCAGCTCGTAGCGGTCGGCGACGAAGCCGAGGTAGCGCAGGATCTCGGGCTGGGTGGCGTATTTCTCCGACCACTGCCAAGCGCTCTCCAGCTCCGGATCGAAGGTGTAGCTGTAGTCGGTGGTCTGGATGTCGCAGCGCGCGCCGGGATAGCGGTTCCAGTACCAGGTGCCGCCGACGTCGTCGCCCGATTCCAGGCCGACCGCAGAGAAGCCCGCCTTGCGCAGGCGGTGGAGAAGATAGAGGCCCGCGAAGCCCGCGCCGATCACCGCGACGTCGACCTGCTGCATGGCGTTCCTCCGACTGGGTTTGAGGCGCTCGACTATGCCGGCCTTTCCAGGCGCCGTCGATCCATCTAGCCTCCGCCCATGCGCGTCGGCGAGATCGTCTTCACGGGAATGGAACGCGTGGTGTTCGGTCGTTCGGCCGCCGAAGCCGTGGCCGAGGCGGCCGAACGGCTGGGCGCGAAGCGGGTGTTCATCCTGGCCGGCGCCACGCTCAACCGGAAAACCGATGCCGTGCGGAACATCGCGGCGGCGCTCGGCGTGCGCCATGCCGGCACGCACGACGACATGCCGGCCCACAGCCCGCGCGACGCGGTGGTCGACTGCGCCAACAAAGCCCGCGAGGCCGGCTGCGACCTGCTCATAACCGTCGGCGGCGGCTCGACGACCGACGGCGGCAAGGCGGTCACGATCTGCCTCGAGCACGACATTCGCGAGCCGGACAGGCTGGAACCGTACCGCACCGTAGTCGACGAGATCACCGGCAAGCGCCATTTCCCGCAATACCGCGCACCCCGCGTGCGGCAGATCTCAGTGCCCACGACACTCTCGGGCGGCGAGTTCAACGCGCGCGCCGGCGTCACCGAGCCGCGGCTGCGGCTCAAGCAGGCCTATATCCATCCCGGCCTCATTCCGCTCGCGGTGATCTTCGATCCGGCGATCACCGTCTACACGCCCGAATGGCTATGGCTTTCGACCGGCATCCGCGCCGTCGACCATGCCGTCGAGACCTTCTGCTCGATCGACGGCAACGCCTACACCGACAGCACCGCGCTGCAGGCGCTGCGGCTGCTCGGCCGCAGCCT
>JAFAKN010000581.1 GCA_019235415.1 Alphaproteobacteria bacterium
AGGCTGCCGACCGGCGCGAAGGGCAGCACCTCGGTGTCGTGCAGGCGCTTGACCAACGTGCGTCGCTTGGCGGCGATGTGCGGCGGGATGCGACCGAAGATCGACTGGCCGTCCTGCGGGATGCCGCCGTCGATGATCACCAGATGCGCCACGCGCTCGGGCATGCGGTCGGCGACCAGGCCGGCGATCAGGCTGCCGAAGCTGTGTCCTACGAGCACGATCTCGCGGAGGTCCTCGCGCTCCAGCGTCGCCAGCGTGTCGGCGAGGAAGGCGTCGTTGTCGAGCTGCGGCGCGAGCTCGGCGGCCCGCTCGCCGACGCCGGGGAAGCAATGGGCGCGCGCTTCATGACCGGCTGCGCGCAGCCGCTGCAAGACGAATTGCCACGACCATGCGCCCATCCAGGCGCCGGGAAGACAGAAATAGGTACGCATTTCGCCTGCGTCTTAGCACACTAGGTCGTCGTCATTCCTGGTTCCGTCATCGGGATGGCAGGTGATCGCATTACGTCCGTCGATGTACCTCGATGCAAAACATTCATTTCCTGAATGCCATTCGGCGTCGAACAATTGCGCCATGCCGGACGTCCAGCCGCCTCCCGGGTTCGAGCCGCTGTTTCGCACCAGCCCGTTCCTGGACCATCTCGGTCCGTTCTTCATGCGCCGGCAGCAGGACGGCGCGTTCATCGTCGGATTGCGGGTCCTGCCGCATCACGCCAACGGCCGCGGCGTCGCCCATGGCGGGCTGCTGATGACGCTCTGCGACATTGCGCTCGGTTATCGCACGACCTCGAGCCAAGAGCCGCGGCCGATGCTGACTACGGCCAGCATCACGACCGACTTCGCCGGGGTCGCCAAGATCGGCGACTGGATCGAGGCGCATGTCGACGTCCACAAGGTCGGCGCCAGGATCGCCTTCGCGAATTGCTACATCGTGCGTGGCGGAGAGCGGATCGCTCATTCGAGCGGCGTCTTCGCCCGCAGCGGCGACCGGCCGGCGGACGGCGTCGCCGCGGTCGCCTCGTGAGCCTCAGTTTTTCGATTTCGCAAGGAGGGATGCAATGGCCCGCGTCGTCGTGATCTCCGATCCGCATCTGTCGCCCACCCATGGATTCTTCTGGGACAACTGGTGCCGTGCCTGCGACGTAGTGAACCGGCTCGCGCCCGACGCGGTGATCGTGAGCGGCGATTTGTGCATCAACGGCCCCGAGAGCGACGCCGAGGTCGCCTTCGCGGCCAAGGCGCTGCGCCGCCTGAAGCCACAGGTCTACGCCATCCCCGGCAATCACGATGTCGGGGACGAGCCGCCGGGCCAGGAGCCGGACCAGATCATCGATGGGCGCCGCGTGAAGCGCTGGCTTTCGGTGTTCGGCGCCGATCGTTTCGCCCTTCCGGCCGGGAACTGGCGGGTGCTCGGCATCAACGCGCAACTGCTCGGCTCGGGACTGCCGCAGGAGAAGGAGCAGGACGATTGGCTCGACGCCGAGCTGGCGGCGTCTTCGTCGCCGATCCTGCTGGCGCTGCACAAGCCGCTGTTCCTGCAATCGCCCGACGAAGCCGAGATCACTGCAACGTCGATCAATCTCGAGCCGCGGACGCGGCTCCTGCGCCGCTTGCGCCAGGCGCCGGTCAAGGTCGTGGTGAGCGGCCATCTCCACTGCCAGCGCGATGTCGTGCACGAAGGCGTGCGCTACCTCTGGGCGCCGTCGACGGCATTCCTGGTGCCGCCGCAGGAAGGCGCCGAGGCCAACCTCGGCATCCTGGCCATCGATCTCGGCGAGGCTGGCGTGCGCGTCGAGCGGATCGCCGTCCCGGGCCTCGTTTCCTACGACCTGCTCGAGCTCAAGGGACATGGACGTTACGCCTACTTGCGCGACATGCCGCCCTGTCCGCCGCCGGCTTAGCAGGTCCCGGCCGGCATGCTAGCGTTGGGCCAAAGAGAGGGATCGCCATGGCCACCAACCGCCGTGTCCTGCTGAAGTCGCGCCCGCAGGGCGAGCCAACGCTCGACAACTTCGAGGTCGTCGAGGCGCCCCTGCCGGAGCCTAAGGAGGGCGAGTATCTCTCGCGCACGATCTGGCTGTCGCTCGATCCCTACATGCGTGGCCGCATGAGCGAGGCGCGCGGCTACGCCAGCAACGTCAATCTCGGCGACCCGATGGTCGGCGGCACGGTCGGCCAGGTGGTGAAGTCGAGGAACGGCCGGTTCAAGGAGGGCGATTTCGTCGTCGAGGCTTCCGGCTGGCAAAGCCACGCGGTGAGCGACGGCGGGATGTCCATGAAGCTCGACCCGGCGCAGGCGCCGCTGTCGGCGGCGCTGTCGGTGCTCGGCATGCCCGGCATGACCGCCTGGTGGGGCCTGATGCAGATCGGTAAGCCCAAGGCGGGCGAGACGGTCGCGGTGTCGGCCGCTTCGGGTGCGGTCGGCTCGGTGGTCGGCCAACTCGCCAAGCTGCACGGCTGCCGGGTCGTCGGCATCGCGGGCGGCAAGGACAAATGCGACTACGTGGTGAACGAGCTGGGTTTCGACGCCTGCGTCGATTACCGCGCCGCCGGCGCCAATCTGTTCAGTGAGCTGCGTGCCGCGGCGCCCAAGGGGATCGACGTCTACTTCGAGAATGTCGGCGGCGCGGTGCAGGCCGCCGTCCTGCCGCAACTCAACGATTTCGCCCGCGTGCCGTTGTGCGGCCTGATCTCGCAGTACAACGAGATGCAGATGAACCCCGGTCCCGACTGGCGCCTGCTGCTGGTGCGGCGGATCACGGTGACGGGCTTCATCGTGTCGGATCACTTCCACCAGATGGAAGGCTTCTGGAAGGAGGTGCCGGCTGCCGTGAAGGCCGGCAAGATCAAGTACCGCGAGGACATCGTGCAGGGCCTGGAGAACGCGCCGCAGACCTTCATCGGCCTGCTCAAGGGCAAGAACTTCGGTAAGCTTCTAGTGCAGGTGTCGGACGATCCGACGCGCAAGTAGCTTCTGTCAGCCCGAAACCAGAGCTTCTGTCATCCCGAGCGCAGCGAGGGATCCTTGAGGCGACAGGAAAGATCCCTCGCTATGCTCGGGATGACAATCAGGAGGAACATAGCGAATGGCGCTCTACGAGCTCAGGACCTACACGCTCTACGTCGGCAAGATGGCCGAGGCGGTGAAGCTCTATCAGCAGTTCGGCTACCCGGCGCTGCAGAAGGGCGGGCACGACAAGCACCTGATCGGCTATTTCCAGGGCGACACCGGGACGATCAACCAGCTGGTCCATCTCTGGAAGTTCGAGGACGACGCCGACCGCCGCAAGCACTGGGCCGCGGTGTTCGCCAACACCGACTTCACCGAAGGTTTTGCCGCGAAGTTCCGCCCGCTGGTCATGACGCAGGAGGTCAAGCTGCTGCACGCCGCGCCGTGGGGCCCGCACCCCTAAGGCGCCGATGAGCCGGCTGCATCTGGCGCCGGGACACTCGGCCGGGGGCTCTCTCCGCAAAGCCCTTCGCGACGCCGCCGTCCGGGAAGAGGTCCTGTTCCTGCCGGACGATCTCAGTTGCGGTCCGGTCGTCCCGGACGATGCAGCGACGCGGGTCGCCTGGTGGTCGGAGTTTTACGACGAAGTCCTGCAAGGTCCGGCGATCCAGTCTTTCTGGGACACCATCTCGACCATCGACGAGCGCCTGGTCGTGTGGTTCGGCCGCCGCTCGGCGTGCGAGCTCGCCTTTTTCCAGGCGGTTGCGCACCGGCTGGGCGATCGACCGTTCGACATCATCGACGTCACCGGCTTACAGTTCTGCTACAAGCTGCCGGACGGCGGCACGCGCAGGGCGAGACCCGCAGAAGCGGTTTCGATCGTTCCCGAAGACGTGCTGCGAACGCTGCTCGGCAGCGAGCGCCAGATCAGCGCCAAGGAGCAGGACGAGGCGCGCCAGCAATGGCAACGCCTTCGAAGCGAGAACGCCCCGTTGCGCATCGCCGGTCCGGAGGGCCTCCTCTCGGCACCGATTGATCATTTCGACCAGCTGCTGCTCGAGCAGGCGAGCCGCGACTGGCAGAAGGTGGCCCGTATTGTCGGCTCCGTGATGGCGTACTCCAGGGACGAGTACATCCAGGTCGGCGACGTTTTCCTTCTGGGCCGCGTCGTCGCCCTGGTCGAGGCCGGAAAGCTCATCGCCGAGGGCAACCCTTGGGACATGCGCGCCTGCCGCGTGAGCCTGCCCGACTGAACAGCCTTACTGCTGGCTGGGCGGCACCTTCAGCCGCAGGCCTTCGAGATCAGGCTTGACCGTGATCTGGCATGAGAGCCGCGAGTTCTCCTGAACGTGCGGGCAGAACTCGAGCATGGCGGTCTCTGAGGAGTCCTTCGCCGGCAGCCGCTCGCGCCAATCCTCGGCGACGTACACCATGCAGGTGGCACACGAGCAGGCGCCGCCGCAGTCGGCGTCGATGCC
>JAFAKN010000626.1 GCA_019235415.1 Alphaproteobacteria bacterium
CCCTGCACCTCGCGCCGGCCGAAATTGTAGATGTAGGTGTTCCAGTCGCGGTGAAAGCCCTCGCGTGGGTCGAGATGCTCGTAAAGCGCGGTGCCGTCGAAGCGCGCCAGGCCGTGCGCGTCGGTCGGGAAATGCGCCGGTACCCAGTCGAGGATCAGGCCGATGTTGGCGGCATGCAGCGCATCGACGAAGCGCGCGAAGCCTTCCGGCGTGCCGTAGCGGGCCGACGGCGCGAACAGGCCGAGCGGCTGGTAACCCCACGAACCGCCGAACGGATGCTCGGTGATGGGCAGCAGCTCGATATGCGTGAAGCCAAGCTCGGCGACGTACGGGATTAGCCGCTCGGTCGCGAAGTCCCACAGCGAGGCGCGATTGTCCTCGCCCGGCCGCATCCACGACCCGATATGGGCCTCGTAGATCGAGATCGGCGCGGCCGGCGACTGGCGCTCGGCCCGCCGCTTCATCCAGGCATCGTCGGTCCAGCGATAGGGCTGTGGCGAGGCGACCACGGAGGCGGTTGCGGGCGGCGGCTGGGTTTGCCTGGCAAGCGGGTCGGCTTTGGCCGGCAGGTGCATGCCGCCCGCGCCCAGTATGTCGTACTTGTAGAGGGCGCCCGCTCCCAGCCGCGGGATGAACAGCTCCCAGACACCCGAGGGATAGCGACGGCGCATCGGATTGCGCCGCGAATCCCACGAATTGAAATCGCCGACGACGGCGACGCGGTCGGCATTGGGCGCCCATACCGCGAAGCGCACGCCCGTCACGCCGTCGATGGTCACGACGTTGGCGCCGAGCGCCTCGGCCAGCTCGAAGTGGCGGCCCTCGTTGAACAGGTGCAGGTCGAGGTCGCCCAGCAGCGGACCGAAAGAATAGGGGTCCTCGGTCTCCTGCACGCCGCCCGGCCATTCGATGCGCAGCAGGTACGGCGCAGAATCCGAGACCTGCCCTTCGAACAGGCCCCACGCTTCGTTCTGCCTCAGCCGACCGATCGAGCCGCGGTCGGATCGGCGCAGCACCTCGACGCCTTGTGCGCCCGGCAGCAACGCGCGAATCGCGCGTCCGGCCGGCCCGTCGTGCGGCCCCAGCGCATGGAACGGGTCGCCATGACGGCCTTCGGCGAGCGACTGAAGCTCGCGCCGGTCGAGCGGCAGGGGCCGCGTGTCGTTCACGCCGTCACCGACTCGGCGGGCTCGAGCAGATGCGCCGCCACCCGCGCCAGCCCGTGCATCGGGATGCCGAGCCAGCCCGGCCGGTTCGCCGACTCGTAGTTGACCTCGTAGGCCGCCTTCTCGATCACGAAGAAGTCGAGCAACTGCTTGTTGTCGAGGCCGGGCAAGCCCGCGGTCGCCTCGCGGTAGCCATGGAGGAACGCCTTCTCGGCACCCTCGCGCAGGCGCGTCACCAGGCGCTCGCGCCGTCCGGGCGAGACACGGCGCGCAACGACGTTCTTGGGGTCGGCCATGCTGGCGGCCGCGTAGTCGATCGAGCGCAGCAGGCCCGCGACGTCGCGCAGGGGGCTGAATTTGCGCCGCCGCTCCTCCAGCGGCCGCGCCGGCTCTCCCTCGAAGTCGATGATGTACGCATCGCCGCTCGCGACCAGGACCTGGCCGAGGTGGAAGTCGCCGTGAATGCGCGTCATCAGGGCGCCTTCGCCGCTGGCGCCGAGCCTGCGCACCGCCTCGATCAGAGCCTCGCGGCGACCGAGCAAGGCATTGGCGTCGGCTTCGGCGCCCTCGTTGTCCCACGACTTGCGTTGGGCGATGGCTTCGAATGCCCGACCGAGAAAGCCCATCGCGCGCTCGATCCAAGCTGCGACGTCCTCGGCAGACGCCTTTTGGGGCGCGAACGCCTGATCGTCGGTCGGCTGCGCCAGGATGCTGTGCATGGTGCCGAGCTGCCGACCGATCGCGGCGGCGATATGGTGAAAGTCCCTGATGTCGTCCATGCGCGATTCGCCGGAGGCCTCGCGCGTCGTCGTGTCGTCGAAGGCGCGGTGGAACTGGTTCATGGCCCAAGTCCAGGCATCGCCCTGGTTGCGCACGAACGCCTGCGCCACGGCCAAGGCATGCCGCTCGCCATTTCCGTCGATCCGCGTCACCTCGCCGAGCAGCGCCGGCGCATTAGTGAAGTTGTGGGCGGTCAGATAGCGGCTCATCTCTGCCTCGGGATGCTCGCCCGTGGTGATGCGGCGGAAGATCTTCACGATCACCGCGTCGTCGACCACCAGCGAGCTGTTGGACTGTTCCGCCGTCAACCAGAACACCGGGGCCTCGGCCGGGCGGTTCAGGACGTCGGTCTTGTCCGGCGTCGGCTCGAATACGATCTCACCGTCGAGGGTCTGGATCCGCTCGCCGTTGGCCAGCGCTACCAGCATGCGGCGCGCCAGCGGCGCCAAGGCAAAGGCGTCCGTCAGAAGTCCGACTCGCCGCCCCTTTCGGACGCGTGCGAGCGCCAGCTGCCCCGGCAAGGCGGACATCTGCTCGTCCTCCCAGGCGATCGATAGGGGCAGCTGCCAACGGGTCGTGCTGCTGTCGGTCTCGACCTCGATCTCGGCGGCCAGCACGTCGCGCTCCTGGTCGATGGCAGCAAGGTAGGCGATGTGCGCGCTGCGAAGGCGCTCGTCCTTGACGCCGAACCAGCGCCGCTTCGGCAGGTAGGCCGGCAAGGTCTCGCGCTCGAGCGTCGGCGCGGCCGCCTTGATGGCCTCGTCGAGTCGGTTGCGCAGCACGACGGTGATGTAGTCGGGCATGGGCTCGGGCGCCGGCGTGTGCCACGAGGGTGCTTCGCTCTCGCTGGCCAGAATGAACCAATAGAAGGCGAAGGGAGAAAGCGTCAGCAAGTAGGTGAGTTGCCCGATCGGCGGGAACAGCGAGCCGCCGTTCAGCTCGATCGGGACTCGGCCGGCAAACTCCGACAGATCGAGCTCGACCGCCTGCGCCCCACGTGAGACGTTGGCGACGCACAGGATCGCCTCGCCGTCCAACTCGCGCAGGAAGGCCAGCACCTTGCGGTTCTTCGGATAGAGGAAGCGCAGCGAACCACGTCCGAAGGCGGCATGCTGGCGACGCACCGCCAGCATGCGGCGCATCCAGTGCAGCAGCGAGTGGGCGTCGCGGGTCTGCGCCTCGACGTTGATGGTCTCGTAGCCGTAGAGCGGGTCATTGATGGTCGGCAGCGCCAGGGTGGCGTAGTCGGCCTTGGAGAAGCCGCCGTTGCGGTCGGGCGACCATTGCATCGGCGTGCGCACGCCGTCGCGGTCGCCGAGCCGGATATTGTCGCCCATGCCGAGCTCGTCGCCGTAGTAGATCACCGGCGTGCCGGGCATGGAGATCAGCAGGCAGTTCATCAGCTCGATGCGCCGGCGGTCGCGTTCCATCAGCGGCGCCAATCGCCGCCGGATGCCGAGATTGAGCCGCGCTCGGCGGTCGGTGGCGTAAGTCTGCCACAGATAGTCGCGTTCCGAATCGGTCACCATCTCGAGCGTGAGCTCGTCGTGGTTGCGCAGGAAGATGGCCCACTGGCAGATCTCGGGGATCTGCGGCGTCTGGCGCATGATGTCGGTGATCGGGAAGCGGTCCTCGCGGGCCAGCGCCATGTACATGCGCGGCATCAGCGGGAAGTGGAACGCCATGTGGCATTCGTCGCCCTGGCCGAAATACTCCTTGGTGTCCTCAGGCCACTGGTTGGCCTCGGCCAGGAGCATGCGGCCGGGGAAGGAGGCGTCGATCTCGGCGCGGATGCGCCGCAGCACCTCGTGGGTCTCGGGCAGGTTCTCGTTGTTGGTGCCTTCGCGCTCCACCAGATAGGGCACGGCGTCGAGCCGCAGCCCGTCGACGCCCATCGACAGCCAGAAGCGCATCACGCCCAGGACTGCGTCCATGACGTCGGGATTGTCGAAGTTGAGGTCGGGCTGGTGCGAATAGAAGCGGTGCCAGTAGTAGGCGTTGGCGACCGGATCCCAGGTCCAGTTGGAGCGCTCGGTATCGATGAAGATGATGCGCGTGCCGGTGTACTTCTGGTCGTTGTCCGCCCAGACGTAGAAGTCGCGCTCGCGCGACCCGGCGGGCGCCTGCCGCGCGCGCTGGAACCACGGATGCTGGTCGGAGGTGTGGTTGATGACCAGCTCGGTGATGACGCGGATGCCGCGCTTGTGCGCCTCCTCGATGAAGCGCTTGACGTCCTCGAGGGTGCCGTACTCGGGATGCACCGCGGTGTATTCGGAGATGTCGTAGCCGTCGTCCCGCCGCGGCGAGGGATAGAACGGCAGCAGCCACAGCGTGTTGACGCCCAGGCTTGCGATGTAGTCGAGCTTGGAGATCAGGCCGGGGAAGTCGCCGATGCCGTCGTCGTTGGAGTCGAAATACGACTTCACGTGCAGCTGGTAGATGATGGCATCCTTGTACCAGAGCGGATCCTGCGCAACGGGCAGTTGCGGCGCGGCCAACGGTGCGTTCATGGTCTTCCCCCGGCAGGTGCGATCCGCCAGATCGCGAATGGCAGGTCGGCGGGATCGAGCCGGACGCGCTGCACTTTGCCGTGCCACACGAACCGATGCCCCCGCATCAGGTCCTCGACTTCGACGGCGCCGTCGTCAGGCATCTGCCATTCCCACAGCGGCACTTCGAAAGACGCTTCTTGCACGTGATGTGGATCGAGGCTCACCGCCACCAGGACCATGTCCTGGTAAGCGGCCGTCGCCTTGCCATAGACCATCACCTGGTCGTTGAATGCGTTGTAGAATGTGAGCCCGCGATGGCTCTGCAATGCGGGATGCGACCTGCGCAGCCGGTTGAGCGTCGAGATCTCGCCCACGATGTTGCCGGGCGCATTGAAGTCGCGGCGGCGGACCTCGTACTTCTCCGAATCGAGGTACTCCTCGCGACCCGGCAGCGGCGCCGATTCGCAGAGCTCGAAGCCCGAGTACATGCCCCACAGGCCCGACAGCGTGGTGGCGAGGCAGGCACGGATGAGAAAGCCGGCGCGGCCCGAGCTCTGCAGGAAGTAGGGATTGATGTCCGGCGTGTTCACGAAGAGGTTCGGCCGGTAATAGTCGGCGACGTCGGTCGTCGCCAGCTCGCGCATGTAGTCGCTGAGCTCGGCCTTGCTGTTGCGCCAGGTGAAGTAGGTGTAGGACTGCGAGAACCCGATCTTGCCCAGTCGGTACATCATGGTCGGCCGCGTGAAGGCCTCCGCCAGAAACATGGTGTCGGGATGGCGGGCACGCACGTCGGCGATCATCCACTCCCAGAACGGCAAAGGCTTGGTGTGCGGATTGTCGACCCGGAAGATCTTCACGCCCTCGTCGACCCAGTGCAGCACGATGTTGCGCAGTGCCAGCCACAGGTCGGGAACGGCGCCGTCGGCGTAGAAGTCGACGTTGACGATGTCCTCGTACTTCTTCGGCGGGTTCTCGGCGTAGCGGATCGAGCCGTCGGCGCGATGCCGGAACCATTCGGGATGCTCTTTCAGCCACGGATGGTCGGGCGAGCACTGGATCGCGAAGTCGATTGCGATCTCCAGTCCCTGCTGGCGTGCTGCCGCCACCAGGCGCCGGAAGCTTTCCGGCGTGCCGAGCGCGGGATGGATCGCGTCGTGGCCGCCCTCGGCGCTGCCGATCGCGTAGGGGCTGCCGGGATCGTCGGGACCCGGCGTGAGCGCGTTGTTGCGGCCCTTGCGGTTGGTCTTGCCGATCGAATGGATCGGCGGGAAGTACAGCACGTCGAAGCCCATATCGCGGATGCGCGGCAGGGCGCCGACCACATCGTCGAACGTGCCGATCGAGCGCGGGAAGAGCTCGTACCAGCTCGCGAACTCGGCCTGCGGCCGCTCCACATCGAGTGCGATCGCCTCGTGCTGGCTGGCGAACGCGCGCTCGTCGGACTCGGCCACGAGCGCGCGGGCTTCGCGCGACGTCAGCCGCTCGACGCTCTTGTCGACATCGAGCGCGGTAAGCTCGCTGAGCAGCGTCTTGATCTGCAGGCGGCCGATGTAGGCCTTGGCGTCGGCGATCTCGAGCGACACGTCGATGCCGGCGCGGTGCTTGACCTCGAGCGCGTGGCAGAGCGAGCCGTATTCGTCGCGCCACGCTTCGATGGAGAAGAGATGCCGGCCGATGCGCTTGGGCATCATGGTGGCGCGCCAGCGGTCGTTGCCCAGGGCGACCATGCGCACGCGCTGCCAGTCCTTCTCGTCCGCCGCGCGCCACAAAAGCTCGGCGGCGAGCAGGTCGTGTCCGTCGGCAAACACGTCGGCTTCAACCACGATCGACCGGCCGATCACCCGCTTCACGGCGAACGGACCGCCGGCGACCTGCGGCGTCACCCGCTCGATGACCAGCGGCGAGCGCGCGGCGGCCGCGTTGGCCGCCCGGCGTTCCTGGCGGCGCGGCTCGCGGACGGCGCCGATGTGGCGCAGCACGACGGCGCGGATCTCGCCGGGCCCCAGCATTTCGAGCAAGGGAGCACCATCGACGCTGCGCGGATCGCCGAGCACGGCACCACCAGCCGGATCGAGCGGGTCGAGGCTGACGCCGACCGGCCGTGCTTGGCTGGGGTCGTTGTTGATCAGCACGGCGACGCCGTTGCGCGCCTCCGGCGCCGGCGCGTCCAAGCGCACCAGCGCGGCCACCGGCGCGGCCGTCTCGGTCAGCCGGCGCATCTCGCCGGCGCAAGCAATGGTCGTCAGGCGCTCGGACTCGGCGTTGACGCGCTTCACCTCGTCCTCGAGGTCGCACTCGAAACCCGCCGGCATCAGGAAACCATCGCCGGTGAGCGCGGCCAGCCGCAGCATGCGCCGCCGGCTTTCGACGTCGGCCGGCGGGTTGCGGAACGGCGCCTCCGCCACGCCCAGCACCGGCGCAGCGCAGCGCAGCGATTCGTATTCGTTGACGTACCAGTCGCCCCGGCCGTCCCACCATGCGGTCGAGGCGAACACGCCGTCCAGGCGAGCCGCCTTCAATCCGGCGTGACGGCCCCAATCGAGCGCGGCCGTCCAGGCCCAGAAGCGGCAGGCAACCTGCGCCCGTGTCGCCTCGACGATGCGCTGCACGGCCTGGTTCGACAGCCGTTGCAGCCCGACCAGGCGAAAACCCTCGACGCCCACTCGCGCCAAGCGCGCCAGCCGCTCGCCCCACCATTGGCCAAGCGGCTCATCGGCGCCGCGGCGCACGATCGCCGAGTGGGCCATGTCGCCCGGCTCGCGTGGATCGACGACCTCGGCGTTCTCGCCCGGATGATAAAGACCATGCGAATTGCGCGCGCTCTCTCCCGTGGCCGAAAGCCGATCGAGAACGATGTCGAGCACCAGGCGGACGCCATGCGCGCGGCAGAGCGCCGCAAGTTTGGCCGTCGCTTCGTCGGCCGATGCGGCAAGGCCGAGCGCGGCGTTGGCCGCCTCGAGGTCGGTGACCAGGAACGGGTCGCGTTCGGTCGCGAAGATTGGCGGCAGGGCGACGGCGTTGAAGCCCAATCCGCGCGCGCGTCCCAGCACCGCGCTCCAGTCAGGCGCCTGACCCGCCTGCGACAATGGAGGATACGACAATGGAAGATAGTAGAGCCTGGCCGCACTTTGCCCAGCCGAATCCCCCACCGCCGCGGTCCCTTCCGCGGACGTTTCGCAGCTGCCCATCACCATGCAACCCCCCGGCGTGTCTAAGGTTGCACTTGTCTAGGCCGCCCATCCCCAGGCCGCTGCCCCTCAGGCCGCTGATCTCGCGCGCAACTATTTCCGGCGGAGGATGCCTTGGCCATGAGCAGCTCCATGAAGGAAGGATCGCAGGACGATACCGCAACCGTCGCTCGGCTCAAGGGCAACCTCGAGGCCGGCTGCACCGGCGACAAAAGGCGCGGCTTCGATCCGGCGATCGTACGGACCTGGTTCCTGGTCAGCGCACGGCAAGGAGCAACTTGCCGGCGACGTGCCGCCCCTCGAGGCGGCGATGCATGTCGGCCGCTTGTGACAACGGGAAGACACCTTCGATCGGTACCTTCAGCCAGCCGTCCTCGATGCCTTTCAGCACATGGGCGATGCCGGCTTTCCATTCCGGCGAGCCTTGCTCGACATGGCCAAGGTGAAGGCGCGTAAAAGTCTGCGAGCGCGGCAGGATGCGTTCGCGGATGTTCTTGAAGGGCTGGCCTTCAGCTTCACCGATGCTGATGACATGACCGAGCTTCCTCACCACGTCGAAGGTACGGTCGAGCATGGTGGCGCCGTAGGAATCGATCGCCAGGTCGACGCCCTTGCCGCCGGTAAAATCGAGCACGGCCTGCTCGAAGCCCTCTTGGCTGGTTATCACCACGCGCTCGGCGCCGTAGGCCAGAGCGCGCTTCTCCTTGCCCGGCGTGCCCGTGGTGCCGATGACGCGCGCGCCGGCCTGCACGGCGAGCTGGGTGCAGGCCAGCCCCACGCCGCCGCCCACGGCGTTGACCAGCACGCTGTCGCCGCGCTGCAGGCCGAAGACCGTGAACAACATGTGGTAGGCAGTCAGCGCCTGGATCGGAAAAGCTGCACCGACGTCCAACGCCACGCCGTCGGGCAGACGGATCAGACCGGCGGCCGGCGCGACGCACTTCTCGGCATAGGCGCCGCCCTTCTCGGGGAAAGCTGCGACGCGCTCGCCTACCTGCACGCCCGCGACGCCGGGCCCCAGCGCCGCGACCGTGCCCGACACCTCAAAGCCCAGGATCAGGGGATAGGTCATGGCGTGCGGGTAGATACCCAGCCGCACTTGCGTGTCGGCCCAGTTGCAGCCGGCAAAGGCGACATCGAGCAAGACTTCGCCCGGTCCCGGAACCGGATCAGGTACGTCGGCCACGGTGAGCTGCTCGGGGCCGCCCGTGGCGTGGATGACGACAGCTCTCATCAGTGGGACCACGGGCGTCTCGCCCGCTCATGAGCGGGCCGGAGGTCCGCGGTCCTCCTCGCTTCGCGAGGCCAAGGATTGCGCTGCACCATGTCCCCTCCCGGCCGAAGCATATCCAACGCTATCGCTTGAGGCGAGCGAGCGTGGGCAATTCACGCACGATGTTGCAAAGTATGTCTGGCACGTCGCTTGCTCTGCCCAGTGCGTCTCGCAGGAGTTTTACATGGATATCGGTGTGTTCATCCCAATCGGCAACAACGGTTGGCTGATCTCGACCACTTCGCCGCAATACATGCCGACTTTCGACCTCAACAAGCAGATCGTGCAGAGGGCCGAGCACTACGGGCTCGACTTCGCGCTGTCGATGATCAAGCTGCGCGGCTTCGGCGGCCAAAGCGAGTTTTGGGACCATAACCTGGAGTCCTTCACCTTGATGGCCGGTCTCGCCGCCGTGACGACGCGCATCCAGCTCTACGCGTCGGTGGCGGTGCTGACGATTCCACCGGCCATCGTGGCGCGCATGGCCTCGACCATCGATTCGATCTCGGGCGGCCGCTTCGGGGTCAACATCGTCTCCGGCTGGGCCAAGATGGAGTACGAGCAGATGGGCCTGTGGCCGGGCGAGCAGCACTTCGCCAAGCGCTACGACTACAGCACCGAGTACGTCACCATCCTGCGCGAGCTGTGGGAGAAGGGCGTTTCCGACTTCAAGGGCGAATACTTCCAGATGAGCGACTGTCGCCTCAGCCCCCGCCCGCAGGCCGACATGAAGATCGTGTGCGCCGGACAGAGCCCGCGTGGCATGGAGTTCGGCGCCACCTGGGGCAACTACAACTTCACCTTGGGCAAGGGCGTCAACACACCGACGGCGCACGCCCCAACCAACGAGGCGATGGCCAAGGCCGCCGCCAAGACCGGCCGCGACGTCGGCAACTACGTGCTGATGATGGTGATCGCCGACGAGACCGACGAAGCGGCGATGGCCAAGTGGAAGCACTACAACGCCGGCGCCGACATGGGGGCGCTGTCGTGGATGGCGGGCGAAGCCAACGCCGATCCCAACGCTGCCGATGGCGGCACGGCCAAGGCGATCTCCGCGCCCGAAGGCGCCATCAACTTCAACATGGGCACCCTGGTCGGCTCCTATGCGTCGGTGGCCCGCATGCTCGACGAATGTGCCACCGTGCCGGCCACCAAAGGCATCATGCTGACCTTCGACGACTTCCTGATCGGCATGGAGCAATTCGGCCAGCACATCCAGCCGCTGATGAAGAGCCGTGCCGCCAAGTTCAGCCAGGCGGCCTAGAGACCGGAGGAGTCATTGGACCGCGGACCTCCTGGTCCGCATCAGAGAAAATGAGCGGACCAGGAGGTCCGCGCTCCACTGAGGATCACCCACGGAGTTGCGATGGACATCGGTGTCTTCATTCCCATCGGCAACAACGGTTGGCTGATCTCAACCACCTCGCCGCAATACATGCCGACGTTCGCGCTCAACAAGCAGATCGTGCAACGGGCCGAGCACTACGGCTTCGACTTCGCACTGTCGATGATCAAGCTGCGCGGCTTCGGCGGAAAGAGCGAGTTCTGGGACCACAATCTCGAGTCCTTCGCCCTGATGGCGGGCCTTGCCGCCGTCACCGAGCGCATCCAGCTCTATGCCTCGGTCGCCGTGCTCACCATTCCGCCCGCCATCGTGGCACGCATGGCGTCGACCATCGATTCGATCTCCGGCGGCCGCTTCGGGGTCAACATCGTCTCCGGCTGGCAGAAGGCCGAGTACGACCAGATGGGGCTGTGGCCGGGCGACGAGCACTTCGCCAACCGCTACGACTACAGCACCGAGTACGTCACCATCCTGCGCGAGCTGTGGGAGACCGGCGTCTCCAACTTCAAGGGCCGATACTTCCAGATGGACGACTGCCGGCTGAGCCCGCGGCCGCAGAAGGAGATCAAGGTCGTCTGCGCAGGCCAGAGCCCGCGCGGCATGGAGTTCTGTGCGACCTGGGGCAACTACAATTTCGTGGCCTCCCGCGGCATCAACACGCCGACCGCGCACGCCAGCCTGAACGAGATGGCGGCTGCGGCCGCCGCCAAAGCGGGCCGCGACGTCGGCAACTACGTGCTGATGATGGTGATTGCCGACGAGACCGACGAGGCGGCGATCGTCAAGTGGAAGCTGTACAACGAGGGCACCGACTACGACGCGCTCAAATGGCTGACCGGGCAGACCCATGCCGATCCCAACGTCGCGCAAAGCGGCACCGCGGCCCTGATGTCGGCCAACGGCGGTGCCGTCAATTTCAACCTGGGCACGCTGATCGGATCCTACGCCTCGGTGGCCCGCATGCTCGACGAATGCGCCTCGCTGCCCGCCACCAAGGGCATCATGCTGGTGTTCGACGACTTCCTGGCCGGCATGGAGCAGTTCGGCCAACGCATCCAGCCCCTGATGCACTGCCGCCGCGCCAACCTCGCGGCGGTGGCTTAGGGCCGGGTGCGCTCGAGTGCCAATCTGTCATCCCGAGCGTAGCGAGGGATCCTTCCAGTTGCCTTAAGGATCCCTCGCTTCGCTCGGGATGACAGGCGGCGCTTATGCGCCGCCTGTCACTCCAGCACGATGCGCGGGAAGTACATCGAGACCACCCAGTTCGGCACGTCGACGATCGAGCTGATGCGCAGGTCGGCGCACACGCTGCACAGCATGTAGGCGTCGATCGGCGCGTAGCCAAAGCGCTTGCTTAAAAGGTCGACCATTTCCATCACCGCGGTGCGCGCGCCGGCCATCAGATCAGGACCGATGCCGGTGGTGACCTCGTAGCCCTTCTTGTCGAAGTGGTCGGTAACCGGCCCGGGCGTCACATAGCGCGGCATCCTGAGGTTGGCGCCCTTGACCAGCTCGAGCTTGAGCGCGACGTCGATCGGGCTTTCGATCGCCGTGCCGCAGACCTCGCCGTCGCCCTGCGCGGCGTGGGTGTCGCCGACCGAGAACAG
>JAFAKN010000107.1 GCA_019235415.1 Alphaproteobacteria bacterium
CTGCTCGGGCCGCATGATCGGCACCCGCCGCCATTCCCGCTTGGCCTGCGCCGCCTGGTAGCCGGGCATGTCGCGATGGAAGCGCAGCACGTGCATGACGACGTATTCGGTCATCATCGGATCGCCGCCCGGCGGCTCGACCTTGCCCAGCGGCACCTTGGGCAGCTTGGGATGCTCGACGAAGTCGTCCACCCCGGCCGAGCGGCTGAACATGGCCTTGAGGTTGGGGAAGGCCGGCAGCACCCCGAAATCCGGATGCATGAACGCCAGGTACTCGATCTCCTTCGGCTCGCCCACCTCGGGCCAGATGCGGATCGGCAGCTCCGGAATCTGCGCCTTGAACGTGTCGCGCCACGCCTGGGCGTTGCCGATGACCTTGTCCAGATTGACGATGAGCAGCGCCATGAAGCCTCCCCGCACCGCGCCAAAGACGACGCACTACTCTGCAAGATGATAGAGGAGAGCACCGACCGACCCAAACAAACGGTTTTGGCGAACTCATCCTGTTCGGCTGACATGTGCTCGGCGCCGTCGAGACTGTGACGCCGCCACCGGCTCAAAATGCCTTTGTGACCGTGAAGCGCACCGCCAGTGGTTCGGTCGGATGGAAGTGGACGTCGTTCACGCCCTCCGCCGGCTCGCCGGACAGGCGCGAGGCGTAGTAGTAGCTGACCTGGTCCGCCTGGGTGTTGAACACGTTCAGCGCGTCGAGGGTGAGCTTCAGCCCGCTCTTGAACGTGTAACCCACGCGGGCGTCGAACAGCGAGGTCGAGCCTGACCATACGCTGCCGTCCTCGATCAGCGGCCGTGCACCGAAGTAGCGCCAGCGCATGGATCCGAACCAGCCCGTGTCCTCGCCTAAGGTCACCATGGCCGATGCCACCACCGAAGGCGCTTCAGGAACGATGTCGCCGACGACTCCGTCGGAATTGATGCCGCTGCCGGTGAAGCGCGCTACGGTGTAGGCGAAGTCGGCGTTGATCGTCGCCCAGGACGTCGGCTGATAGCGGTTGGTGAACTCCACGCCGACCCGCCGGCTCGGCCGGCTCGGCTCGGTGTCGGCGGTATCGCCCTGGAAGACGAGTTCCGAATCGAACTCCAGGACGAAGAACGTCAGAGTGGTGTCCAAGCCCTTGATTGCCTGCGTCCTCGCGCCCACCTCCGCGCCGCGCGATTGCACCAGCAACGGCGCACCCGAGCTGATGCCGCGCGCATCGTTGGAATGAAAGCCGATGCCGGCGTTGATGTAGAATTCTGTCTTGTCGAACGGCCCGAAGACGGTGCCGAACTTCGGCTGCGCCAGGAATGCCGTCGTCTGGCTGGAGGCGCCGGCGAGGCTGCTGGCGTCGCTCGCCCAGTAGGTGTCGCCACGTATGCCGAGCGTCGTTTGCGCCCAGTCGTTCCACCGGAGCCTCTCCTGGAAATAGAGGCCGGCGCTGGTCTCCTCGACATGGTCGGTGCGGATGGTGCCGATCGGCGTGCGAAGGTAGGTGTTGAACAGGCCAAGATCGATGATGTCGTAGCGCGTCTGCAGGCCGAACAGGGTTTCCGCGCCGAACCCCGCCAGGCTGTGCTGCAGGGTGCGGCTCGCGTCGATGCCCATCACCCTGCGCTTGTCGCTCTGCTGAAACTGATCGCCATTGACCGGATCGTTGAGAAAAAACGTGAAGTTGTTGTAGAGATTGAGCGTCGAGTACACGAAATAGGCCGCGACCTTGTCGGCAACGCCGTCTTCCGTGCGACTCCAATGTCCGGACAACGAATAGCGCTGGCTGTCGCCGCCGTCGGTCGGGTCGATGCCATCGAAGCGGCTGATCGTGCCGTCGAAAACGGCGCGTTGCGGGATCTGATCGGTCGCATGCCACGAGTTGGTGTAGGCCATGGCAGTGAGCGACAGCCCGTTGCTCGGCGTGCCCTCGTTGTAGCGCAGCACGCCGTTGTATTTGCGCAAGGCATCGGGAATCGTCCACGGGCCGTCGTAGCGCTCGATCTCAGCGGCGCCGGTCAGCGCCCCTCTCCCCGCCGCCATCGTTCCCGCAGCCAGGCCGCGCCAGTAGCCGTAGCTGCCGCCGGTCGCCAGCACGACGTTCCGTTCGAGCTGCTCGGCATAGTGGAGGTGGATCGCGGCCGCCGACGAGAAGTCGCCTTCCTGTGCCCAATAGGGACCCTTGCGCGCAATCAAGCTTTCGACCAGCTCCGGGATCATGAAATTGAGGTCGGCGTAGCCTTGGCCGTGCGCGTGCGTGCGCATGTTGATCGGCATCTCGTCGAGCCAGAGCGCGATGTCCGTGCCGTGATCGAGATTGAAGCCGCGCAGGAAGTACTGGTTGGCTTTGCCTTCACCCGAATGCTGGGTGACGATCAATCCCGGCACCGCTTCCAGTATCTCGCCGGGTCGCGACACGGGAAAGGAGTTCAAGGTCTCGCCGGAAATCCTCTGTTCCGACGCGGCGTTCGTCGGCTCGTTTTCGAGCGCCCTCGGCGCCGTCACGGTCACCGCAGGCAGCACATTGGAAGCGCCGGTCACGCCGAACTTGCCGGGATCAGGGGCAGCCGGAGGCGCGCTCGGCGGCTGTGTTTGTGCTGCCGCCGGGGCGGCAAGAAACACGGCGCAGCAAAGGAAGATGTTCCGAGTATGCACTTAGACAAAAAAATGCATACTGCGAACGAGAAGGCAAGAAGTTAGAGCGGCGGCAGCGCAACGTGGGGTGGGACATGCAAAGACTGACCTTGTCGGTGGACGACGACCTGGCAGAGGCGCTCGACCGGCATGCGAAGGAACGGCTCTATTCGAGCCGGTCGGAGGCGCTTCGTGACCTGTTGCGGGAGCTGCAATCCCGTCAACGACTCTCGGCGACGGAAGCGGACGGCAAAGGCTACTGTGTCGCCACGCTCACCTACGTCTACGACCATCAGACGCGAAATCTGGGTGGCCGGCTGACCGAGGAACAGCATCGCCATCACGATTTGCACGTTGCGACCCTGCATGTACATCTCGACCACGACGCGTGCCTGGAAGTGTCCGTCCTGCGCGGTCCTGGCAAGGCCGTGCAGGCGCTCGCCGACGACACCATCAGCCAGCGCGGCGTGCGCCACGGCAAGCTGCACATCGTTCCGGCGGAGAAGGTCGCGGCCCGCCACAGCCACGGCGGCGGACCCCACGACCACTTCCACGCGTAGCGACATGGCGCGCCGCTGGCGGCTCGCCAGCGCCGATCGAGCCTGCCGAGATTCTTCCTCGAGGCCATCGTGGGTACGTCCCGAATTACTCCTATGACTCCCAATTGATCTTCGAGCGTACGAACAGCGCTAAGTGAGGGGCATGACAAACAGTCGTACGCTCAACGACCAACGGCCCAAATCGATGGTTTGCGTCGTCGTCAGTGTTATCGTTGGATCATGCTCGGCATCGGCGTGGTGTCCGTCGATATGGTGACGCCCGCCCGACGCGTCTGGGCAGGCAGTTGTACCGTTTGAACGTCGATTCCGTCTGGACCGAGGAGGTCTGCCGTGAACCCCGCCACGCCTGCGCTGGTCGAGGTCGATCGCGTCCGCAAGCTCTTTCCCAAGGGTAGCGGCGACGATCTTTTAGTGCTGGACGACGTCAGCCTGACGTTGCGCACCGGCGAGATCGTGTCGTTGCTGGGGCGGTCGGGCTCCGGCAAGTCGTCCTTGCTGCGCATCATCGCGGGCCTCATGCCGGCCAGCCAGGGCCGCGTGACGATCGGCGCCGACGCGGTCGAGGGACCGGCCCCCGGCGTCGCGATGGTGTTCCAGACCTTCGCGCTGTTTCCCTGGCTGACGGTGCTCGAGAATGTCGAGCTCGGCCTGGAAGCGCAGCGCGTCGAGCCGGGCGAGCGGCACAAGCGGGCGCTGGCGGCGATCGACCTGATCGGTCTCGACGGCTACGAGAGCGCCTATCCGAAGGAGCTGTCGGGCGGCATGCGCCAGCGGGTTGGGCTGGCGCGGGCGCTGGTGGTCCATCCCAAGGTGCTGCTGATGGACGAGCCGTTCTCGGCGCTCGATGTCCTGACGGCCGAGACCTTGCGCACCGACCTGCTCGACCTGTGGCACGAAGGGCGCATGCCGATCTCCTCGATTCTGCTCGTGACCCACAACATCGAGGAGGCGGTGCTGATGAGCGACCGCATCCTGGTCTTTTCCTCCAACCCGGGCCGCGTCGCGGCGGAGATCAAGGTCGAGCTGCCGCAGCCGCGCAACCGGCTCGACCCGACCTTCCGCCGCCTGGTCGACGACATCTATGCGCTGATGACCGCGCGCCCGACCGGCAAGGCGATGCCGGGCCTCTTTCCCGGCACCGGCATCGCGATGCTCCTGCCGCGGGTATAGCCGAACCTGCTCGCCGGCCTCATGGAGACGCTGGCGGGCGAGCCCTATCG
>JAFAKN010000532.1 GCA_019235415.1 Alphaproteobacteria bacterium
GGGCCCGCCCTCTATCGGCGGAGCCTGGTCCTGATACGCGACAAGACCGAACGGCGGCTGGCCCGACTGGCGCCAACCGGGACCGCGGTTCGCCTGGACGCATCCGGTCTCACCGTGGGCGAAAGCCTCACGCCCTGGTCGGACATCACCATCGAAGCCGTGGAGATCGCCACCGAATTCCATCCCGATGGCGACGACGACTACCACGCCGAAGCGGTCGTGCTCGACGTGAGGGGGCAGCCGGTCGTTCTGGATCGGGTTGCGATCGCCAATGGTCCCATGATCGTCGACAAGGCTTTACGGATCCTGGGTGTCGATTTCCGCTGAGCGTTGCTGCCATGCTTCCTTGGCCCCTTGTCGCCGGGCTGTGACGCGGGCGACATAGCCGGGCAAACAAAGATCGGGGTAGGGAACGCATGGCTGACGCTGTCCGGAACGAAGGGGGCCGCAACGAGGGTGCTTATCTCCGCGGCGTCCGCGTGCTCGAGCTTGCCGACGAGACGGGAGAGTATGCCGGCCGGGTGCTCGCGGGGCTGGGCGCCGACGTCGTGAAGGTCGAGCCTCCGGACGGCGAAACGACGCGGCGGATCGGGCCGTTCCGCGGGGACGTGGCGGCGCCGGAGGAGAGCCTGCATTTCTGGCACTACAATTTCGGCAAGCGCAGCGTCGTCGTCGATCTCGACACGCCGGACGGGCAGGAGCAGTTCCTGCGGCTCGCGTCGGCCGCCGACATCGTGCTGGATGCGCGGCCGCGCTTGTATCTTGCCGACCGGAACCTCGCCTTCGAGCGATTGCGCTCGGCCAATCCGCGACTGGTCTATCTGCGCATCAGCCCGTTCGGGGATAGCGGTCCGTGGGCCGATTTCAAGGGTAGCGATCTCGTTCACCTGGCGCTGGGCGGCGTCATGATGAACTGCGGCTACGACCCCGATTCGTCGGGCCGCTACGACACGCCGCCCATCGCGCCGCAGATGTGGCAGGCCTACCACATCGCCGGCGAGATGAGCGTGATCGCGCTGCTCGGCGCGCTGGCGCACCGGCTGCGGACCGGCGAGGGGCAGCGTCTGTCTATAAGCATCCACGAGGCGGTCAGCATGAATACCGAGAGCGACCTGCCGAACTGGATCTACCTGCGCCAGCGCCACCATCGGCAGACGTGCCGGCATTCGATGCCGTCGTCGAGCCTGCCGGCGCTCGCCGAGACCCGGGACGGGCGCTATCTCCTGCCGTACAAAACCTATCTGCGCGCCACGGCGACCTACTCCTCGGACGCGCTGCGCGGGACCATCGCGGTGCTTGCCAAGCATGGCATGGACGAGGGGCTCGGCAAGATCGACAAGCTGGATGCCGAGACCGAGGCCAAGGTCGGCAAGCTGGTCGATCGCCTTGCGGCCAAGCTGGATTTCGATGCCGACCTGTGGCGCGAGGGGCAGGACCACGGGCTGCCGTGGGCGCCGGTGCGGCGGCCCGAGGAGAACGCGCGCGATCCGCACTTCATCCAGCGGGGGATTTTCGCCAAGGTGCCGCACCCATCGGTGGAGCGCGGACCTCCTGGTCCGCATCATGAGATGAGCGGACCGGGAGGTCCGCGCTCCAATGAGAGCGACGCGTCGTACACCTATGTTGCGGCGCGCTGGTACAGTTCCGATGCGCCCTGGGCGGTATCGGCGCAACGGCCGCCCAGGCTGGGCGAGCACACGCATCAGGTCGTCGAGGAGTGGTCGGCGCCGCGCAAGGTGGCGTCGCTGTCACCCGATTGCGGCCTGGCGCGCGGGCCGGCCCAGTCAGGCCCCACAGGGAAGCCATTCGCGCTTTCAGGAGTCCGGGTCGTCGATCTCGGCTGGATGCTGGCCAGCGCCGGCGCGGGACGTTTCCTCGCAGCGCTGGGCGCCGAGGTGATCAAGGTCGAGCACGAATCGCGCGCCGACGGCATGCGCTTCGGTCCGGCGGCCTGTCCGCTGGGCGGACGCGCGGAGCGGCAGGCGGCCACCGACACGATGCCGACGCCGCCGCGCGACGGGCTCAATCGCAGCGGCTCGTTCATGGAGATCAATGCCGGCAAGCTCGCGCTCTCGCTCGACCTCAAGAAGCCCGAGGGCAAGCGGATCCTGGAGGAGCTCATTCGCAACGCCGACGTGGTGCTGGAAGGCTATTCGCCGGGAACGATGGACCGCATGGGGCTGGGTTACGATCGCCTGCGCGCCATAAATCCCGGCATCATCTATCTCAAGCAGTCGGGGTTCGGCCAGCACGGCGTCTATGGCCGGGCGCGCGCCTTCGGCCCGACGGCTCAGGCCTTTAGCGGCATCAGCGACATGTCCGGCCTGCCCGAGCCGCGTCCGCCCGCCGGCATCGGCTACTCCTATCTCGACTGGTTCGGCGCCTACAACATGGCGACGGCGGCGCTCGCCGCAATCTACCGGCGGGCCACGACGGGCCGCGGCTGCCACGTCGACGCCTCGCAGGCGGAGGTCGGCATCTTTTTGACGGGAACCGCCGTTCTCGATCACTCGGTCAATGGCCGAAGCTGGTCGCGCACCGGCAACCGGTCG
>JAFAKN010000618.1 GCA_019235415.1 Alphaproteobacteria bacterium
GCGCTCTCCTGGCAGCTGCAGGCCGCCGCGCTCGTCCTGCTGGTCGGTGCCCTGGGCGCCCGGCCGTTGCGCGACTTGTGGGAACGGCGGCATGGCGTGGTGCATCTCGACTACGGCGAGCGGCGCAACGTCGACCAGCCGACCGGACTCTCGATCCTCGAGATGAGTCGCCTCGCGGGAATCCCGCACGCCTCGGTGTGCGGCGGCCGCGGACGCTGCTCGACCTGCCGCGTGCGCATCGGCGGACCCGACCGCGCCCGCCTGCCGCCGGCCTCGCCGGAGGAGCACAAGGTGCTGGCGCGGGTCGGCGCCCCCGCCAACGTGCGGCTGGCCTGCCAGCTCAGGCCGCCGCCGGGACGGTATCGCGTGACGCCGCTGTTGCCCGCCGGCGCCGGGCCGGTTGAAGCCTATCGCCGCCTGCCGCAGGCGCACGGCGGCGAGCGCTACGTCGCCATCCTGTTCGCCGATATCCGCGGCTTTACCTCGATCTCGGAAGGCAAGCTGCCCTACGACGTGGTGTTCCTGCTCAACCGCTATTTCCGCGCCACCGGCCACGCGATCGAGGTGGCTGGCGGCCGGGTCGACAAATTCATCGGCGACGGCGTGATGGCGATCTTCGGCCTGGCCAGCGAGCCGGACGTCGCATGCCGCCAGGCGCTCGACGCGGCGCGTCGCATGGGCGAAGCGCTCGACGACCTCAACGAGGCGCTGTCAGGCGATCTCGATCAGCCGCTGCGCATCGGCATCGGCCTGCATGCCGGGATGAGCATCGTGGGCGAGATGGGCTACGAGCGCGCCACCCAGCTGACCGCGATCGGCGACACGGTAAACACGGCGAGCCGGCTGGAAAGCCTGACCAAGGAATTCGCCGTCGAGCTGGTCGTTTCACAGGAGCTGCTCGACCGCGCCGGCGTCGATCTGCACGCCTATGAAAGCCACGACGTCGAGATCCGCGGCCGCCAGGAGCACCTGCAGGTGCGGGCCGTCAAGGACGCGCGGGAGCTCGCGCCCGAGCTCGCGCCGAAACCCCCGTCGCCCCTCGCGTCCCCCCTCACGTCAATGTCATGAGAATTTCGTTGCCCGCCCCCTCGCGACGGCAAGAATGCCTGCAACAGCGGAGGTGAACCATGCGCTCGACCCTACTCGTCACCGCGGCGGTGCTCAGCGTTGGCTATGCGTCCCTGTCGTTCGCCGCCGGCGGTGGTGGCGGCGGCGGCTCGGACAGCGTTTCCTCGGCGTTTCCCGCCAAGCCGGTCGATCCCAACTTCGCGCGCGCCAAGCAGCTGATCGAAGCGCGCGACTACAGGAACGCCCTGCCGCTCCTGCAGCAGGTCGTGGCCAAGGACCCCAAGAACGCCGACGCTTACAACCTGATGGGCTATGCCACGCGCAGTGCGGGCGACCCCAACGGCTCGCTGCAGTACTATCAGCAGGCGCTGGCGATCGACCCGCGTCACCTCGGCGCCCACGAATACATTGGCGAGGCCTACCTGATGCTGAACCGCCCGCAGGACGCCAAGCAGCACCTCGCGCGGCTCGATTCGCTCTGCGTCTTCGGCTGCAGCGAATACCGCCAGCTCAAGGCCGCGATCGCCGCCTACGAGAAGCAGCCAGGCCCGCGCGCCTCGAACTGAGGGCGGCAATCAGGCGATCGATGCCGAGCGCTGCCGGCCGATCTCATCGGCCGGCAGCCTAGGCTGCCGAACGCTCCTCAACGCCTTCTCGGCCGGCGAGATGTCGGGTTCCAGCCGGCGATGGCGCCCGGCAAGGCCGCGCGGTACTGACGCCAGCAGCTGGCGCGTAAAAGGATCGACCGGGCTGAACAACACCTGCTGCGGCGTCCCGCGCTCGACGATCTTTCCCGCGTTCATGACGCCGATCTGCGTGCAGGCTCGCGCGACCACGGCGAGGTCGTGGCTGATCAGGACGATGGTCAGTCCCAACTCTCGATTGAGGTCGCACAAGAGGTTGATGATCTGCCCCTGGAGCGATACGTCGAGCGCCGAGACCGGCTCGTCGGCGACAAGCACCTCCGGCTTCATCGCGAGCGCCCGTGCGATGCCGACGCGCTGCCGTTGGCCGCCGGAAAGCTCGTGCGGGAAGCGATGCAGCAACGCCGTGTCGAGGCCCACCTGGCGCATCAGGGTTGCGATCTCGCTCCGTGCCGCCGCGCCGCCGACACCGCGCGCGCTGAGCGCCTCGGCAAGCACCCGCCGGATCCGCTTGCGCGGATTGAGCGACGAGCCGGAGTCCTGGAAGACCATCTGCACGGCATGGCGATAGGCACGCTCCTCCTCGCCCCTGAGGCGCGCGACGTCGGCGCCGCGATATAAGACCTTGCCAGCAGTCGGCTCGATCAGGCGCACCATGATCTGGGCGAGAGTAGACTTGCCGCAGCCGCTCTCGCCCACCAGGCCGAAGATCGTGCCGCGCTCGATCGAGAGCGAGACGCCGTCGACGGCCGCGACTTTGGGCGCGCGCCGCGTCAGGCGCTGCAGCAGGCCGCGGCGCAGGACGTACTCCTTGCGGACGTCGTGCAGCTCGAAGAAGTGGCCGGGCTGTATCATCTACGCGGCCTCCCAGCAGACCGCGAGATGACCCGGCTCGCGCCAGGCCGGCGGCTCGGCGGCGCGGCAGCGGTCGCTCGCCTCGTCGCAGCGCGGGGCGAACGGACAGCCCACGAGCTCGCTGTCGAAGCGCGGCGGCAGGCCGGGAATGGTCGGCATCGGCCCGCTGGCGCCGTCCAGCCGCGGGATGCAGCGCAGCAGCTGGCGCGTGTAGGGATGGCGCGGCGTCTCGAACACGGTCTCGACGGCGCTGCTCTCGACGACCTTGCCGGCATACATGACCGAGACGCGGTCGCAGATCTCGGCGATCAGTTCGAGGTTGTGGCTGATGAACAGCACGGCAATGCCGAGGTCGCGGCGGACGCGATCCAGCATGCCGATGACCCGCGCCTGGACCGTGACGTCGAGGGCCGTCGTCGGCTCGTCGGCGATCAACAGCTTGGGATTGCTCGAGATGGCGAGCGCCGTCATCACGCGCTGCCGCATGCCGCCGCTCAGCTCGTGCGGATAGGCCCGCATGCGCTCGCGCGGATGGCGGATGCCCACCATCTCCAGCAGCTCCTGGATCCGCTCCAAGGCCGCCTTGTGGCCGATCGTCTGGTGAGTGCGCAGGCTGTCGTAGATCTGCCGCCCGACCGGGATCACCGGATTGAGCGCCGTCAGCGGGTCCTGGAAGATCATCGCGATGTCGCGGCCGCGACGCTTGTTCATGGCCTTGCGCGACAGCCCGACGAGGTTGGTGCCGTCGAACACGATGCGGCCGCCGGCGATGCGCGCTTCGGGCGGCAGCACCTGCAGAATCGAAAGCGCCGTCAGGCTCTTGCCGGAGCCCGACTCGCCCACCAGGCCAACGACCTCGCCGGGCGCCACGCTGAGATCGACGCCGCGCACCACCTCGCGCCATTGCCGGCCGGCCTTGAAGGCGATGCGCAGGCCGTCGATGTGCAGCAGGGGTTTCGGCGGCACGGACTGGGGCTGCCTCATGTCGCGTAGCCCATGCTGGTGCTGTGGCGTGGATCGAAGCGATCGCGCAGGCCGTCGCCCAAAAGGTTGAAGGCCACGACCGTGAGCGAGATCGCCGCCCCCGGGAACACCGAAAGCCACCATTCACCGGAGATCAGGTAGTCGCGGCCGCTCGCCAGCATGTTGCCCCAGCTGGGGGTCGGCGGCTGGACGCCCAGCCCGACGAAGCTCACAGCCGCCTCGACGATGATGCCGATGGCGAGCAGGAGCGTGGCCTGCACGATCACCGGCGAGAGGCAATTGGGCAACACGTCGGAGAACAGGATGCCGAGCTCGCCCACGCCCTGCAGCCGGCGGGCCGCGACATAGTTGGCGCCGACCTCGCCCAAGGCGGAGACGTAGGTCAGTCGCGCCAAGGTCGGGATGTAGAGCAGGCCGAGCAGGACCAGCAGCTTGGTCTCGCTGGAGACGATGAACGGTCCCCACTGCGCGTCGCGCACGCCGAAGATGCCGACCAGCGCGATCGCCCAGATCAGGATGGGAATGGAGGAGACCGCTTCCAGGACGCGCATGATGGCCTGCTCGAGCCAGCTGCCGCGCACCCAGGTCGCGAACAGGCCGATGGCGACGCCGAGCGTGACGCCGATCAGGACGGCGAAGCCCGCCACGGCGAGCGAGGCGCGCGACCCCCAGATCACCCGGCTGAGCACGTCGCGTCCCGACTGGTCGGTGCCCATCCAGTGCGCGGCGTCCGGCTCCATCAGCTTGTCGATGATGCTGACCGCCACGGGGTCGTAGGGCGCGATCAGCGGCGCGAAGATCGAGGCGAACACCAGAAGGCCCGCGATGCAGGCGCCGGCGAAGCCCGCCGGGCCGCCGCAACCGTTCACCATTCGGCGCAGGCGGTTCACGACGCGACCGCGGCGAGCCGCGGGTTCAGCCACGCGTTGACGAGGTCGGCGAGAAGGTTGGCGAGCACGAAGACGATCGTGAACACCATGACCACCGTCTGGACCATGAAGTAGTCGCGCTGGTTGATCGCCGTGAGCAGCGCGCGCGACATGCCGCCGATGTTGAAGATCTGCTCGATGATCAACGCCCAGCCGAACATGTGGCCGAACGAGACGCCGGCGATGGTCACGACCGGCAGGAGCGCATTGCGCATGGCGTACATCAAGAGGCGCCCGCGGCCCAGGCCGCTCGCCCGCGCGGTGCGCATGTAGTCCTGGTTCAGGACCTCGAGCAGGCTCGAGCGCGTCATGCGGGTGATGACGGCAAGATAGAACACGGCGAGGCAGAAGCAGGGCAGCGCAATCGACAGCAGATGCGGGCCGAGGCCCTCCGAGAGCGGCACGAAGCCGCCCGGCGGGAACCAGTCGAGGTCGACCGCGAAGGTCAGGATCAGGACCAGGGCGAGCCAGAAACCGGGTATGGAGACGCCGAGAACCGCCAGCAGGCGCGCGAAATAGTCGATCGGACTGTCGCGATAGAAGGCCGACAAGGTGCCGAGCACGATCGAAAGCATGCTGGCCACGACGAAGGCGACGACGACCAGCTCCATGGTCACGGGAAATGTGTCAGCGATCTGCCGATTCATGGAGAGGCCGGTCGTGAACGACTGGCCGAGATCGCCCGCCAGCACGACACGCTCCAGCCAGGCGGCGTATTGCACGACGATCGGCTGGTCGAGCCCGTGGTCGCGGTCGAAGGCGGCGATCTGCGCCGCGGTCGCATCGTCGCCCAGCACGATGCGCGCCGGCGATTCGGGGATCGAGCGCGTCAGCACGAACAGCAGCAGGCTCACGACCACGAGCGAGAACAGCGAGAAGCCGAGGCGGCGGAGCAGGAGGCTGGTCATCGCCGGCACTCAGCCGAGCGTCGCGTCGTGGACATTGATGGTGAGCCCGCGGCTCGGCTTGAAGCCGGCGACCCGCTTGCGCCACAGGTTGGTGGCGTTGAAGTAGCCGACCCACACGTAGGGCGACTCGTCGGCCAGCAGCTGCATCATCTGGTCGTAGACCGGCTTCAGCTTCTTCTCGTCGTTCTCGGCGAAGACGACCTTGAGGAGCTCGTCGATCTTCGGGTTGCGGTAGCCGCCCACCTCCGACATGAACTGGTTGGGCAGGAAGTTCTGGCTGAGGAAGTAGGTAGGCTCGCCCGGCGACATGAGATGGCGGAACATGGCGTCGTAGGTGCCGCGGAACATGGCGGGGTTGATGACCGCCGCGTCGGCCAGGCGCAGCTTGACGTCGATGCCGAGCTTGGCGAATTCCGATTGCAGGAACACCACGCAGTCCTTGGTGTCGAGCAGGTAAGGCACCGCGCTGGTCATCAGCTCAAAGCTGGCGCCTTGGGCGTACTTCGACTGCTTGAGGTAGTGCTTCGCCTTGTCGAGGTCGTAGGCCAGCGACTTGTCGGCCTCCGGGTTGAACCACCAGCTCGAGGCGGGCGCCGGAATCGCCGAGCGCTCGACCAGGCCGTAGAAGATGCGCTTGGTGATGGTCTCGCGGTCGACGGCGTGGGCGATCGCGCGCCGGAAGTTGACGTCGTCGAACGGCGGGCGCTTGCTGTTCAGCAGCAGCGCGGTCCAGCCGCCGAACGTGCCGCGCGTGTCGCCATCGATCCCGCTGCGCTTCTTGAGGCTGGTGAAATCGCGCGGCGGGGGCGCGCCCATCAGATCGATCTGGCCGCTCAGGAGATAGGCAACGCGCGAGGCGTCCTCGGGCACGTACTTGACGACCAGCCGGTCCCAGGCCGGCTTGCCCTTCTGCCAATAGTTCGGGTTGCGGACCAGGCTCACATAGTCGTTGGGCTTCCATTCCTCGAACATGCCGGGGCCGGTGCCGACGCCCTTGGGGCTCAGCTTGAAATAGTCGTCGCCGAATTCGTGGCGCGAGCCCTTGGGCCAGATCCCCATGTGCTTGGTCTGGAAGAAGACCCAGGGTGAATAGGGCTCCTTGAGGATCACCCGCAGGCGGTGCGGGCCATCGATCTCGACATGGGACAGGCGATCGAAGATGGGACGGCGCGACGCCTTGTTCTGCGGGTCGAGCATGTACTCGAAGCTGTATTTCACGTCTTCGGCCGCGAGCGGCTTGCCGTTGTGGAAGGCGACGTCGTCCCTGAGCTCGAAGGTGTAGACGAGCTTGTCGGCCGAGATCTCGGGCAGCGCCTTGGCCAGCTGCGGCTTCAGGGTGCCGTCGACGTCGAACTCCAGCAGGTTTTCCCAGATCGACTGGGAAATGATCATGGTGTCGTGGCTCGTCATGTTGATCGGATCGCAGGTGAGCGGATTGTCGCTCAAGGCCACCGTGAGCGTGCCGTTGGCGCCGGCCCGTGCATTCCTGATCCAGGCGCCGGACAGCGCGCCAGACAGCGCGGTCGCGGCAACGGTCGAACCGCCCCTGAGTGCGGTTCGTCTGGTGAGTCCAGCAATGCGACGCATGAGCTTAACCTCTCTCGTGTACGGCCGCCCGGTCCGCACGCGTTTCCCCGCCTTCTTCTCTTTGTTGTTCCGGACCGCGCACCAGGCGGCCAGGCAGCGCGCCAGTCGGCTCGCCCTCGCGATAGACCGGCACGCCGGAGACGATGGTCGCGACATAGCCTTCGGTGCGCTGGTTCAGCCGCCGGCCGCCCGCCGGCAGGTCGTAGACCACGTGCAGCGGCCCGACGTTCAGCCGCTCGTAGTCGATCACGTTCAGATCCGCCTTGTAGCCTGGCGCGATGACGCCGCGGTCGTGCAGGCCGATGGTGCGCGCCGGCTCGCTCGATAGCCGTTTGATGATCCATTCGAGCGGCATCTTCTCGCCGCGCGCGCGGTCGCGCGTCCAATGGGTGATGGTGTAGGTGGTGGTCGATGAATCGCAGATGAAGCTGTAGTGCGCGCCGCCGTCGCCCAGCCCCATCACCGTGTTGGGGTGCTTCATCATCTCGAGGCAGGCATCGAGGTTGCCGTCGACATAGTTGGTGACCGGCCGGAACAGGATGGTCCTGCCGCCGTCCTTCAGCAGCAGGTCGTAGACGAACTCCTCGACCGGCACGCCGGCCGCGGCGGCGCGAGCGGCCATGCTCTCCTCGAGCGGTGGCTCGTAGTTCGGCGGGTTGCCGAGCTCGAAGACGCGCTCCCAGCTGTTGAGGCGCCGCTCGAGCGAAGGATCGTCGGTCTTCTCCGACAGGAGCGCCGCGCGGAACGCCGCATCCTGCAGATGGCGCAATCGCTCCTCGAACGGCAGATGGGCGATCGCCTTGTAGCTCGGCCGCTCGCAGAACGGGTTCAGCGAGATCTCGAAGCCGAAATTGATGCCGATCTGGCGGCCCATGATCTGCGCCAAGAGCTTGACGCCGTCCTTGTTGGCGTCCGCGATCATGTCGAGCAGCAGCTTCCAGTGGCCCGGCTTGCCTTCGCGCTGGGCAAGGGTGAGGCTCATCGGCCGTCCTGAGCGGGCGGCGACCCGGCGCAGGCGGGTGAGCTCGTCCACCGGATCGTCGAAGTCGGTGATGATCTGCACCCAGCCGGTGCCGGTCTTGCCCACCGCCTCGGCAATGACGGCGAGCTCCTCCTCTGCCGCCGCGAGGGTCGGGGTCGGCTTGCCGTCCAATGTCTTGTGGGCGATGGCGTTCGAC
>JAFAKN010000631.1 GCA_019235415.1 Alphaproteobacteria bacterium
CCGTTCTGCGGCATGGGGGTGTGCTTCGATTGCCTGGTGACGGTGAACGGCCGGCCAAGCCAGCGCGCCTGCCTGACCAAGGTCGAGGCGGGCATGGAGGTTTGTTCCGAACCTGGCGCCTCTGGCGCCTCTGGCGCCTCTGGCGCCTCACCCCCGGAGGCGAAGGCTGCGGAGCAGGTCGACTGCGACGTGCTTGTCGTGGGTGCCGGCCCGGCCGGGCTGTCGGCGGCGCGCGCGCTGGCGTTGGCCGGCGCGCAGGTGGTCGTGCTCGACGAGCGCCTGCATGCCGGCGGCCAGTATTTCAAGCCGCTGGCGCCATCGCATCGGGCGGACCCTGCGATGCTGGACCGCCAGTTCCGCGACGGCGCCGTGCTGCGCCAGTCCGCCGGGCTGGGCGGGGTGACGATCGAGAGCGAGGCGACGGTGTGGTCGGCATTCTCGCCGCACGAAGTGGCCGCGATCGTCGCCGGACAATCGCGACTCTATAAGTCCAAGCGCCTGGTGCTGGCGACCGGCGCCTATGAGCAGGTGCGGCCTGCGCCAGGTTGGACCCTGCCGGGCGTGATGACCGTCGGCGGCCTGCAGACCCTCGCTCGGTCGTACCGTGTCGCGCCCGGCGAGCGCATCGTGATCGCCGGCAACGGGCCGCTCTGCCTGCAGACCGCGGTCGAGCTGCTCGACGGCGGCGCCAATGTCGTGGCCGTGCTGGAGGCGGCGCGACGAGCGAGCCTTGCGCAATGGCGCGACCTCACGATCGCCGCCGCGGCAGATCCGTTCCTGCTGCTGGAGGGAATGTCGCTGGCCGCCCGCCTCGGCAAGCGCCTGCACTGGGATCGGCGCGTAACGCGCCTGCTCGGCGAGAAGCGGGTGCGTGGCGTCGAAGCGGGCGACCTTACCATCGAGGCCGACGTCGTCGCCTTGAACGACGGGTTCGCCGCCTCGTCGGAGCTGGCGCGGGCGTTGGGTTGCAGCCATCGCTTCGTGCCGCGCGGCAACGGCTCGATGGAGACGCTGACCGACGGCGAGGGCCGCACCAGCATTGCCGAGGTCTTCGCCATCGGCGACGGCGCGCGTTTCGGCGGCGCGCACGCCGCGATGGCGCAAGGGACCTTGGCCGCCGCCGCCATCGCCCGCGACCTCGGGCTGAAAGCCGCGGAGCCGAAGACGGCGCGCCGCACGCTGGCGTCCGCCGAGCGGTTCCAGGCGGCGCTGTGGCGCCTGTTCGAAGCACCCCCGTTCGATCCGGCGGCCATCGCGGACGACGCCATCGTCTGCCGCTGCGAGGAGGTGACCGCAGCCACTCTGCGTCGGCTGATCGGGGCGGGGCACCAGTCGCCGGCGTCGCTGAAGCGGGCCTGCCGCGTCGGCATGGGGCGCTGCCAAGGCCGTTATTGCGCCGCCGTCGTGGCGCGGATGACCGGCAAGCCGGTCGGCGAGTTCGGCCTGTTCGCGCCGCGACCACCGGCCAAGCCGGTGCCGATCCGTGCCCTCACTGTCGAGCAGCCGGAATGGAGCGGCCACAAGGATTTCGTGCCGCCCGACATGGCCCGCCCGCGCGAGACCGAGCCGTTGCCGACCGAAGCCGTCGACACGCTGGTGGTCGGCGGCGGCGTGGCCGGCTCGTGCCTGGCCTACTGGCTGGCGCGCGAAGGCATCGAGGCGATGGTCGTCGAGCGCGATGAGCCGAACCTGCAGGCGTCCGGTGCCAACGCCGGCTCGTTGCACGTGCAGCTTCTTTCCTTCGACTTCGGCCACAACGCGCCGCCCGAGGGCAACCGTGCCGTCGACACCTTGGTCCTCGGCCCGGCCTCCGTCGCGTTGTGGCAGGAGATCGAGCGCGACACGGGCAAGAACCTCGAGATCAAGGTCACCGGCGGCCTGATGCTGGCCGAGACCGAGCGCGACGTGGCCTTCCTGAAGGACAAGATCGCGGTCGAGCGCAGTCGCGGCGTCGCCGCCGAGCTTTTAGGCGTCAACGAGTTGCGCGCCCTGGAGCCGGCCGTCGGCGACGTCGCCATCGCCGCCGAATGGTGCCCGATGGAAGGCAAGATCAATCCGCTGGCCGGCACCTATGCGGTGATGGCGCATGCCCAGGCGCTGGGCGCGCGCTTCCGGTGCGGCAGCAACGTCCAGGCGATCGAGCGCGATGGCGCGGTGTGGCGCGTGACGACCAGCCGGGGCGAGATCCGCGCCGGTCGCGTGATCAACGCCGCCGGTCCGTGGGCTGCGCAAGTCGGCGCCATGGTCGGCCTGTCGCTGCCGGTGCGGGCCGCACCACTGCAGATGATCGTCACCGAACCCGCGCCGCCGACATTGACGCGCCTGGTGGCGCACGCCGCGCGCCATCTCACGCTGAAGCAGGCAGTGTCGGGCGCCTTCCTGATCGGCGGCGGCTGGACGGCCGGGCTCGACGAGCAACAAAAGTTGTCGCGCGCCTTGCGCGCCAGCGTCGAGGGCAATTTGTGGATCGCCAGCCGCGTCGTCCCGGCCCTCGCCCATCTGCACGCCATCCGCATCTGGGCCGGCATGAACATCAACATCGACCGTGCGCCGATCCTGGGCGAGGCGCCGGGCCTGCCGGGCTTCTACAACTGCGTCAGCTCCAACGGCTACACCTTGGCGCCGGTGCTGTCGCGACTCACCGTCGAGATGCTGAGCGGCCGACAGACCAGCCTGCCGGTGGCGCCTTTCTTGCTCGATCGATTCGGTTGATCGGGCGATTCGGTTGATCGGGAGCTCGTTATGGAACTGTCCAACAAATCTGCGCGCGAGCTGTATCTCGAGGTCAAGGCCGACCGCAGCCGGCGGCGTTTCGGCTTCGGCCGCAAGCCGGCGCTGGTCAATGTCGACCTCCAGAATGCCTATACGCGGCCGCAGGAATTCGTCACCGCCTACGAAACCGACCCGCGCCAGATCGAGCACGTGAACGCCCTGGCGCATCTGTTCCGGGCCAAGCGCTGCCCGGTGTTCTGGACCTACGTCGCCTATCTCGACTCGGGCGAGGATTGCGGGGTGTGGGGGACGCGCAGCGACACCCCCGATTCGCTGCAGAACATCAAGCCGGGCTCGCGCCGCGCCGCGCTCGACGAGCGCTGTGAGGTCGACCACGGGCGGGACATCGTCATCAACAAGCGCATGGCGTCGGCCTTCTTCGAGACCAATCTCGGCTCGCTGCTGACCTTTCATCGCGTCGACACTGTCGTAGTGACCGGCGGCTCGACCTCGGGCTGCGTGCGCGCCACGGTGGTCGACAGCCTGTCGCGCAGCTTTCGCACTATCGTTCCGGAGGAGTGCGTCGCCGACAAGCACGAGAGCCCGCACTTCGCCAACCTCTACGACATGGCGCTGAAGTACGCCGACGTCCTGCCGATCGCCGAGGTGCTCGCCTTCATGGAAAAGTATGAGCCGGGCAACTGATCCTCCTCCCCAGCGAAGCTGGGGAGGTGTCCGCGCAGCGGATGGAGGGGTCATGAGTCTACAACCTAAGATTGCACACGAGCTTTCCTTTCCATACGGTGCGACTAGAATGACAGCATGCTTCGGCGCGCACGAACTCTCAGAAAAAGCCCAACAGATGCGGAGTATCTGCTCTGGAAGCACCTGCGCAGCCGGAAGCTGTCCGGATTCAAATTCCGCCGACAGCATTCCGTCGGACCTTACATATGCGACTTTGCCTGCCTGGAAGGAGGCATGGTTGTCGAGCTCGACGGTAGCCAGCACGTCGAGCAATCGGACTATGACGAACGCCGCGATTCGTTTCTCAGGTCGCGCGGCTTTCGCGTCATACGATTTTGGAACAACGACGTTCTTGTGCGCACCGAGTCTGTTCTTGAGACGATATTCGAAGCCCTGCATCGGCGAGAGATGGACGGGCGCTTCGACTAAATCGAGTCATGACCCCTCCGTCGCCGTAAGACGGCGACACCTCCCCAGCTTCGCTGGGGAGGAGAGGTTAGTCGAAGATCGAGGGGTCGACGATCGGCTTGCCGCGCGGCTTCGCGGGCAGGGGCCGGTCGCATTTCATGAAGTGGCCGCGGCCGGCGGAGCCGCTCATGCGCGCTTCCTCCATCACGATCTCGCCGCGCGACAAGGTCATCACCGGATAACCGGTGAGCGCGCGGCCTTCGTACGGCGTGTAGTCGCAGTTGTGATGGAGCATCGAGTTGGTGAGCCGCACGCGGCGCTCGGGATCCCACAGCACGATGTCGGCGTCGGCGCCGACCGCGATGGTGCCCTTGCGCGGATGCAGGCCATAGATCTTGGCCGCGTTGGTCGAGGACAGCGCCACGAACTGCTGCAGGGTGATGCGTCCGCCATTCACTCCTTCGGAGAACAGGAGCGGCAGGCGCGTCTCGACTCCCGGCACGCCGTTGGGGATCTTGCGAAAGCTCTTGTCGGCGCCGGGCAACTTCTTGCCGCGTGCATCGTCGTACTTGAACGCCGCGTGGTCCGACGACAGCACATGGAAGGTGTTGGCCGCCAGGCCGGTCCAGATGTGCTCCTGGTTGTCCTTGCCCCGGGGCGGCGGCGAGCAGACGCACTTGGCGCCTTCGGTGCCCTCGAAGTCCTCCTCGCTCAGGAAGAGATACTGCGGGCAGGTCTCGCCGTAGACTTTCAGCCCGCGTGCCTGTGCCCGCTGGATCTCGTGCATGGCCTCCTTGGCCGAGACGTGCACCAGCAGCATCGGCACGTCCAAGAGCTCGGCCAGCGAGATGGCGCGGTGCGTCGCCTCGCGCTCGACGACATAGGGCCGCGACGTGGCGTGGAACTTCGCCGCCGTCATGCCCTTGAGCTCCAGCCGCTCGGTCAGCCAGCCGATGCAGTCGGAGTTCTCGGCATGGATCATCAGCATGGCCTGCTCGCGCCGCGCCGCCGCCAGGGCGTCGAGAAGCTCGCGGTCGGTGAGCTTCAGGTCGTCGTAGGTCATGTAGATCTTGAACGAGGTGTAGCCCTCGGCG
>JAFAKN010000061.1 GCA_019235415.1 Alphaproteobacteria bacterium
CGGTGTTGCCGGTGTCGTTAACAAAAAAGTAGTAGCGCCGGTCGGGCGCCAGCCGGTAGTAGGAGGTGTTGTCGATGCCCTTGAAGCAGAGCGTCGGCCCGCGCTCGTTGCCCTCGGCCGTGTGGTTGTAGACCACGTCGAGGATGACCTCGAGCCCCGCCTGGTGCAGGCGCGCCACCATCTCCTTGAACTCGGCGAAGGCGAAGCCGACGTTGGCGGCATAGCGGCGGGCCGGCGCGAAGAAGCCGATAGTGTTGTAGCCCCAGTAGTTCCGCAGCCCCTTGTCCAGCAGGTAGCTGTCGTCGAGGAACGAGTGCACCGGCAGGAGCTCGACCGCGGTGACTCCGAGCGACGACAGGTACTGCGTGGCCCCGGGGCTCGCAAGGCCGGCGTAAGTGCCGCGCAGCTCCGCCGGCACGCCGGGATGGCGCTTGGTGAAGCCGCGGACATGCGCCTCGTAGATGACGGTATCTTCCCAGGCGACGTCGATGCGCGGCGCGCGGCCCCAGGTGAAGGCAGGATCGATGACGCAGCTCTTCAGCGTGAACGGCGCGCTGTCGCGCTCGTCGAAAGTGCGGTCGTCCTTGCTCTCCATGTTGTAGCCGAACAGGGCCGGGTTCCACTGGAATTCGCCGATCAGCTGCCGGGCATAGGGATCGATCAGGAGCTTGTTGGGATTGAAGCGGTGGCCAGCGTCGGGCTCGTACGGCCCGTGCACGCGGTAGCCATACAGCGTCCCCGGCCGGGCGTCCGGCAGGTAGACGTGCCACACCTCGTCGGTGAACTCCGGCATCTCGATGCGCTCGAGCTCGCGCTTGCCGTCGGCATCGAACAAGCACAGCTCGACCTTGGAGGCGTTGGCGGAGAACAGCGCGAAGTTGACCCCGAGACCGTCCCAGGTCGCGCCAAGCGGATAAGGCAGTCCTTCGGAAAATCGCGAGCGTCGCGCCGGCTCGGTGGTCACTCGCGGCTCCCCTCTCGGTGTCCTGCCCTCTTGGTGGGCTGACTGGGACAACGTGCGAGCGGCGTTGCGGCTCCCTCCGGTCGGCGAGCGGCGTGCGCTTATTGTCGGCCGCTCGAGGGCACCGCCTGTATCGCCATGCCCTTGGCCACGGCGTTGACGTCGTAGGGCTTCTCGGTGAGCGACTCGGGATCCCACATGCTGCGCTCGACGGTCAGGAACGGACCGTCGTAGACATGGATCGCGCCGCTCAGCTTGGACAGCGGGTTGATCACCGAATGGACGATCTCGGGGCCGAGCAGGGCGACGTCGCCGGTGCCCAGCGCCTCGCCGCCCGCCGGCTCGATCTGGAAGCCGCTCGCCGCGGGACGGCGCCGCCAGAACATGTTGTCCTCGCGGCCGCCGTACATGCCGATCACCGCCGTCATGCGATGATTGTGCGGCAAGGTCACCTGGTTGGGCGCCCACACGACGTTCAACACCACGAGCTCGGGCGACTTGTGCAGGACCTGCACGCCGGCTTTGTCCGGCATCCTCAAGGCGTGCGCAACGGCCTCCGGCTCCGACACGGCGCGGGCCACGACCTCTCTCATCGCCTTGCGCGAGCGCTCGCCGAGCGTGGCGCTCAGATCGGCGATGAATTGCTCCAGGGTGAACATCGTGTCGGACCTTTCGTCAGTCGTGGCGAATACAGTCTACAACCTGACAAATCCATTCGTCATCCCGACCGAATGAGCCCTTGCTCCAGGTGCCGCGCGGCCCCAGCTGAAAGCGAACCCGAGCCGAGGCCTGAAGACATGACGCGTTTCGCCCCCGCCTTCCTGTTCGATCTCGACGGCACGCTGGTCGACAGCGTCTACCAGCATGTGCTGGCCTGGAAGGAAGCGCTCGACAGCGAAAGCATCGACCTGTCGGTCTGGCGCATCCATCGCAAGATCGGCATGAGCGGCGGCCTGTTCACCAACCAGCTGTTGCGCGAGACTGGGCTCGAGATCAGCGCCGAGCGCGTGGAACGCCTGCGCCGGCGCCACGCCGAGGCCTATCGACGCTACGGGCCGCACATCCGGCCGCTGCCCGGTGCGCGCGAGCTGCTGTCGTGGCTGTCCGACGCAGACATCCCGTGGGCCATCGCCACCAGCGGCCGCATGGAGACCGCGGCAGTGAACATCGAGGCGCTGGGCGTCGATCCCGACCGCACGCCCGTCGTCACGCGCGACCAGGTGAAATACGCCAAGCCCGACCCCGATCTCTTCGTCGCGGCGGCGGAACGGCTGGGCGCCTCGACCGACCGCGCGGTCGTGGTGGGCGACAGCATCTGGGACATGCTCGCCGCCGTCCGCTGCCGCGCGCTCGGCGTCGGCCTGATGAGCGGCGGCTACGGCAGCGATGAGCTGCGGCAGGCCGGCGCCATTCGGGTCTACGAGGATCCGGCCGACCTATTGAGCCACATCGACGAAGTCGGCGGCCGCCGGTGATCCGGCATCTCCTGGTGCTGATCGTTTCCGCGGCGCTGCCACCTCCTGCCGTCGCGCAGACCGACGATGCGAGTTACTGCGCCCAGCTCGCCGCTCTCGCCGTTCGCTACACCGGCAGCGCCGGCGGCCAGGGCGGCCTTGCGCCGGACTTCACGACGATCGGCGCGATCAACGACTGCAAGGCGGGCAAGTATGCCGCCGGCATTCCCGTGCTGGAGCGACTGCTGCGGAATAACGGCTTCACCCTTCCGAAACGCTGACCCTACTTGTCGCTGTGGCGGCCAGAATAACGGCTTCGATTCGGCGATCGCCAGCCCGCCAAGTCGCCCTCTCGCGGCCGCCAGATCTCGACTTTGAGGGGATAGCAATGCGCCGTGTCGCTGGAATGGGTGCTGCTGCAATCGCCGCCCGGGCAGGCCGACAGCGCACCCAAAAGGTCGATCTCGGCGAAGAACTCGATGAAGTCGCCCGGCCGCACCGGGCTTGCCTTCATGAAGTAGCGGTGCGTGTCGCGCGTATATCCGGTGCACATGAAGACGTTCATGACGTCGTGCACGTGGCGCTCGGCCTCGGACAATGTCATCCCGCGCGCACCCGCGAGCGCGCGCGTGAGATTCGAGTGGCAGCAGTGATGGTATTCCGTCCCGCCCAGCAGCAGCTGGGTGTAGGGATCGCACCGCGTGCCGATCACGTCGTGCACGCCCGCACCGTCCGCGTCGAAACCGTACCAGTCCAGCGTATCGCGGGTGATGGTGGCGAGGGGGCGAAGGCTCGGCAGCGTGCTCCACAACCGATCGCCCGTGCTGACATGGGTGGCGTGCAGCGCCCGCGTCTTGCCGCTGAAGAAGCGCTCGGAAAGATCGTGCGCATTCCACAGGTTGAGGTCGCCGACCTGCGGCCCCTCGATGCTGACGATGCGGAAGAAGCAGCCGGCGGCAACCTCGAAGGTGCGCGCCTCGCGCGGCGGCACGATGACCTCCTCGATCTTGGTCGACGCTTCCCGCGCCTTCTCGTAGAGATCGCGGTCGTAAGCCGGCACGCGGTCGACGGCGTAGACGACGACCGGCTCGACGGCACGGCGCTCGGCGGCGTCGACGGGCGGGACGCTGCTCATCAATGCCTAAACTCAATGCCGGGCCGAGAAGCTGAACGGCCGGTCCTCGTCCTTGCGGCCGCGGGCGAAGATCTCCAGCGCATCGGGCCGCTCCCAGACGATCTCCAGCAGGTTGCCGTCGGGATCGTGGAAATAGATGCTCTTCTGGCTCTGATGGTCGAGTGCGCGCAGGATCTCGACGCCCTCGCCCTGCAGCGCGTGGTAGGCGTCCTCGAGATCGGCCTCGCTGTCGACGGCGAACGCGGTGTGCCGCACGCCGAGCCGGTTCATGCGCGTCGGATCGGCTTCGGACGATCCTGCAGACTCCGGATCGGGACACTGGAACAGGTCGAGCGTGTTGCCGAGCCCGCCCAGCGACAGGAACACCCCGCCATGGTCGGGATCCTGCTCCAGCAGCCTGAACCCCAGGATGCGTGTATAAAAATCCTTGGAGCGCTCGACATCGCGCACGGCGATCGCGACATGGCCCAGGCGCTGCAGCTTGATCATCGCATCCTCCTCGAGAAAGTTTAGTACAATTTCACCCGGACACTCGGCACGCTTCTTACATTAATGGTATTGATGGTATTGATGGCAACGAAGAATGCTTCAAGAGTCTCGCTCGGCATGTTTTGCTAACGCTGTATGTTAGCATGACTTACGACGCCGTCAAGAGCTGATTGCGATACTGCCCCGGCGAGACCTCGAACCACCGCTTGCAGGCACGGAAGAAGCTGCTCTGGTCGGCATAGCCCAGGAGATACGCCGCCTGGCCAAGCGACAGGTGCAGCCGGCCGAGATACTGGCCGGCGAGCTCGCGGCGCGTGCGATCGACGAGATCGACGAACGAGGTCTTCTCCTCCTCGAGCCGGCGCTGCAGGGTGCGCTCGCTCATGCGCAGCTTGCTGGCGATGCGGTCGCGTCGCGGCTCGCCATCGGGCAGGTGGCGGATGATCGCCTCGCGCGCCCGGTAGCTCACGCCGTCCTGCTGGAAGCGGCGCAGATAGTCGCCGGCATAGCGCTCGTGCAGCTCGGAGAGGACGGGATTGGACGTGGGCAGCGGCAGCACGAGATCGGCGCGGGCAAACCAGAAGCTGTTGCTGTCGGCATCGAACGTGATGGGGCAGCGGAAGGCAGCCCGATAAGGCGCCAGGTCCTGCGGCGCAGGATACGGCAGCTCGACCGCCACCGGCCGGATGTCGCGGCCACTGATCCAGCCCAGGAACCCGATCACCGTCACCATGATGTATTCCACGCGCTGGCGCGGCACCGGGCGCTTGCCGCCGATCAGCTCGAAGGTCATGCCGTAGCGGCCCGTGCCATACTTGCCCGGCTCGTCCTTGAGCGTCATAGCGAGCCCATCGCTCAAGATCCGCAGATAGCGTTCGAGCCGCTCGAACGCGCCCAGGAGATCGGCGCAGGACATCATGGTGTAGCCCACGACGTCGAAATTGGCCGGGCGCGGGACATTGTGCTGAGCAAGACCGATTGCCGGATTGCCTGAGCGCTCGACGGCGAGCTGCCAGAGCAGGCTGATCTTGTCGGTGGCCACCCGCGCGTCCGGCGCGTCCAAGCCGGCCGGATCGATGTCGGCGTCGCGCAGCAGGGCAGCCACATCCAGCCCTTCGGCGGCCAGCATGTCGGCCACCCCCTTCACCCAGATCGCGGCCGTCGTCAGCTGGCTCATGCGGCGCCCCTCCCAGAGCGAATTGGCTCTCGCGGCCGATGAATTGGCCGCCCCGGCCAACGACTTGCTGCGGTGCAGCATTTATGGTCCCGCCCGTAGATGGCACGGCCCGGCAACCCGAGGGCGAACCGATCGGGAGCATGCCACGGAGGCAAAGTGCCCGCCAAGCAGGCCGCGCGGACGGGCGACGACACAGGGAGACTTCGATGTTCGACAGCAGCCGCACGCTCGAGCTCGACCTGCAGGCATCGATCCTGCCGATTCTCGAGGACGCCATGCAGCGCTACGCCGACAGGCCGGCGTTCCGCTGCTTCGGCCGCACGCTCACCTTCACCGACACCGACCGGCTGTCGCAGGCCTTCGCGGCGTTCCTGCAGCGGAGACTGGGCGTCTCCAAGGGCCAGCGCATCGCCGTGATGATGCCCAACATCCCGGCGTTTCCGGTCGCGCTGTTCGGCATCGTGCGCGCCGGCGCGGTCCAGGTGAACGTCAACCCGCTCTACACGCCGCGCGAGCTCGAGCACCAGCTGAACGACGCCGGGGTCGAGACCATCGTGATCTTCGCCGGCGCGACCGCGACCCTGGCAGAAATCGTCGGCCACACCAGGGTGAAGAACGTCATCACCGTCGCGCCGGGCGACGCCATCGGTGGCGGCCTTCCGATCCCCGCGATCGACCCGCGTCTCGGCAGCACGATCGGCTTTGCCGACGCCTTGGCCGCGGGCGCGACGCTCGAGCTCACGCCATTGCACCTAGGCGGCGACGATGTGCTGTTCCTGCAATATACCGGCGGCACCACCGGCCTCTCCAAGGGCGCGACGCTGCTGCATCGCAACCTCACGGCCAACACCGCGCAGTTCCGCGCCTTCGTGGCGGCAGAGCTGCGCCCCGGCGAAGAGGTCGTGGTCACGGCGCTGCCGCTCTATCACATCTTCGCGCTGATGGTGAATTTGCTCTCGTGCTTCGCCGTCGGCGCCGAGAACTGGCTGGTGCCGAACTCGCGCGACATGGCGGGCTTCATCGACATCCTGAAGCAGGCGCGGCCGACACTGTTCACCGGCGTCAACACCCTGTTCGCGGGTCTGCTCGCGCAACCCAACATCGCCGAGGTCGACTTCTCGCGCCTGCGGCTTGCGATCGGCGGTGGCGCCGCGGTGCTGCCCATCACCTCGCGGCGCTGGAAGGCGCTCACCGGTCGCGACATCCTCGAAGGCTACGGCCTCTCGGAAACCTCGCCGGTGCTCTCTCTGAACCCGCCCGGCGCCGGGTTCAGCGGCACGGTCGGCCTGCCCTTCCCCGGCACCGAGATCAAGCTCCTGGACGAGCAGGACCAGGAGGTCGCGCCCGGCGAAGCGGGCGAGATCTGCGCCCGCGGCCCGCAGGTCATGCCGGGCTACTGGCAGAAGCCGAAGGCCAATGCCGCCGCCTTCACAAGCGACGGCTTCTTCCGCACCGGCGACGTCGGTGTGTTCGACGAGCGCGGCTTCCTCAAGATCGTCGATCGCAAGAAGGACATGATCATCGTCTCCGGCTTCAATGTCTTTCCCAACGAGGTCGAGGCGGTCGCAGCCGCCTGCACGGGTATCGCCGAATGCGCCTGCGTCGGGCGGCCCGACGAGAAGACCGGCGAGGCGGTACGCCTGTTCGCCGTCAAGACGCCGGACGGCGCGCTCGACGAAGCGACCCTGCTGGCGCACTGCCGCCAGCTTCTCACCGCCTACAAGGTGCCGCGGCAGGTCCGCTTCGTCGAAACCCTGCCCAAGTCCAACGTCGGCAAGATCCTGCGCAAGGATCTGCGGACGATCGCCTAGCCAGAAGGAGGATCAGCCATGTCGAACCCGACTCTTGCCGCCACGGCCGAGCTCGCCGAGCAGGCCACCAACAACACGCTGGCGGCCAACCCGCTGGTCGGCGTGCGCGGGCGCGATCTCTTCGCTTCGCTGCGCACGCTGCTCGGCCGCACGGCGCGCCATCCCGGCCTGCTGGCGCAGCAGTACGTCGCCTTCCTGGGCGAGCTCGGCCGCATCGCCACCGGCGGCTCGGCGCTCGCGCCGGACGACAAGGACAAGCGCTTCGTCGACCCGGCGTGGAAGGACAATTCCGCCTACCGCGCCCTCGCGCAGAGCTACTTCGCCTGGAGCCAGGCGCTGCTCGGCCTGGTCGACGACAGAAAGCTCGCGCGCCGCGACGCCGAGCGGGCGCGCTTCGTAGTGTCGCTGTTCATCGACGCGATGGCGCCGACCAATGCGCTCGCGGGCAATCCGGCGGCCCTGAAGAAACTGCTCGACACCGGCGGCGGCAGCCTGCTGCACGGGCTCGAGAACTTCGTGCGCGACCTGGTGAAGAACGGCGGCCTGCCGGCCCAGGTCGACACGACGAAGTTCGCCGTCGGACGCAACCTCGCCACCACGCCGGGCTCGGTGGTCTATCGGTCGCGGGTCATGGAGCTGATCCAGTACCGTCCGGTGACGGAAGCCGTTCACCAGCGGCCGCTCCTGATCGTGCCGCCGCAGATCAACAAGTTCTATCTGTTCGACCTGCCGGGCAAGAGCATCGTGCAGTTCGCCCTGCAAGGCGGCCTGCAGACCTTCGCCATCAGCTGGAAGAATCCGACCGAGCGCGAAAGCCACTACGGCCTGGAGACCTACATCACCGCTCTTGGCGAGGCCGTAGACGCGGTGCGCGCCATCACCGGCAGCGAGGACGTCAATGTCTGGGGCTCGTGCTCGGGCGGGATCACCCTGTCGGCCTTCCTGGCGAGCCTTGCGGCACGCAACGACAAGCGCGTCCACAGCGCCACGGTCGCGGTGTGCGTGCTCGACATGGGCGTGGCGAAAGGCACCATCGCCGGCGCCTTCGCGACGCGCGACACGATCGCCGCGGCCAAGGCCTCGTCGCGCGCCGCCGGCGTGCTGGAAGGCCGCGAGCTTGCGCGAATGTTCGCCTGGATGCGACCCAACGACCTGATCTGGAACTACTGGGTCAACAACTACCTGATGGGCAACCCGCCGCCGGCCTTCGACGTGCTGTACTGGAACAACGACACGACGCGCCTGCCGGCCCGCCTGCACGCCGACTTCCTCGACCTGATCAGCAGCGATCCATTCGTCCAAGGTGGCCGCCTTACGGTGGGCGGCGTGCCGCTCTACATGCGGCAGATCGACCTCGACAGCTACGTGGTCGCCGGCACCACCGACCACATCACGCCCTGGCAAGGCTGCTACAACACCGCGCGCCTGTACGGCGCGCGCAGCACCTTCGTGCTGTCGAACAGCGGCCATATCCAGAGCCTGCTCAACCCGCCGGGCAATCCCAAGGCGTACTTCCTGAGCGGTCCCGCGAAGCCTGCCAGCGCCGAAGCGTGGCTCGAGCAGGCGACCAAGCAGGCCGGCAGCTGGTGGCCGCATTGGCTGGAATGGATCAAGGCGCGCTCGGGCGAGAGTATCGCCGCACCGGCCGCGCTCGGCAACGAGCGGCACGAGCCGCTGGATCCGGCGCCCGGCCGCTACGTGGTGGAGCGCTAGGTGCGGATCGAGATGCACGACGTCGGAGGGCAGCGGCTGCGCGTCGCTGTCCAACCAGGCGAGCCCGATGTCCCGCCGCTGCTGCTGTTCAACGGCATCGGTGCCAGCGTCGAGCTGGTCCAGCCGTTCTTCGAGGCGCTCGACGGCCGCGAGGCGATCGTGTTCGACGTGCCGGGCGTAGGCGGCTCGCCCACTCCGGCGTTGCCCTATCGGCCGCGCACGCTCGCGACGCTGGCGGCGCGCCTGCTCGACCAGATGGGCCATGCCGAAGTCGACGTGCTGGGCGTCTCGTGGGGCGGCGTGCTGGCGCAGCAGTTCGCTTTCCAGCACGCGGCGCGCTGCCGCCGCATGGTGCTGGCCGCCACTTCGCCTGGTCATTTCATGGTGCCGGGCAAGCCCAGCGTGCTCCTGAAGATGGCGACGCCGCGGCGCTACCGCGATCCCGGCTATCGCGAGCGTGTGGCGGGCGACATCTATGGCGGCGCCCTGCGGCAGTCGCCCGAAATCGCGCGATCGCTTTTGCGGCACGTCCGTTGGTCGAGCGACGCCGGCTACTACCTGCAGCTGGCGGCCGTGGTCGGCTGGACCAGCCTGCCGTGGCTGGCGTTCCTGAAGCAACCTGCTCTGGTCATGGCCGGTGCCGACGACCCGCTGGTGCCGGCCGTCAACGGCCGCATCCTCGCCGCTCTGATCCCCAAAGCGCGGCTGGTCACCATCGCGGACGGGCACCTGTTCCTGATCACAAGCGCACAAGAGTCCGGGAAGCTCGTCAGCGACTTCCTGAGCTGAACCTTACTCGGCGTATTCCTCTCCCCCGCCCGAACGTCGAGCTCGAGGGCCACGGTTCGTAGATCAGCGCCACCGTTCCGGCCCGATCGCCGACATCGTCGGCGTCGGCCGATTTCGTCCAGATATGGGCCATCGGCTGACATCGGAGGCGTTTTGGGATATCACGATCCTACTGGGAAGGTGCGACATATGACCGGTGTCGTTCAGGCCTTCACCGCAGCCGCTACATTCGACGAAGTGTTCGTTACTCGCGAACTCAATCAGCGCGCCGCATCCGAAATCGATCATCGCTGGGTCAAGGAGGCCATTCAGGAACTCGCCGTCCACATGGTCGATGGACCCGAGAAGGTGCTCCCGCGCTTCGTAGCGCTCGCGATGGAGATCGGCCGCGGAGTTTCATCCGGCATCAGCGTCGCAGAGTTCGACGAGGACCCGCCTCAATTCCGCTGGGCCTATCTTCAGGGGACGTTGTCGGCCTTCGAGGGGGCAACAACACCCCGCGACTTCAGCCCATGCGGCATCACGCTCGATAACGACGCGCCAGTACTGACGCGGCACTCGGAGCGCTACTATCCGTGGATCGCCGAGGTAAATGTCGCCTTGCCCGAAGTCCTGCTCGTGCCTCTGCACCGGGGATCGGAGAAACTCGGGACGCTCTGGATCGTGTCCGATGAGCTTAGCCACTTCAACCGCGGACACGTAGAGGCAATCACCGAGATCGCTGCCTTCGTCAGCATCGCCCTGCGAATTCATCAGACGGAGATCCGGCTCTCCAAGGCTCTCCACGAGCAGGAAGCGCTCGCCAAGGAGATGAGCCATCGCGTCAAGAACGTCTTCGCCATCGTCGACGGCATCATCCATTTCAGCGGCAAGCGTGCGAACAGCAAAGACGAGCTAGTCGCTTCCCTGGCGGGACGCGTGCGGGCGCTCGCCGTAGCCCACGGCATAGTACGGCGGTCTTTCCGCGACCTCCCCGATCTCACCCAGGCCGCCGAACTTGGCGAGCTTCTGCACGCCATTGCTCTACCCTACGAAGTGGACGCCGCGCGGCCTCGAATTGTCACCGAGGGTCCCGCCGTCGCTCTAGGGCAGCATGCAACCAACAGCGTCGCGCTCGTCCTGCACGAGCTGGCGACCAACGCCGCCAAATATGGCGCGCTGACACGGGACGGCGGCGGCGTCACGGTCACCTGGACGATGGACGGCCCCGACCTCATTCTCTGCTGGAAAGAGCACGGCGGACCGCTCGTTAGCGGCACGCCGGCTGTCGCAGGTTTCGGCAGCACTCTCGTGACAAAAACGATCGAGACCACATTAGGCGGCCGCTGGTACCGGCAATGGCTACCAGAGGGCTTGGAGATGAGCATCCGCCTGCCGCTGGACCGGTTGAGGGAATGATCGATGGGGCCCACTCAGCATGTAGGAAGCCGGCCCGCGTGAGCAGCACTACCAAGAGCGCACGGAATGTCCGATTTGGGTCATGCGAAGCGCTGCGGCGCATAGAGCTTGGCGTCGATCGCGGTCGGCGCCCGGTTGATCAGTTGCGACACCAGGCGACCGCTTGGCGGGCCGCCGGTCATGCCGAAATGGCCGTGACCGACGGCCAGGAACAAGCCACGCCGGCCCGTCACTTCCCCCAGGAGCGGCAGGCTGTCTGGCGTCGAAGGCCGAAAGCCCATCCAAAAGCGATGGCCCTCGGTGTTCACCTCGGGGAACATGGTGCGGACGTTGGCCAGCAACGCCTTGTTGCGGCGCTCGTCCGGCGGCGCCTCGAGGCCTGCGATCTCGACCGTCCCGGCGACCCGCAAGCCCTGCTCCATCGGGGTGACGCCGAACGACCGGCTCTTGTTGGAGATCGTCGTGGTGAGCGACAGCCCATGGTTGGGCAGCATCACGTGATAGCCGCGCTCGGTCTCCAAGGGCACGCGCACGCCGATCGGCTCGAGCAGCCGCACCGCCCGGGCCCCCGCCGCGACCACGACCGTCTGTGCGACATGGAAGCCGACATTGGTCATCAGGTCGTAGCCGCCCCCCTCGCGCGGCAGGATCTTCATGACGTTCTCCGCCACAAGGCGTCCACCGGCCTCGATGAACAGGCGATGCAAGGTCTGCACGATGCGCTGCGGACTCACCGTATAGCCGTTGCCGGGCACCAGCACGCCGCGCCGAACCGCCTTGGAGATCCCCGGGAACATCTGGCGCAGGTCGTCGGGACCGAGGGCCTGGCTTAGAATCCCCTGCCGCTCGCGCAGCTGGCGCTCCAATGCGGCGCTTTCCGACTCGGCATCGGCTTCCCACACATGCACCTGGCCGACCGGCCGCACGAGATCGGCGAAGTGCTGCGGGCCGAGCAATTCGCGCCAGCAGTTGAATGCTTCCCTGTGCAGGGCTCGCATAGCGTCGGAGATTTCCAGGACGCGCGGCATGCGGCCGGCCGCGATCCACTTCATCAGCCAAGGCAGTGCCTTGGGGAAATACGACGGCCGCACCGCCAGGGGACCCAATGGGTCGGTGAGCCACGACGGCACCTTGCGCAGCATGCCGGGCAGGGCGATCGGCACCGACGTGTCGGCGCTGATCATGCCGGCATTGCCGTAGGACGCCCCGCCCGGCGGCGGCAGCGGATCGACGACCGTCACCTCGCGGCCGGAGCGGCGCAGGTAGAGCGCGGTCGACAGACCG
>JAFAKN010000191.1 GCA_019235415.1 Alphaproteobacteria bacterium
TGGCGCGCATGCCGGTGATCGGCGACATCGGCATCTACTTCAAGCCCGAGCGGCTGGTGCGCCGCTCGCTCACCGAGGCCTATGCCGATCCGGCGATGGTCACGCCGGAACGGATACGCCGTTACGCCGAGCTGCAGCGCTTCCCGGGCAATCGCGAGGCGACCTTGCAGCGCGCCCGCACCCAGGAGCCGCTCGATCCCGCGCCGCTCAAGCGGCTCGATGTGCCAACCCTGATCCTCTGGGGGGGCGCGGACCGTTGGGTGCCCACCGCCGACGCCTTTCGCTTCCAGAGCGACATCAAGGGCGCCCAGCTCGAGATCTTCGAGGCGCTGGGCCACAACCCGATGGAGGAGGACCCGAAGGCCACCGCGGCTGCCGTCGCCGCCTTCATCAAGCCGATCCCGGCGCGGCCGGCCCCGCCTGAGCCGACGGCCGATCCCACGGTGGTGCATCCGTCCGTGGTCCCAGAGAAAGACTAGCGTCGGGACTTTTGTGACAGTTCGGTGAAGGTTTGCGGGGTTTCCGGGGTTTCCGGGACCCCTTTTTCTTCCGGACCGCGCGCGTCCCGCGCGCCTCATCATCATGTGCGCGCGGGCAAGGTCGCGTCAGACGCGACCCTGCGCGCGGTCCAGAAGAGTCGGATGAACGATGTATAGAGCGAAGTCTCGCTCGCACCTTAGTGAGAACTACCGTTCTTGTCAATGACAATAGTTTGCGTACCGCACGGCGCACTAACTCGGCGTCCGCAGCAGTGCCATCACCTTGTCGAAGGCCTGGTCGGCGATCGCCTCGATCTCGGCCTTGGTGCGGTTCTGGATCGGATGCGGGACGTAGACGACCGCCGGATCGAAACCCAGCGATTCGGATTGCGCCTCGACGCCGTCGACGAAGCCCGTGGTGACGATGTTCACGCCGGGCAGCCCGCGGCTGTCGAGATTATAAAGGTCGTGCAGACTGCACGATGTGCAGGACCCTCAATCGCTTAAGGCGATCACCGCCAGCTCGGCCTCGGCGGCGATCCTCTGCATCAGCTCGAGCGGCGCCACCTTGGTGTTGGTCGGCTTGGCGTAGCGCCTGGTCGCGACCCCGGCCTTGCGGAAGTGGTCCTCGAGCCGGTCGATGAACTCCTTGCCGCGCGACTTGCCGATGTCCATCAGCGCCACCGTCCTGCCGTCGAGAGACGGCGGCGGAGCGAGGCGCGGCCGGCGCGCCGGCGCGCTCTCGGCGGTCGGATCGCGCAGCTTCAAGGTCGTGTTCATGGGCGAATCTCCCGGGTTACGGCTTGGCATTCGTCACGCACGGACTGGCCAGGCCAGCCGCCGATAATGGCCGAGAATAGCCCCGCTTCGCCGCCGGCGCGAACGATCAGCAGGCCATCGGGGTGGAACTTGTCGACCATCGCGTCGGCCAGCGACGGCGGCAGGCCCTCGGCCACGCCCTGCGCGCCGCGCACCAGGTCGCGGCCCGGCCGCTTCAGCGCCTGGTAGAGCGCGTCCTCGATGCGGCGGCGGTCCCAGCCGCCGTCCTTGAAGATCTTGTAGTGCTCGGGCGTCAGCACCAGCACGGCGTTGCCCGCCATGCAGAGCTTGGGATGGTTGACGCCGAACAGGCCCATCGCCAGCGAGCGCACCAGCTCCTCGGGCGTGCGCGACTTCTGGTCGATGAAGCCGTTCACGCCCTCGCCATGGAACAGCGTGACGGCGCTCTTGCCGGGCGCGATGCCGCGGCGCACCGACAAGGGCTCCCAGTCGGGATCGCTCTCGTCCTCGGCGAAGCAGAAGGTGTACTTGCCGGGATTGCCCAGCGTCGCCCGATCGATCGCGCCGGGCAAGCCGCCGCCGACGTTGCGCACGATCAGCTGCAGGGCGCGGCCGATGGTGGCGTTGGCCCGATTGCCCTGGCCCAGCGCGTTGACGCCGCTGTTCATGCCGATCGCCTTGGCGACCGGCCCGTTGATGATCACCAGCGGCCCCGCGAAGTGCGTCGTGCACAAGAGGCCGTGCATGGTGAACAAGGGATCGAGGGCCGCCTCGAGCACGCCCAGCACGACCGGCATGTACTCGGGCTTGCAGCCGGCCATCACGGCGTTGATCGCCACTTTCTCGACGGTGCACGGCGCGAGGTTGGGCGGGATCAGGCCGACGACCTCGTCGGGCTTGCGCTCGGTGCCGCCCAGCATGCGCAGGATGCGCTCGTCGGTCGGCGGCACGACGGGCAGCCCGTCGGTCCAGCCGCGCTCGAAGCAGGCTTCGATCGGATCGTCCCAGTTGCCGACGGAAATCTCGCGCGACTTGAGGCCGGGATTGCCGTAGCGCGCGATCAAGGCCTCGTGCACGCCGGGTTCGACGCTCTTGGAGCCGCAGCCCGGCTGCCACGCCGGCAGGCCATCGCCCGCCGCCGCGTCGCCGGCGAGCCGCATCCACTCTTTGCGGTCCCAGCCCACGGTGCGCTCGACTTCCTTGCCGTGCTTGAAGCGGATCAGGGTCGGCACCGCCTCGACGTCGAGTCGGAACGAGCGCTCGAGCTCGTGGTCGTCGATCACCGAGCGCACGCCCGTGGGAAAGGTCGGGTCGTCCTGGGTGATCACGGTGAGCGGACCGGCGCGGTCGAGCTTCTGCATCACCGGCTCGACCAGGACGCAAGTCGGGCAGTCACGCTTGGCGACGATGACCAGCCCGTCGTTGGGCAACAGCGAATCAGGCATCGAGAAGTTCCTCCACCTGCTTGTCGACGAACGCCGCATCCTCGGGGATGACGGCGGGATTGCCGGCGCGATGGCCCCATACCGAGGGGATCTCGACCAGCTTCGCGTTCTTCAGATACGGCAGCTCGGCGCGATTGTCGTCGGTCTGGAAGTAGAGGTCGGTGGCCGACGGCATCAGCAGCACCCTGGCCTTGATCGATGCCAGGGCCATGGCGAGATCGCCGCGAAAAAGGTCGTTGGCGGAAATGTCGCCGTGCTGCCAGGTCCACAGCTGGGCCATCAGGTCGCGCGCATCGCGGCGCAGGAAGTTGGCCTCCCACGAGCGCACCAGGAAATCTTCGAGGCTCGAAAATCCCAGCCCGCGCCACATCTCGCGCCGATAGAACGTCTGGCTGAGCGCCCAGCCGGCGTAGATGCGGCCCATGGCGCGCAGGCCGGCTTCCGGCGTCTTGGCCGCCTGCACCGCCGTGCGCACGCCTTCGAGGAACACGAAGTTGTGCGGCGCGGTCCTCGCCGAGCCGCAGTGGACCACGATGCGCTCGACCGAGTCTCCGAACAGCGCCGCCCAATGGTAGGCCTGCTCCGCGCCCATCGACCAGCCGTACACCAGCTTGACGCGATCGACGCCGAACAGCTCGGCCATCAGTCGGCGCTGCTGCATGACGTTGTCGTAGGTCGTGACTTCGGGGAACGGGCCTTCCGTATTCGACGGCGAGGACGAGAGGCCGTTGGTGAACATGTTGGGGATGACGATGAAATAGCGGCTGGGGTCGAGGCAGTGCTCGGGCGAGACCAGCCATTCTATGTCGGTGTGCTGCGCCGAATAGCTGGTCGGATAGACGATGACGTTGTCGCGCTTGGGCGACAGCGTGCCGAACGTCTTGTAGACGATGCGCGCAGACTTGAGCGTGCCGCCGCGCTGCAATGCGACGTCGCCGCAGTCGAAGATGCCTTGGCTGGTTCTCATGGTCTGATGGAAGAAGCGGTCATGCCAGGCTCCGCAGGATCTCGGCCTGCACCTGGATGTAGCCCTCGGCGACGTGCCTGAGGTGCGGGCGCAGGTGGCGGTGCGCTTCGGGCAGGTTGTGGAAGGCGATGTTGGGGAACAGGTGGTGCTCGGCGTGGTAGGGCAGGTTCCACATCAGGAAGCGCACGATGGGGTTGCTGAGCGTGGTGCGGGTGTTGGCGAAGCCGTCGTCGGAGTTGGGGCAGAGCGTGTGCTCGCACAGGAGATAGAGCCGCAGCAGCGGCAGGCCGATCAGCAGCGGGATGAACCACACCCAGAGCACGACGTCGGTGTGCAGCGCGATCGAGCCGGCCAGCAGCACGGCGTAGAGCGCGAGCAGCCAGCGGCCCCAGCGCCGCACTTGGCCCCACGCCGACGGGTGGATGTAGGTGACGTCGCCGCGATAGCCGAACGGGAACAGGAGGATGTCGCGCCCCCGCAGCATCAGGAAAGGGATGGCGCTGATGCGGAACAGATAGTTCTTCCACGTCCGGGGCGTGCCCGAGGTGATGAGCTCGGGGTCGCGGTCGGGATCCTGGGTGTAGCGATGGTGCGCGAGATGAAAGTGGCGATAGAAGCCCGCGTTGTTCAGGATCGCTGCGCCGGAGAAGAAGGCGAGCAGATCGCAGGCCCGGCGCGTCTTGAACGAGCCGTAGTGCACCGACTCGTGCATGGCGCCGAACAGCGCGTTGACGAAGATGCCCTGCATCAGCAGCGCCGGCAGCACCCACCACGTCCCGCGGGTCGCGAGCACCAGCCAGCCGCCCGCAACCAGCAACAGCACATGCGCCGAAGTCTGCGTCAGCCCGTGCCAGTTGGAGCGTGCATAGAGCCGCTTCAGAACATCCGCCGGCACCACCCGCATCTGGCGGGCGCGCTGGCCGGTTACGACATAGGCGCCCACAGTCCCTCCTTGTAGGCCCGCTCGGTCTGCGCCTCGCGCTCGCGCTTCTCCTCCTCGCTCAAGCCGACCTGGTCGCCGACCATGCGGCTGATCGAGGGGAAGGTGCCCTTGGGCTGGCGGTAGTCGTCGTCCCATAGGCGCGAGCGCAGCAGCGCCTTGGCGCAGTGCAGATAGGCTTGGCGCACCGACACCACGATAGCGCACTTCGGCGTCTTGCCCTGTACCGCCATCGACGCCAGCAGCTCGGGATCGACCGACAGCCGCGCGGTGCCCGCGACGCGCACCGTCTCGTTGACGCCGGGGATCAGGAAGATCAGCGCGATCTCCGGGTTCTCCAAAAGATTGCCCAGCGTGTCGAGCCGGTTGTTGCCCGGCCGGTCGGCGAGCGCAATCGTATGCTCGTCGAGCACCTTGAAGGCGCCCGGCGGATCGCCGCGCGGCGTGACATCCTGCTTGCCCGTCTTGTCGGCAGTGGCGACCAGGCAGATCGGCGCCAGTCCGATGAAGCGCCGCATGTGCGCGTCGATGCGGCCGATGTCCTTGATCGCGGCGGTCTTGCTGACCGGGGCGTAGGACGCCACCAGGGCCGCCGCCCCGGTTGCGTCGAGCAGGACGGGCTGACGCGGCACATGCGTATCGGGCATTAAAACCTCCCAAGCGAGGTGGAAAGCCTAGCACGATTTGCGCCGACGGCCTGCAGCCGCAGAGGCAACCTTTTGATCGGCAACGAAAAGTACCGCTTGAACACGTTTGGTTCCGGTTCGTCCGACGGCCGGAACACCCTCGGTTCCAGTTCGTTCAAAAGGGAGCGCGTCCCAAGGAGAGCAAGCACAGGAGAACATAAATGAGCGACTACATCCCCAATCCTCCCAATCCCGATCGCGATCCGCGCAACTACGATCGGTACTACGAAGAGAACAGCGGGCGCGGCCTGACGCTGGTGATCGGCATCCTGGTGGCGATCGCGCTGGTGGCCGGCCTGATGTATTTTGCGGGCAACCGCGGCAACCGCGTCGAGCAGGCCCAGGCGCCCCAGGCCCAGGCGCCTATCGAGCGCACCGTGAATCCCCCGGGCAATACCGCAACGCCGGCACTGCCGCCCAGCAGTGCGACGCCCGCCACGCCCAGCAACACCAAGCCGTAGCGTCCGAGGCACAGCTGCGGACGAAAAAAAGCCCGACCACGCACGCATGGTCGGGCACAGGCCTTGGTTGATGACAGTTTGGTAGCACAGGCCCGGTCCGCCGAACAGGCGGATCGGGCTTTTTTTCTGCAACCCTGACTGTGCTTTCGCGCACATCCCTCGCATAGTGGCGCCCGCCACACATCGCGTTCGGCAAACCACGTCCACGCACACGTCCACGCAACGAAGGGGGCCGTCTTGGCGACCAACAGCAAGCATCCCGAAACGCTCGTCCTGCACGCCGGCTACCGCAGCGATCCCGCCACCAACGCCGTCGCGGTGCCGATCTACCAGACGACCAGCTACCAGTTCCGCGACACCCAGCACGCGTCCAACCTGTTCGGGCTGGCCGAGCTCGGCAACATCTACACCCGCATCATGAACCCGACCCAGGACGTGCTCGAGCAGCGCGTCGCCGCGCTGGAAGGCGGCGTCGCCGCCCTCGGCCTGGGCTCCGGCCAGGCGGCCTCGCTGTTCG
>JAFAKN010000444.1 GCA_019235415.1 Alphaproteobacteria bacterium
CTATGGTGGGACTACCTGGAGCGCATGCGGGCCCTGGTCGACAGCCGGGAAGGCATCGTGCGCGGCCGTACGCTGCCGCTGCTCGACTGGCCCGACAAGCTGTTCGCCCAGGAATGGTCGCTGCCGGCCATGAGCGCCATCGTGAGCCGCACGCCCGGCCGCGCCTACGTGCGCGTCGACAACGACTATCTCAGCAATCCGCCGTTCGATCCCGCCTGCGGGACGCTGCCGAGGCTGAAGGGCTACGGCTGGCGGAGCTAGCCCAGCTTGCGGTCGAGCACTACGGCCGCATCCAATGGAGGCTCTGCCCGCCGCCGCGCACGGGCGCGGCCAGCTCGACGAACTCGCACAGGACCTTGCGGGTGTCGCGCGGATCGATGATCTCCTCGATCCAGAAGGTCTCGGCGCTGCGGAAGGGTGAGCGCAGCTTGTTCAGCCGCTCCTCGATCTCGGCCATCTTGACCTTGGGGTCGGCTGCGGCGTCGATCTCGGCGCGATAGGCCGCCTCGATGCCGCCCTCGAGCGGCAGCGAGCCCCAGCGGCCCGACGGCCAGGCGTAGCGCCAATTGAGCCGCGCGCCATTCTGGTGCGCCGCGCCCGCCACGCCGAAGGCGTTGCGGATGATGAAGCTGCACCACGGGATGGTGGTCTGGAACATCGCCGACATTGCCCGCACGCCTTGGCGGATGACGCCGCTCTTCTCGGCCTCGAGGCCGATGAGGAAGCCCGGGCAGTCGCAGAAGTAGACCATCGGCAGATGGAAGGTCTCGGCGAGGTCGACGAAGCGGGTCACCTTCTGGCAGGCGTCGGCGGTCCAGCCGCCGCCATAGAACATCGGGTCGCTCGCCATCACGGCGACCGGCCAACCGTCGACGCGGGCGAAGCCCGTGACCACCGAGCGGCCGTAGAGCCTGCCCATCTCGAAGAACGAGCCCTGGTCGACGACCTTCTCGACGATCGGCCGGATGCGATAGACCTTGCGGATGTCGCGCGGGATGGCGTCGAACAGCGAGTCTTCGCGGCGGTCGGGATCGTCGGCCTGTGGGCCGCGCGCGGCGAGCTCATAGACCGAGGAGGGCAGGTAGGAGAGGAAGCGGCGGGTCAGCGCGAAGGCGTCGTCCTCGCTGTCGGTCGCCTCGTCGATCGCCCCGGCACGCAGCTGGATCTCCCAGCCGCCCAGCTCCTGCTTGTCGAACTGCTTGGGCTGCAGGCGGTTCACGACCGGCGGCCCGGCGACGAACATCGCCGAGGTGTCCTTCACCATCACCGAGTAGTGGGTCGCCGCGAGCCGCGCCGAGCCAAGCCCCGCGACCGAGCCCAGCCCGAGGCCGACCGTCGGCACGGTGCCCATGTTCTGCACCACCCATTCCCAGCCGCGCACGCCCGGCACATTGGCGCGCCCGGTGGTCTCGATGGTCTTCACCGAGCCGCCGCCGCCCGAGCCTTCGATCATGCGGATGAGCGGCACGCGGTACTGGTTGGCGTAGCGCTCGATGAAGATGTCCTTTTCCTTGATCGTGGCGTCGGCCGAGCCGCCGCGCACGGTGAAGTCATCGCCGGTCACGGCGACGTGCCGGCCATCGATCTTGCCGCGGCCCATCACGGCGTTGGCCGGCATCAGGTGCACAAGGTCCTGGTGCGCGTCGTACTCGGCCTTGCCGGCGATGCTGCCGATTTCGCGGAACGACCCGGAATCGACCAGGCGGTCGATGCGCTCGCGCACCGTGAGCCGGCCACCCTTGTGCTGGCGTTCCACCTTGTCGGCACCGCCCATCTGGCGCGTCATCTCCTGGCGCCGCCGCAGCTCGTCCATTTCCGGTTGCCACGTCATGTCGTCGTCCGCTTCCGTTGCTCAGCCGGTATCTCGTACCAACCGCGGATCACGACGGCCACAGCGAAAGGGCGAAGGGCTGGCATCGCCATCTGGCAGACGACAAAGGGCTGGACGATCCCATTGCCAGGCGGAAACATCCCTTCCGAGAAGCGGCGAGGTGGCTAATGGCTGAGCGCGACACGCGCATCGATCGACTGTTCCTCCGCCAGGAGATCGCGGACTTCTTCTATCGCGAGGCCGAGCTGCTCGACCATCACCGCTATCGCGAATGGCTCGACCTCTTGGCCGAGGACATCCGCTATTGGATGCCGATGCGGCGCAACGTGAAGTTCGGGGAGGCCGAGCGCGAGTTCACCCGTGCCGGGAGCGACATCAACTGGTTCGACGAGGGCAAGGAAACGCTGGCGCGGCGCGTGAAGCAGATCGAGACCGGCATCCATTGGGCCGAGGAGCCGCGGTCGCGGCTGTCGCACCTGGTCACCAACGTGCAGCTGCAAGGCGTCGAGCCGTGTTTTGCCGACCCGCAGGAGGTCTCGGCCACCTGCCGCTTCCTGATCTATCGCAACCGGGTCGAGACCGAGACCGACATCCTGGTCGGCCGGCGCGAGGATGTGCTGCGGCGCGGCTCTGGGGAAGCGGGTGACGGCTGGCTTGTCGCGCGTCGCAAGATTATCCTCGATCAGAATGTGCTGCTCTCGAAGAACCTGACATTTTTCATCTGAGGTGGCGGCGATGACCATGAACAGGCCACGCGGCTGGCGCCGCGGTTTGGTCGACCTCGACGTCGGCGAGGTCAGCCGCGAGATCTTCGTCAACGAGGAGATCTATGCCGAGGAGCAGGAGCGCATCTTCGCGCGCGCCTGGCTGCATGTCGGGCACGAGAGCCAGATCGCCAAGCCCGGCGACTACTTCGTGTCGTGCATGGGCGAGGAGTCGGTGATCCTGTGCCGCGACCGCGCCAACAAGGTCCATGTCTTCCTCAATTCCTGCCGCCATCGCGGCATGAAGGTGTGCCGCTACGACGAGGGCTCGACGACCGTCTTCACCTGCCCGTATCACGGCTGGAGCTACGGCACCGACGGGCGTCTGGTCGGCGTGCCGTACTTCCGCGAGGCCTACCATTCGCGGCTCGACAAGGAGAAGTTGGGACTCGTCGAGGTGGCGCAGCTCGCCAACTACAAGGGCTCGATCTGGGCGACCTGGGATCCGGCGGCGCCGCCTTTCACCGAGTATCTCGGTGGCTTCACGCGCTATCTCGACCTCCAGCTCGACGGCTGGGACGGCCGCGAAGGTCAGGCCGAGGTGCTGGGCGGCGTGCAGAAATGGCTGGTGCCCTGCAATTGGAAGTTCCCGGCGGAAAATTTCAGCGGCGACACCTATCACAACATCAGCCATCGCTCGGTCGACCTTGCTGGGATCGGCCCGTCAGGCGCGGGTCGGCGGGACATGGGCGAGCGCGACGTGAGCCGCAAGCTGCACGTCTGCGTGCCCGACCGCGGCCATCAGACGATCCTCTACGTCCTGCCGGCCGACAAGCTGCCGCCGCCGGCCTACATGAACGCGCCGATCGTCGCCGAGTATTTTCGGCACTGCGAAGAAGAGAGGCGCCGCAATCGTGGCGAGGAGGCGCGGCTGGTCGGCGCGCCCGGCGAGATCTTCCCCAACACGGCGCTCTTGTCGCGCCAGCCGCGGACGATGGCCGGCTGGCAGCCGCGCGGCCCGCACCAGACCGAATGCTGGCGCTGGTTCTTCGTCGATCGCGATGCGCCGAGCGAAGTGAAGAACTTCCTGCGCGACTACTACATCCGCTACTCCGGCCCCGCCGGCATGACCGAGCAGGACGACATGGAGAACTGGAACTACGCCCATGCCGCGAGCCGCGGCACGATCGCCCGCCGCTATCCCTACAACTACGAGCAGGGCCACGGCACCGCGGTGACCGATTACGCCTACCAAGGCCTCCGCGTGCCCGGCGAGGTGATCGACCTCACCGAAGTGCAGTCGAGCGAGCAGCCGATGCGCAATTTCTACCGCCGCTGGGCCGAGTTCATGGAGGCCGACGACTGGTCGCAGCTCGCCACGTGGCGCACCGTGCGCAAAGCGGCAGAATGAGGGGCCAAATGAGCGCCCCGATCAACATTCGCGATCTCGCCGCCGGCACCTCCATCGTGCTCGCCGATGGTGCCGAGGCCGAGATCGTCGACAATCCCGGCGACGGGATCTGGTTGTTCGCGCGATATCTCTCCTCACCGCACGATCCGTCACTGGTCGGACAGGAAGAGATGATCTTTGTCCAGAACGTCGTTTCAATCGGAACCGCGACCTCTATGTCATCCCGAGCGTAGCGAGGGACCCTTGCCGTGGCCTCAAAGGTCCCCTCGCTTCGCTCGGGGTGACAGGCGCCTCAGTACACGACGCCATCGATCAGATTCTCCTCGTACAATCGCGCGAGGTCGATGCCGCCGGGCGGTCGGGCCGGTTGAAAGTCCGCAATGGCGCGCTTGAGGCGAGCCGCTTGATCGCGCCGCAGCGCCTCGGCTTCCTCGACCGGCACAGGCGCGAAGCGCACCGCGTGTCCCGGTAGCAGCCGTCCGAGTCGCGGCAGATCGGCCGATGCGACGGTGGCGATCTTGGGATAGCCGCCAACGGTTTGCCGATCGGCCAGCAGGACGATCGGCAGGCCGGCGCCCGGCACCTGGATGGCACCGGGGCCAATGCCGTCGGAGATGATGTCGGCGCCTTTGGCATGCTCGATCGCCGGCCCTTCGAAGCGGATGCCCATCCGATCGGCTTCCTTGGAGACGCGATACTCGGCAGTGACGAACGTCTCGCGGCCCCGCTCCGTGAAATAATCGTCCTGCGGTCCCCACACGATGCGGATCGGGCCGCTGCCGTAGTCGAACGGCTTGCCGAGCTTCTTGTCCTCTCCAGCGGGCGCGCGGTCGCACACCAGCGGCAAGGCGTCTCCCTCGCCAAGCTTGCGGCCGTGGAAGCCGCCGACGCCGGCGCGCGCATAAGTCGACAGGCTGCCCATGAAGGGCGACAGCGCAAAGCCGCCCGCGACGGCGAGATACGCCGTGCTCGAGCCCTCGACCATGCCGACGCGCAGGACCTGGCCGCGCTTCAAGAGATGCGTGCGGTCGGAATCGATGGGCTTGGCCGCACCGTCGGGTGCTTCGATCAGCGCCGGCGCCAGCGGCCCGACCAAGGCCACGCGCACGCTGTCGGCTTCGACCAGCAGGTCGGGGCCCATGACGCCGATCTCCAGCCCGGCCGTGCCGAGCAGGTTGCCGCACAGGGCGTTGGCGAGGCTGAGGCCGACGCGATCCATCGCGCCGGCTGTCGGCATGCCGAGCGCCATGTACCCGATGCGGCCGTGATCCTGCACGGTGTCGAACAGGCCCGGCCGCACGACCTTCAACGCCGCGGTCATGCTTCGCGGATCAGGGTTGCCCAGTCGAAGCTCCCGGCCTCGACCTCGCGGCTGATGCCATCGAATGTCGGGCGATCGATGCGCTGGAAGGTCAGCCGGTCGCCCGGCGCCAGGAATACCGGCTGCTCGCGGCGCTGGTCGAACATCCGAAGCGGCGTGCGGCCGATCAGGTGCCAGCCGCCGGGGCTGTCGAAGGGGTAGATGGTGGTCATGTCCATGGCGATGGCCACCGACGAGCGCGGCACGCGCACGCGCGGCTCGGCACGGCGGGGCAGGACCAATGACGGATCGAGGCCGGCGATGTAGGCGAGCCCCGGCATGAAGCCCAGCACGTAGACCTTGAAGGCCGATGCCAGGTGGTTCGCGATCACCTGCTCGGTTGGCTTGCCGGTGCGCTCGGCGACCTCGGCGAGGTCGGGCGCGAATTCGGGATCGTCGTAGCAGCAGGGGATGGCGACGTCGCGGCCGGCGCTATCCGCCGCAAGCCCGTGCTCGATCATGCCCTCGATCGCCGGTTCGAGCGTGTGCCGCGAGGTCTCGAGCGGATCGTAGGTCACCATCAGGGACCGCATGGTGGGCACCGTCTCGACCAGGCCGGCGAGCTCGCCGGCGGTCCGAGCGCGACCGATCGCGGCGTGCAGCGCCATCACCCGGGCGTTGATCTCGGGCGAGATTTCGTTGCCGAATTCGATGGTGAAGGCGGTGTCGCCGCAGGACAGGTACCGTACGCTCACATCTGCTAGGATAACACTGCCATCCCGAGCGCAGCGAGGGAGCTTTGCGGCCAAAGAAAGGTCCCTCGCTTCGCCCGGGATGACAGGAATGCAGAAGGAGTCATCCCATGGCTGCCACCAACGCGGGCTTCGTCAACATCAATTCCGACCTCGGTGAGAGCTTCGGGCCCTGGGTCATGGGCAACGACGCCGACGTGCTGAAGATCGTCAAGTCGGCCAACGTCGCCTGCGGATTCCACGCCAGCGATCCGACGGTCATGGTCGACACGGTCAAGCTCTGCCAGCTGAACGGCGTCAGCATCGGCGCCCATCCGGGTTTCGCCGACTTGCAGGGCTTCGGTCGCCGCGTCATCCACCTCTCGCCCAAGGAGCTCGAAGCCAACATCGCCTATCAGCTCGGCGCGCTGCAGGGCATCGCTGCGCTGTTCGGGCAGAAGGTCACGCACGTGAAGCCGCACGGCATGATGGGCAACATGTCGGCCGAGAGCGCCGAGATGTCCGAGGCGATCTGCCGGGCGATGAAGGCGATCGACCCCGACCTGATCTTTCTTGCGCAAGCCAACACCGAGCAGGGCAAGGCGGCTCGCAAGGCCGGGCTGCGCGTGGCTGAGGAAGTGTTCGCCGACCGCACCTACACCGACACGGGCTTCCTGACGCCGCGCAAGGAGCCCAACTCGATGATCAAGGACCCGGCGCAGGCCGTGGCGCACGTGCGGCGCATGGTCGACGAGCAGGCGATCTACTCGACGTCGGGCAAGCGCATCCCGTGCGAGGTCCATTCGATCTGCGTGCACGGCGACGGGCCGACGGCGGTCACGGTCTCGAAGGCGGTGCGCGAGGGGCTGGAGGCCGCCGGCATTCGCATCGTGGCCTTGCCGGAAATGCCCGATCTGAAGCACTGAACGTTTCGTCGCGCGCTTGTCCATCGACGCCTTGCCGCTATATTCCCGGCCGCTCGGCGCCAAGGGTGTGGGTGAATCCGGCACCCGGCTCGACGCCTACGGTCATGATCGCCATCATGGATGCAGTGGCCGCTTGGCGTGAGCGCCGGCCAAGACGGGGCTGAAGACTCGGGCAAGTGACAAACCGCATCAAGCGCTTCCTGTTCGGCTGCATTTCCGCCGTCATCGGTATCGTGCTCGCGCTGGCGGCGATCGAGGGCCTCGCGATCCTCTGGCTGACGATCGAGGACGGCCATTACACGCCGACCGCCGAGCTGTTCGAGCGTACGCAGAACACCTACGTGCGCGACATGACGCGCGGCACCGCCTGCCGTTATGTCGACACGCTCTATCCGCATCCCTATGTCGGGTTCGTGCACCACGGCAATCCCCCGTGCGGCATTCCCAACGTCAACAATGTCGGCTTGTTCAACGACGACTTTCCGGTCGTCAAGCGCCCCGACCGCTGGACCATCCTGCTGACCGGCGGCTCGGTCGCGGCGCAGCTTGCCCAATACGACCCGCGGCCCGCGCCCCGCTACCTCGAGGACGAGCTGAACAACGAGTATGTCAGCCCCAACGGCAAGCCGTTCCTGGTGCTGAACGGCGGCGACGGGGCCTGGAAGCAGCCGCAGCCGTTCATCCTGTTCGCACTGCACGCGCAGGCCGTGGACGCCGTGATCACGCTGAGCGGCATGAACGAGTACTACCTGTTCCGTCACTACGAGCGCGTGCGGCTCGAATGGCCGCTCGGCCATTTCGTCGAGGTCAATCCGTTGGTCGCCGACGCCAACTTCGGCGATGCGGCGATCGGCTGGGTGCTCGCCCGCATCGCCGGCGAGCTGTCGCGCAGCCCGGTCCTTGGCTGGTCGCACGCGGTCTACATGGTGGTGCGCGGCATCGAGGCGGCGGCCAAGGGCACCAGTGCCTGGCAGTCCAACAAGCGCACCACGCTCGATCGCATGTTTGCCCTCCCGCCAGGCATCGCCGGCGAGGAGGAGCCGGTCTTCGCCACCCAGCTCGCCCTGTTCCAGAAGTACAACCGGGCGATCGAGGCGATGGCGCGCGACTACGGCGTGAAGACCGCCTACTTCTTCCAGCCGGTACCTGCCTACGGCAAGACGCTCACGCCCCAGGAAACGGCCGTCGCCGGCGATCTCTCCTACATCGCGGTCTATCGACGCATGGTCGACGCCATGTTGCGCCAGCGCAGTCTCGGCATGGCAGTATTCGACCTTGGGGATATGCTGGTCGACGTCAGGGAGACGATCTACGCGGATTCGGTGCACTTCTACCGTGCGCCGGACGGGGAAAGCGTGGGCTATCGTTTCATGGCAAAGCGGGTCGCCGCCGACGTGGCGGCGGCATGGGGCCTAAAGCACAAGCAAGAAGGATTGAGATGAGGAATCGGCCATGAAACGGCGCCGGCTCTACGCCTGGATCAGCACCTTGATCGGCATCGTTTTCGCGCTTGCCCTGGTCGAGCTCACGGCCATCGTCTGGCTCTACCTCGAGGACGGCCGCTATACCTCCGCCCAGGAGCTGTTCGAGCGCGCCCAGAATACCTACGTGCGCGATCTCACCAAGGGCTCGGACTGCCGTTACATCGACACGCTCTTTCCGCACCCCTATCTCGCCTTCGTGCACAACGGCAACCCGCCGTGCGGCATCGTCAACATCAACAACATCGGCCTCTTCAACGACAATTTCCCGGCGGTGAAACCCGCCGATCGGTACGTCGTGCTGTTGACCGGCGGTTCGGTCGCCTCGCAACTTGGCCAGAACTGGGCGCGGCCCGCACCGCACTACCTCGAGGAGGAGCTGAACAAGCACTACGTCAGCCCCAACGGTAAGCCGTTCCTCGTGCTGAACGGCGGAGACGGGGCCTGGAAGGAGCCGCAGCAGCTGATCCTGTTCTCGATGTACGCCACATCGGTCGACGCCGTGGTGACCCTGGACGGCTACAACGAATACTACGACTTCCGGCCCAATACCGATCATCGGCTGGAGGCGCCGGCGTCGAACTTCCTCCAGGTCAATCCGTTCGCCGCCGACGAAAATTTCGGTGACGCGGCGGTCGGGTGGGTGATCGGCCGACTGGCCAGCATTCTCGCCAACAACGCGATCCTGGGCCATTCGCACGCCGCCTATATGGTCATTCGCGGCATCGAGCGCGTTGCGAAGAGCAAAGACCGCTTCAGCTCCAACAAGCGCACGACGCTGCAGGGTTTCTTCGCGCTGCCGGAGGACCTCTATAGGGATCCGGACAAGCTGTTCGCCCTGCAGCTCAGCCTGTACCAGAAGTACACGCGCGGCATCGACGTGATCGCCCGCGACAACAACATCAAGTCGGCCTACTTCCTGCAACCGGTGCCGGCCTGGGGCAAGACGCTGACCGAGGAGGAGAAGAAGGTTGTAGGCACCTTGGCTTACGGCGAGATCTATCGCCGGATCGTGGCCGGCATGCTGGCGCTGCGCGAGCGCGGCCTCGCGGTTTACGACCTCGGCGACCTCCTGAAGGACGAGAAGGGCACTTTCTATGCCGACGACATCCATTTCGTCCGGACGACGGATGGCGAGAGCCCGGGCTATCGGCTGATGGCGGCCCGCATGGGGCAATTGCTGGGGGAAACCTGGAACTTGCAGCGCAAGCCGTAACGCCTTCACAAGTAAGAGATTTTCCCGAAAATATCGCCTTTTCCTGTTGATTCAGGACAGGTGAGGCGTTTCACTGTTCGAGCGCGCGTAACCGAAGAGCGGCCTCAGCCGTCCATAAGCGCCGCTTGGGATGGAGCACGACATGGCCGTCACACGCCGGCAATTCATGAAGGTGAGCGCTGCCTCGCTCGCCGCCTCGTCGGTTGGCGCCTTGGGCTTCGTCGATGCCGGCGAAGCTCTGGCTGCGGGCGTCCGCCCGTTCAAGCTCGAGCGCGCCACCGAGACGCGCAACGCCTGCCCCTACTGCGCCGTCGCCTGCGGTGTCATCGTCTACTCGCTGGGCGACCGTTCCAAGAACGCGCGCGCCGAGGTGTTGCACGTCGAGGGCGACCCCGACCATCCGGTCAATCGCGGCACGCTCTGCCCGCGCGGCGCCGCGGTGCTCGACTTCGTGCGCAGCCCCAACCGCACCAAGTATCCGATGATCCGCAAGCCCGGCTCCGACAAGTTCGAGCGGGTGAGCTGGGACGTCGCGATGGACCGCGTCGCGCGGTTGATGAAGGACGACCGCGACAAGAATTTCATCGCCAAGAACCGCGACGGCGTGACGGTCAACCGCTGGATCAGCACCGGGTTCTTCGGCACCTCCTCGCAAAGCAACGAGGCGGGCTACCTCACCTACAAGCTGGTGCGCGCCACCGGGTTGTTGGGGTTGGAAGACCAGGCTCGAATATGACACGGCCCAACGGTGGC
>JAFAKN010000484.1 GCA_019235415.1 Alphaproteobacteria bacterium
GGCGCGTGGCAGAGGCTCGCATCGCGCTTCAGCAGCGCGATCGCGGCGACCACGCCGTAGGCGCCGAGGTTGGAGCTGCTGCCGACCGCCAGCACGTCGGTCGGTACCACGGAGAAAACGCCGCCGCCGCACGGCGTGACCGACGCCATCGTGTGTGCGGGCAGGCGCCGCTCCAGCTCGGCGTGGACCTTGCCGAAGCCGATCTCGTTGCCGCCGTCGCCGATCGACAGCGTCGGCTTGCCGAGTCTCGTGGCCGTCGCAAAGATGGTGTCAACATTGGCCCGGTGCGCCGAGCGGCTGACCCCGGTCACGCCGTACAGGATGCCGTGGCGATTGCCGCCCAGCCTCTCGATGGCGACGAACAAGCCGTGTTTCTCGGCGATCTTCTTCTGTTGTTCGATGTCGCCGAGCGTGAGCGGCAGCACGTCGATCGCCAGGCCCGCTCGTTCGGCCAGCATTTCGATCGGCGGCAGCGGATCGGGGTCAGTGTAGATCGTGACGTTGTGCCCGATGCGCGTCAGCACCGATGCCAGCACGACTGCGCCGAACGGGCCGTCGTTCTCGCCGACCGGCATGTGGCCGGGCACGGCGGCGCCGGTGACGATGGCGATGTCACTCGGCGGACGTACCAGGAGGCGGGCGGCAGCCAGCACCAGCGGCTCGAGCGAGACCTCGCGCGCCACTTCGTAGAGCACCCATTTCTTGCCGCGTGGCATGCCGCTGCGGCGCATCTCGATGTTTAAAAGCTTGTCGATGTTGTCGGCGGCGATTTCCATTCGGGCATCCCTTCGGCAAGTCTTATGCATTTGGCCCAGTGCCCGGCGGCGAGCGCGTATTCGGCGGGATCCGTCGCAGCGCAATCGGCGATCGCGATCGGACAGCGCGTGCGGAAGCGGCAGCCGGAGGGCGGATGGGCCGGGTCGGGCAGGTCGCCCTTCAGGATGATGCGCTGGCGCTGCGCTTCGATGTCGGGATCGGGTACCGGGACGGCCGACATCAGCGACTTGGTGTAGGGATGGGCCGGCGCGGCGTAGATCTCGGCCTTGCCGGCGAGCTCGATGATCTTGCCGAGATACATCACGGCGATCTGGTCGCTCATGTGACGCACGACGCTGAGGTCGTGCGAGATGAAGATGTAGGCCAGCCCCAGCCGCTGCTGCAGGTCCTGCAGCAGATTGACGATCTGCGCCTGGATCGACACGTCGAGCGCCGAGACCGGCTCGTCGCAGACGATCAGCTCGGGCTCGACTGCCAGCGCGCGGCAGATCGCGACGCGCTGCGCCTGGCCCCCGCTCAGCTCGTGCGGATAGCGCTCGATGAGATGGCCGGCGAGGCCCACGAGGTCGAGCAGCTCGCGGATCCGGCGGGCGCGGGCCGCGCCACGGCTAAGCCCATGGATATCGAGCGCTTCGCCTATAAGGTCGCCGATCGGCATGCGCGGGTTCAGCGAGGCATGCGAGTCCTGAAAGATGATCTGCAGCTTGCGCCGCATGCGGCGCAGCGCCGGCTTGTCGAGCCGGCAGAGGTCGGTGCCGTCGTAGAGCACACGGCCGGCGGTCGGCTGCACCAGCTGAAGGATGGCGTAGCCGGTGGTCGACTTGCCGCAGCCCGATTCGCCCACCAGGCCGAGCGTGCGGCCGCGCTCGACGCCGAAGCTGACGCCGTCGACGGCCCTCACCGGGCCGTACCGCACTTGAAGGTTCTCGACCTCGAGCAACCGGGTCATGACGCGAGATCGGCCAAGCAGGAGGCCCAGTGTCGTTCGCTGAAGGTCCGCCGCTCGGGCGGCCGCTCGCGGCAGGCCGGGACCGAAACGCGGCAGCGCGGCAGGAAGGGGCAGAGCGGGATGGGGTCGATCAGGTTGGGCGGCAGGCCTTCGATGGGGCGCAGGCGGTGTCCGGCCTGCTCGTCGACCCGCGGCGTCGAGTCCATCAGGCCGAGCGTGTAGCCGTGGCTCGGCCGATGAAACAGCTCGCGGATCGGGCCGGACTCCACGACGGTGCCGGCGTACATGACGTTGACGCGATCGCACAGGCCGGCGACGACCCCGAGGTCGTGGCTGATCCAGATCACCGAGGTGCCGCGCTCGCGGGTCAGCCGCTTCACGAGGTCGATGATCTGCGCCTGGATGGTGACATCGAGCGCGGTCGTCGCCTCGTCGGCGATCAGCAGGCGAGGATTGCAGGCGAGCGCGATGGCGATCATGACGCGCTGGCGCATGCCGCCGGAGAACTGATGAGGATAGGCGGCCAGCCGCCGCTCGGCCATCGGGATGCCGACCATCTCCAGCAGCTCGATCGAGCGCTTGCGCGCCGCTGCGGCGGAGAGCCCCTCGTGGCGGCGCAGGACCTCGGTGAGCTGGCGGCCGATGGTCAGCACCGGGTTCAGCGAGCGCATGGGGTCCTGGAAGATCATCGCCATGCGGGCGCCGCGCATCTCGCGGACCTGGGCCTCGCTCAGCCGCAGCAGGTCGACGCCATCGAAGGCGATGCTGTCGGCCGTCACGCGCCCCGGAGGCTCGGGCACCAGGCGCATGATTGAAAGCGCGGTCACGCTCTTGCCGCTGCCGCTTTCGCCGACCAGGCCCAAGACCTCGCCGGCCTCGAGGTCGAACGACACGCCGTTCACCGCGCGCACGACGCCGCGGTCGGTGGCGAAGCTTGTGTAGAGGTTGCGGACGCTGAGCAGCGCCATCGCTACGGCTTCTCCGACACGGTGACGCTGCGCCGCGTGCGCCAGGCGCGCGGGTCGAGCGCGTCGCGCAGGCCATCGCCCATGAAATTGATGCTGAGCACGCAGAGCGCGATGGCGACGGTGGGCGCCAAAAACATCCAAGGGGCGTCGCCCAGGAAGCGGCGCGCCTCGCTCATGTCGCGGCCCCAGCTGGGCTGGGGCGGCTGCGTGCCGAAGCCCAGGAAGCTCAGCGATGCCTCGGCGACCACGGCGGCGGCGAAGACGATGGTGAGCTGCACGACGATGGGCGACATCACGTTGCGCAGCAGATGGGAGAGCACGATGCGGCCGGGACCGGCGCCCAGGGCTCGCGCGGCCGTCACATAGACCTCCTCGCGCACCGACAGCGTGCTGCCCCGCACCATGCGCGCCAGGACCGGCGCTTGGACCAACCCGAGCGCCAGCATCACGTTCTGGATGTCGGGGCCGAGCAGGCCGACCAGGGCGACGGCGAGCAGCAGCGGCGGGAAGGTGAGGAAGGCGTCGACCAGGCGCATGAGGAGATTGTCGATGCGGCCGCCGAAATAACCGGAAGCGAGGCCCAGCGGCACGCCGAACGCGAAGGCGAAGCCGACCACCAGCAATCCGACGGACAGCGAGGTGCGGCCGCCATACATCAGGCGGGACAGCACGTCGCGCCCGAAGTGGTCGGTACCAAGCCAATGCTCGAATGATGGCGGCTTGAGCTTGGCGGAGAGCTGGATCTTTGTGGGATCATACGGGGAGATCAGCGGTGCCAGCGCCGCGGCGAGGCAGATCAGGGCCAGCACGATGAGGCCGATGAGCGCGGCACGGTGGCGCGGGAATTGTCGTGCCGCGAGACGCAGCGAGCCGGCGGCGCGCGGCGCCTTCAGCCCGGGGGAAGGAGCTTCCGCGAGCGCCACGTCAGTAACGGATGCGGGGGTCGAACAGGGCGTAGAGCATGTCGGCCACGATGTTCGCGAAGAGAAAAAAGGCGGCGATCACCAGGGTGAAGCCCTGGATGACCGGGAAGTCGCGGTTGACGACGGCGTTCAGCACCGCCGAGCCCATGCCGGGGACGGCGAAGATGTATTCGATGGTGACCTGGATGCCGATCATGTAGCCGAACTGCACCGCGGCCATCGTGATGAACGGAATCATGGCGTTCTTGAGCGCATGCACGATCACCACGGTCGACGGCAGCAGGCCCTTGGCGCGGGCCGTCCGCATGTAGTCCTGCGACAGCACGTCGATCATGCTGGAGCGCAACAGGCGCGTGAGGATCGCCGTCTGCAGGGTACCGAGCGCGATGGCGGGCACGATGAAGGGACTGATATAGGCCCACCAGCCGCCGGCGGCGGCCTCGGCCGAGCCGATGCCGGTGATCGGCAGCCAATCGAGCTTGATCGAGAAAACGTAGATCAGGATCAGCGCCAGGCCGAAATTCGGCACGGCGAAGCCCATAACGGTGTAGCCGGTGCAGAGATAGTCGATCCAGGTGTTGCGTCTCAGGGCGGCGATGACGCCGAGCGGGATGGAGACGCACAGCGCGAACAGCATGGCGGCGGCGGCGAGCTGCAGGCTGATCGGCAGGCGCTCGGCGAGCAGCGACGTGACCCGGTCATTGAGGCGGATCGAACGGCCGAGATCGCCGGTCGCAACTTTGGCGATCCACAGCGCGTATTGCTCGGGCAGGGGCTTGTCGAGGTTGAAGTCGGCCCGCATCGCCGCCGCCGCGTCGGGCGAGGTATTCATGCCAAGCATGATCTGCACCGGATCGCCGGGCGTGGCGCGTGTGATCAGGAACGTCATCAGCGAGACGACGAGCAGCACCAGGGGAACCTGGACCAGCCGCCGCCCGAGATAGCGCCACATGCCGGTTACTCTTCGAATTCCTCTCCCCCGTTGGGGGGAGAGGCGAGGAGAGGGGGCGTCGAAGGCTCGTGTATCCCCCTCTCCCAACCTCTCCCCCTAGTGGGGGAGAGGAGGAAAAAGGGGCGTGGGGAGGAGCATTTTAGGACCATTCCACCGTGTCGAGCTTCTCAAGGTATTCCTGCGGAGTCGGCACGAAGCCCTTCAGGTTCTTGTTGAACACCTGGATGTTGTTGGTGTTGCAGTGGTAGATCAGCGGGCATTCCTCGAGCGTCATGTCGACGATCTGCTGATACATCGACTGGCGCTTGCCGTTGTCGAGCTCGCTGCGGGCGCCGTCGAGGAGGGTGTCCATCGCCGGATTGTTGTAGCCCGAGGCGTTGCCCTTGCTGTGCAGGAACCACCACGAGGTGGCGTCGGGGTCGGGCGCCACCAGGGTGATGTCCTCGAGCAGCTGGTCGAAGCGCTGGTTGAGCCACAGGTTGTTGTAG
>JAFAKN010000225.1 GCA_019235415.1 Alphaproteobacteria bacterium
AGCGGGCTCATCTCGGTCATCCCCCAGCCCTGCGCCACCTCGATTCCGTGCTCCTTCCAGAAGCGCTCGATCATGGCGAGCGGCACGGCCGAGCCGCCGATCAGGGTGCGCTTGACCGACGACATCCTGAGCTTGTTCTGGGCGCAATAGTCGAGCAGCGCCAGCCACACCGTCGGCACGCCGGCGCTCATCGTCACCTGCTCCTTGTCGAGGAGCTCGTAGAGGCTGGCACCGTCGAGCTTGAAGCCCGGAAAGACGAGCTTGGTGCCGCTCATCGGCCCGGCATAGACCAGGCCCCAGGCGTTGGCGTGGAACATCGGCACGACCGGCAGGATCGTCGTGTCGGGGTTGAGCGACAGCACCGGGCCCGAGCCCATCATCATCGAATGGATCACCGTCGAGCGGTGCGAATAGAGCACGCCCTTGGGATTGCCGGTGGTGCCGGAAGTATAGCAGAGCGACGACGCGGTCTTCTCGTCGAAGGTCGGCCACTTGAAGGTGCCGGGTTTGTCCGCGATGAGCTCCTCGTAGCATAAGAGATTGGGGATCTTGGATGAGGCGGGCATGTGCGCGCGGTCGGTCATGACCACGATGTGCTTGGCCGTCTGCAGCTTGTCGAAGACGCTCTCGACCACCGGCAGAAGATTGAGGTCGACGAAGATCGCCTGGTCCTCGGCGTGATTGGCGATGTAGGCCACGTGCTCGGGCGCGAGTCGCGGGTTGATGGTGTGCAGCACCGCGCCCATGCCGGAGATGCCGAAGTAGAGCTCGAAATGGCGGTAGGTGTTCCAGGCCAGCGTGCCGACCCGGTCGCCGAGCTTGATGCCCAGCCCCTGCAGCGCTTCGGCAACCTGCTTGGCGCGCTTGCCGGCATCCCTGTAGCCATAGCGATGGATCGGCCCTTCGACGGTTCGTGTCACGATCTCGACGTCGGGATAGTAGGCGGCGGCGAAGTCGATGATCTGCGAGATCAGCAGCGGACGGTCTTGCATCAAGCCGAGCATGGCGTTTCCTCTATTACCCACGCCGCTCGATATGACGGCTTCTGTGCTTTTCGAGCGGCTTCAGGTCCGGTTCTTAACCGAGTCCCAGGGCGCCGGAAAGAGAAAGGCCGGGTTGCGGCCGGTCAAAAAGTCGCCCGCTACCAAATCCGACGGCTGGGGGCGCGCGACTCCAGTCGCGCGTCTTTGTAGAGGCCAGGCAAGACCGCGCCACTGGAGGTGGCGCGCCCCCAGCCCGTCACTCGGCGGCTTGCGAGCTCTCGGCGGCCAGCAGGTCGTAGGTGCGCCGCTGATACTGGATCATGTAGTCGGTGTAGTAGGTCGTGGGATACTTGGGCGGACGGTCGGGACCGACGGTCGTCGGCACCGCGGCGATCGGCCAGTCGATGGTGCTGTCGCAGAAGAAAGCGAGCGCATAGCGCTCGCCGCCGCTCCTGTTGATGGCGCGATGGGGCGTGGCGAGGAACTGATCGTTGGTCCAGCGCAGCAGGAGCTGGCCGCCGTTGACGACGAAGGCGTTGGGCACCGGCGGCGCGTCGATCCAGTCGCCGGCCCGGGTGCGAAACGCAAGACCGGACACTTCGTTGGGCGCGACCAAGGTTAAAAAGCTGGTGTCGGTATGGGGCGCGATGCCGAACTCGTCGTCGGCGGATACCTCTTGGTGCGGATAGTGCGTCATGCGCAGCTTGTACTGGCAGTCGTGGAACGGGATGTCGAAGTAGCTCGCCGGCAAGCCGAGCGCGGCCGCATAGATCGGCATCATGCTTTGCACCAGCCGTTCGAGCCGATCGCAATAGGCGACGATGGTGTCGCGGAAACCGGGCAAGTCCGATGGCCAGCGGTTGGCGCTGCGGAAGCGGCGGTCGGCCAGCACATCGGGGTGATCGGCCGGCAGGTCGCGCGCCACGAAGAACGCTTCGTTGTAGTTGGCTCGCGTCACGGTCTGCACCGTCGAGGTGCGCAAGGTGTCGCCGCGCATCGGCAGGTAGCCGACATTGTGGCGGTCGATGCGCACCGCCATCTTGCGCTCGAGCGGCAGGCCGTGGAAACGCGCCGCTTCGCGATAGGCAGCCGTGATCGCGTCTGGGGGCACGCCGTGATTGACGATGTAGTAGAAGCCGATCTCGGTGAGCGCGATCCGCAGCTGCTCGGCCGCACGCTCCAGCGCGCCCCGCTCGCCGGCGAGCCAGGGACCGAGATCGATGACCGGGATGGCGGGCGCCGCGCTCATTCGGCGGCTTGCGGATGGAGCACGTCGTAGTTCCGCTTCTGGTACCAGACCATGTAGTCGGTGTACCAGGTGGTCGGATACTTGGGCGGCCGGTCGGGACCGACGGTCGTGGGAACGGCGGCCACCGGCCAGTCGATGTTGCTGTCGCAGAAGAACGGCAGCGCATAGCGCTCGCCACCGCTGCGGTTGATCGCCCGGTGCGGCGTCGCGAGGAAATAGTCGTTGGTCCAGCGCTGCAGCATTTGGCCGCCGTTCACCACATAGGCGTCGGCAATCGCCGGGGCATCGATCCAGTTGCCGCTCTGGGTGCGGATCGACAGCCCAGGGACATCATTGGGGGCGAGCAGGGTGAGGAAGCTGGTGTCGGTATGCGGCGCCAGGCCGAACTCATCCTCGACGGGGCCTTCCTGATGCGGATAGTGCGTCATGCGCAGCGAATACTGGCTGTCCTTGAACGGCCCATCGAAATACTCCGCCGGCAGGTCCAACGCGCGGGCATAGATCCGCACCATCTTCAGCACCAGCTGCTCGAGCGTGCTGCAGTACTCGATCACCGTCTCGCGGAACCCGGGCAGTCCGTCGGGCCAGCGGTTGGGGCCGCGGAAGCGGCGGTTCGAGACGATGTCGGGATGGCCCGGCGGCAGCTCGCGCTTGACGAAGAACGCCTCGTTCAGGTTGGGCTTGGTACCGCTTTGTACCGTCGAGGTGCGCAGGGTATTGCCGCGCATCGGCATGTAGCCGGTGCTGTTCTGGTCGAGCTTGAGCGCGGTCTTCTTCTCCAGAGGCTGATCGTGGAAGCGCCTGACCTGGGCGAAGATGTCGCGAATGAGCGGCCGGGGAACGCCGTGATTGACGATGAAGTAGAAGCCGATCTCGGTCAGGGCGAACTTGAGCTCCTTGGCCGCTTGATCGAGCGCGCCCTTCTCGCCCGCCAGATAGGGGCCGAGGTCGATCACGGGAATGGTCTCGGTGGCCATGCCATCTCCTTGCTGCACACTCGCCGTAAAAATAGTCCGTCCGCGCGGTTATTGGAACAAAGCTAACGCGGTGCCGCGTTGTCGCAATCGCATGCCGCGAGGATCGCGTGGCGAGGGCGAACTAGCCTGCCGAGGGCGTTTGCCCTAGGCTCCGAGCCGCATCCATTGGGGGAAATGCGATGAAGCGGTCGACATGCGGCCTGGCAGTCCTGCTGGGCGGCATCGCCGGGTTTCATGCCGTCGCGGCGATGGCCGACACGGCCTACAGCACCGAAGGGGCGACCACCTCCTTCCTCAAGCTGTTGACCGATCGGCTGGAGTTCACCTTGCGCCAGATCCCCGCGCTGGTCCGCTACCTGGCGAGCCTGCCCGACATCGTCGGCGCCCGTACCGCGCTGCTGCTGCTCGCCATTGTCGTGGCCGGTCTTGCGGCGGAATATGTCGTGCGGCTGATTCTCAGTCGCGCGCGCCTGCGCGGCATCGACCGGCTGGTCGGCCATTCGCCCCTGCGCGCCTTCGGGCTGGCATTGGTGCTGGATTTCGTCGCGCTGATCGCGCTGGCCGTCGCGGCGCACGCCGTGGTGCTCCAGCTCGGCGATTCACAGAGTCTCGGCGGCAGGCTCGGCCATCAGGTCGCGCGGGCGCTGATCTATTGGCGTACGTTCAACCTCCTGTTCCGTGCCTGGCTGCGTCCCGGCACGCCCGAAGGCCGCATCGTTCCGGTCGACGACCAGACGGCGAGGGGCCTGCTGCTCGCGCTGAACCTGGTGGTCTTGCTGCCGCTTCTGGCCGGGCACGTCGCGCGGGCGCTGGAAACCACGGGGGCCAGCAACGACGTGACCGCAGCGGCGGTCATCCTATACGTGCCGTTGGTCGCGGCCGGCATCCTGTGGGTCGTCTGGCATTGGCGGCACGAAATGACCGCCTGGCTGACCGGCATGATCTCCGAGCGCAAGATCGGCTATCGGCTGAAGCTCGACATTGCCAAGCGCTGGTGGGTCTTCGGGCTCGTCTTCTACGGCTTGATGGGGATGGCCGCGATCTATGCGGCGTTGACCCAGAACGCCACGACCTCGCGCGGTCTCAGCTCCGTCGAGTCGACGATGCTGGCGCTGCTGCTGTTCGAGACGCTGATGCACCGCATCACGCGCCACATCGTCTCCGAGCTGCCCATGGCGGGCGACGTGGTGGCCGACTGCCTGCGCCTGATCGCGCGACTCTACGTGGTGATCGTGGTTGCCGAAGCGCTGATGGTGCGGGCGTTCGGCTTCATGACGGCCGAGGAGTGGCAGCCGCACGATAGCGGCGCCAAGGTTGCCGCCGTGACCGCGGTGGCAATCTACGCCTTTTGGCGGTTCCTGAGATTCCGCATGGATTCCTACATCGCGTCCAACCCGCTGCCGTCGGCCGACGTCTCCGCCGACAACGAGGACGATGTGCAGGTTGCGGCGTCGCGTCTGCGCACCCTGATGCCGCTCTTACGCGCCATCGCCGGCATCACCATCCTGGTGGTGGGCGGCCTGCTGGTGCTGGCGGAGCTCGGCGTCAACATCACGCCCCTGATCGCCGGCGCCTCGGTGTTCGGCCTCGCCGTATCGTTCGGCAGCCAGTCGCTGGTGCGCGACATCGTGTCGGGCGTGTTCTTCCTGGCCGAGGATTCCTTCCGCATCGGCGAGTACGTCGATTGCAGCAAGGTAAAAGGTACGGTCGAGGGTTTCAGCGTGCGCTCGCTGAAGCTGCGCCATCAGAACGGCCAGCTGCACATCGTGCCGTTCGGCCAGGTCGCCCACATCACCAACTTCAGCCGCGACTGGACGGTGGTGAAGTTCAACCTCGCCTTCGCCAACGGCACCGACGTCGAGCTCTTGCGTAAGACGGTCAAGAAGCTCGGCACGGACATGATGGAAGAGTCGGCCTTCAAGCCGATCCTGCTGCAGCCGCTCAAGATGCAGGGCGTCGTCGACATCAAGGACAACCAGCTGATCGTGCGCTTCAAGTTCATGACGCGGCCCAAGAATCCCACCCTGGTGCAGCGCATGGCGATCCGGCGTATGTACGAGACATTCCCCAAGCTCGGCATCCGCTTCGCGGTGCCGATCTATCCCATGGCCATGCCGATGAGCGGCGCGCCGAGCGAGCCGGCGTCGATCGCGGGCAATGCGCCGGCTGCGGCCGCCGCCGCTGCAGCAGTCACGACATCGGCCGCCGCCAACATCGCGCCGACTGCCGCCTCGCTATCCCCCGTCGAGGCCGTCAAGGCCGCCGAATAGTCAGTAGAGGAGACAGTCATGGAGAAACGCAAGCTTGGCCACTCCGACCTGGAGTTCGCGCCGCTCGCCTTCGGCGGCAACGTGTTCGGTTGGACGGCCGACGAGGCGATGTCGCACCGCCTACTAGATGCCTTCGTCGATGCCGGCTACTCGTTCGTCGACACCGCCGATGTCTATTCGCGCTGGGCGCCGGGCCACAAGGGCGGCGAGTCGGAGGCGGTGATCGGCACCTGGATCAAGAAGAACCCCGCCAAGCGCGACAAGGTGCAGATCGCCACCAAGTGCGGCATGGACATGCCGAACGTCGGCCAGGGACTTTCGCCTGCCCACATCAAGCTCTCGGTCGAGGCCTCGCTGAAGCGGCTCAACACCGACCGCGTCGACCTCTTCCAGTCGCATCGCGACGACAAGGACACGCCGATCGAGGAGACGCTCTCGACCTACGGTGAGCTGATCAAGGAGGGCAAGATCCGTTGGATCGGCGCCTCGAACTACGAGGCGCCGCGGTTGGCCGAGGCGGCCAAGGTGGCCAAGGAGAAGGGGCTGCCGCAGTACCAGAGCCTGCAGCCGCACTACAACCTGCTGGAACGGCCGTTGTTCGAGGAGGCGCTGGAAGGCGAGTGCCTGAAGGAGGGCATCGGCGTCATCCCCTACTGGCCGCTCGCCGCCGGGTTTCTAAGCGGAAAGTACCGCTCGGAAGCCGACCTCGGCAAGAGCCCGCGCGGCGCCGGCCTCAAGAAGTACCTCCACGACAAAGCGCTCGGCGTGCTGAGTGCGCTCGATGCCGCAGCCAAGAAGCACGACACCAGCAACGTCACGGTGGCGCTGGCCTGGCTGCTGCAGCGCAAGGCGATCACTGCGCCGATCGTGAGCGCGACCAACCTCGACCAGTTGAAGGACCTTCTCGCTGCGCCCGAGCTCAAACTCGACGCCGAGTCGGTGGCCGCCCTCGACAAGGCGAGCGCAGCGTAGAGATGCAGCCGAGCTGTCATCCCGACGGCGAAGCCCGAGGGATCCTTCGGGTTACACGAAAGATCCCTCGCCACGCTCGGGATGACAGGAGTGCTGTTGCCATTTGCGTTCGGTGAAACCGCCATGCTCGTCTTTCGCCAGCTGTTCGACCCGACGTCGTCGACCTACACCTATCTGCTCGGCTGCTCGAACACCCGGGAGGCCGTTCTCATCGACCCGGTGTTCGAACAGGCGAGGCGCGATGCCGCACTGATCAACGAGCTCGGCCTCAAGCTCTTGTGGACGCTCGACACGCACGTCCATGCCGATCACATCACCGGCGCCTGGCTTCTCAAGCAGAAGCTCGGCAGCCGGATCGCGGTGGCGGCGGCGAGCGGCGCCGCCGGCGCCGACCGGCTGCTCGAGGACGGCGAGCAGATCGCCTTCGGACGGCGCGCGGTCGAGGTGCGCGCGACGCCGGGCCACACCAACGGCTGCCTGACCTTCGTGCTCGACGACGAGAGCATGGCCTTCACCGGCGACTGCCTGATGATCCGCGGCTCGGGCCGCACCGACTTCCAGCAGGGCGACCCGCGGGCGCTGTACCGGTCGGTGCGGTCGCGCATCTTTTCCCTGCCGGAAAGCTGCCTGCTGTATCCGGCGCACGACTATCGCGGTCTCACCGTCACCAGCGTCGCCGAGGAAAAGCAGTTCAACCCGCGGCTGGGCGGCGAGGTCGGCGAGGGCGACTACGTCGGCTACATGAAGAATCTCGACCTGCCGCATCCCAAGAAGATCGACGAGGCGGTGCCCGCCAACCTGCGCTGCGGCCAGCCCGGCAACGAGGCCACGGCGCCGCCCGATCCCAGCTGGGCGCCGCTGCGCTTCACCTTCGGCGGCGTGTGGGAGGTCGAGCCGCACTGGCTCGAGGAGAACCTCGGCAAGGTGCACGTGCTTGACGTGCGCGAACCGGCGGAGTTCAGCGGTCCCCTGGGCCACATCCGCGGCGCGACGCTATTGCCCCTCGGGCAACTCGCCCAGCGCGCGGGCGAGTTGCCGCGCGACCGCCCTATCGTCACGGTCTGCCGCGCCGGCAGCCGGTCGGCCCACGCAACGACGATCCTGCACAAGGCGGGCCTCGCCGATGTCGCCAACTTGCCGGGCGGCATGCTGCGCTGGCGGGCGGAAGGCCGCAGCGTCGAAGGCGGCGCGCTGTAGCGCAGGAGAAGCGATGCGCGTCGTTCGATTGGACGCTGGGGCATGGCGAACCGAGCTCGAGTTTATAGCCGCGCTCAAACACGCACTGAATGCACCACATTGGTGCGGGGACAGCCCCGCTGCGATCGATGAGCTTATGGTGTGGGGACTTGGCCCCCAAGTGTTGCAACCACCCTATGAAGTTGAAATCTCAGGGCTGGAACAAGCGCCCAAGGAAGTGCGGGAATACGTGGCACTGATCGTTGAGTGCGTGAGTGCGGCTCGTCAGGAATGCAAAGCGAGGGATGGCAAAGATATTGACGTCGGCTTCAAGATCGTTGGGTGAAGCGGCATGCGCGAGGAGTGGGGGCGTTCTATTCTTCTCCTCCCCAAGCAGCGCTTGGGGAGGTGTCGCCGTCTTACGGCGATGGAGGGGTCATGGCGCTCAAGATTCATGACCCCTCCGTCCGCTGCGCGGACACCTCCCCATCGCGGGTTCCGCGATGGGGAGGTGGCGATCGGGCGTCGATCCAGGGCGGCTCGGCCGCACCTGCCGTCGCCGACGCCAGCAGAGCCAAGCTTGCTTGCGCCAGCGCGCGCCGGCCGATCACGAGGTGGCGGCCGCCAAGCTCGTCCGCCGTTCGAAGGTCAGCAGCACGACGAAGGACAGGGCCGCGGCCGCCATGATCATGTAAGCCGGGGTGAGGTCCATGTCGGTGCGCTGCACCAGCCACGCCGCGGCGAGCGGCGACAGGCCGCCCAACAAGCCGAACGAGAGGTTGAAGCCGAGCGCGATCACCGTGCAGCGGATGGCGGGCGGCGTCGCCTCCACCATCAGCGACGGCTGCACGCCGAGCGCGGTGCCGACGCTAAGGACGAATCCGAACTGCCCGGCCAGGATCAGGGCGGGGTTGGAATGGTGCATCAGCCACAGAAATGGGAAAGCACCAATGCCTCCCAACAGCACGCCCGCCATCAGGATCGGCTTGCGGCCCATGCGGTCGCTCAGCCAGCCGGCCAGCATTGTCACGGGAATCATGGCGATCATGCTCACCGTATTGATGCCGAGGGCACGGACCGGCGGCACGCCGTCGATAGTCTGCAGCCACGTCACGACGTAGAGAAACATCAGGTAGAAGCTCACCGCGCCGAACGCCGCGACGCCGGCTAGTCGTAGGAGCAGACGCTTATCCTGGGCCAGGATGGCGTGCAGCGGCGACTTGCCGGCCTGCTGCCGTGGATCGGGAATGGTGCCGTGGATACCGCGGCGCAACAGGAAGCCGATGATGCCGACCCCGAGACCGAGCAGGAACGGCACGCGCCAGCCCCACTGGTGCAGCTGGTCAACCGTGAGCAGGCTGGCCATGAACGTGCCGCCGCCCGACCCGAGCAGCATGCCGATCCCGGCGCTCGCCGAGGAGAGGGCGCCGACGAGTCCGCGCCGGCCCAACGGAGCGTGCTCGATCATGAAGGTGAACGAGGTCGTGCATTCGCCGGCGATTGCCAGGCCTTGGACCATGCGCAGCAGCGTGAGCAACACCGGAGCCATGATGCCGATAGTGTCGTAGCCCGGCAGCAGCCCGACGAGGAACGTCGGCACGGCCATCGCCACCACCGAGAAGGTGAGGCCGGCCTGGCGGCCGTAACGATCGGCGATGGTACCCGTCAATGCACCGCCGAACGGTCGCATGAGGTAGCCCACCGCGAACACGCCGAACGCCGCCAGGACCTGCGCCACGGGATCGCTCTTGGGAAAGAAGTTCTGGCCGATCGAGAAGGCGAAGTAGCCGTAAATGGCGAAGTCGTACCATTCGAGCACATTGCCGATGGCGCCGGCGGCGATAAGGCGGAGGGTGTCTTTCATGTCGTCCCAGGCGTGAGCGCACTGTCATCCCGAGCGCAGCGAGGGACCTTTAAGGCCACAGGAAAGGTCCCTCGCGTTTCGCTCGGGATGACAGCGACGCGCAGGATGCCAGACCTACCTGTTAATTGCCCTTCTTCTCGATGTTCCAGAACACCGGGATCGGACTTTTAAGCATGCCGGTCAGCCCGCGCGTGGCGGTCGGCAGGGTGTACTGGCCGAGATGGATGTGCGTGCCGTACTGGACGGCGCGGGCTTGCAAGTCGGCCGCGATCTTGCGCCGGCTCTCGAGGTCGGGCGCGCGGGCGTGGGCATCGCGCAGACGCTCGACCTCGGCGTCGCAGGGCCAGCCGAAGTTGGCCTTGTCGCAGGCGGCATTCACCATGCTGTTGGTGAGCGGGTTCATCATGTCGACCGAGAGCCACGCCGTCATGAACCCGTTCCAGCCGCCGTCGGCCGGCGGCGTCTTGCGCAGGCGGCGCGCCACGATCGCCTGGAAATCGAGCGGCACCAACTGCACCTTGAAGCCGCCCCGCTCGAGCAGCGACTTGGCGATCGGCCCGGCGTTGGTCAGCACCGCGATATCGGTAGTGTGCAGCATCACGATGGGCGTGCCGTCGTAGCCGGCTTCTTTCAGGAGCTCGCGGGAGCGCGCGAAGTTCGATTGCAGCAGGCCGTCCATGCCGGCGTCGGTCTCCAGCGGCGTGCCGCACACGAACATGGCGAGGCAGGTGCGGTAGTAGTCGGGATCGCCGATCACGCCTTCGAGAAAGGCCTTCTGGTTGAAGGCGTACATGGCGGCGCGCCGCACCTTCTCGTTGTCGAATGGCGGCACGACGGTGTTCCAGCGGAAGGCGTACTGCGCGCCGATGGTGTTGTAGACCTCCAGGCGGACCTCGGGATCGCTTCGCAGCAGGGACTTCAGGTCGTGCGGCGGCGCCTCGATGTAGTCGATCTCGCCGGCCAGCAGGGCGTTCACGGCCGTCTGGTGATCGGGGATGGCGAGCCATTCGACGCGCTCGACCTTGGCCACCTTGCCGCCGGCCAGGCCGGAGGGCGGCTCGGACCGGGGTTTGTAGTCGGGATTGCGCACGTAGACGGTGCGGTCGCCCGGCTTCCATTCGTCTTTCTTGAAGATGAAGGGACCGGAACCCACGAACTCCTCGATCTGCTTGGCGGGATCGGTCTCGGCGATACGCTTGGGCATCATGAGCGGCGTCGAGCCGCCGGGCTTGGCGAGCGAGTCGATGACCAGGCCATAGTGCTCCTTCAGGACGATCCTGAAGGTCTTGTCGTTCACGGTCTCGAAAGTCGCCACGAAACCTAAAAGCTTGGCGCCGGTCGAATCGCGCGCCCCCCAGCGCTTCAGCGAGGCGATGCAGTCGTCGGCGGTGACTGGCTTGCCGTCGTGCCAGCGCAAGCCGTCGCGCAGGGTAAAGGTGTAAGTCAGCCGATCCGGGCTGAGCAGCCAGCTGTCGACCATCTGCGGCTGCGGATGCAGCTCGGCATCCATGGCGAACAGCGTGTCCCACACCATGTAGCCGTGGTTGCGCACGATGTTGGCAGTGGTCCAGATCGGATCGAGGACCTTCAGATCGGAATGCATCACCGCCCGAAGCGTCTGGGCGTGCGCGGGTGCTGAGAACAGGATCGCGAGCAGGAACAACAACCATCTCACCCTGAGGAGCCGCGCAAGGCGCGGCGTCTCGAAGGGTGGGCAACGGTCTTGCTGGTTCCCACCCTTCGAGACGCATCGCTTCGCGACGCTCCTCAGGGTGAGGTTTGCCGGTTCGCCCAGCCTCACTTCCACCGTGCGGTGGCGCGCTCGCCGGGGGCGATGGCTGCTTCGTCCGGAGCCTTCACCTTCTGCATGTGCTCGTAGCGCTGCGCGGAGAACCACAGCGCGTAGTCGCCGAACTTCAGCGGCGGATACTTGGCCGGCCGGTCCGCCGATTGGCAGGTCGGCAGGCATTCGATGACGGTGTCGTGGTTGGGATCGAAGAAGAACGGCACGGCGTAGCGGGTCTCGCCCGACACGTTGCGCACGCGATGCGGAGTCGACAGGAATCGCTCGTTGGTCCAGCGGTGCAGGATGTCGCCGCCATTGACAACGAAGGCGTCGGGCACGCCGGGCGCGTCCATCCAGCGGCCATCGGGCAGCAGGATCGACAGGCCCTGGACCTTGTTGGGCGGCAGGAGCGTCATGAACCCCGAATCGGTGTGCGGCACCAGGCTCGCGATGCTGTCGTCGGCGCCGTCGATCAGCGGATAGCGCGACATGCGCTGGATCATGTGCGGGTCGCGGAAGTGCTCGTCGAAGAAGGTCTCGGGCAGGTCGAGCGCCAGCGCATAGAGTCCCACCAGCTTCTTGCAGAGCGCTTCGAGCGTGGTCATGTAGGTCACCATGTTCTGCCGGAAGCCCGGCAGGTCGCTCTCCTTGGGCCACTTGTTCATGGCGTGGAAGCGGCGGCCCGACACGACGTCGGGATCGTCCGGGCTGCGATCGCGACGCAGGAAGTAGGCCTCGTTCTGGCTCGGCTTCTTGCCCTGCGCTGCGGCATTGGGCGGCGGCGTGCGGGCGATCGGCATGTAGCCGATATTGTGCTCGTCGACCTTGAGCGCGAGCTTCTGCTCGATCGGCTGGGCATGGAAGCGGGCGGCCTCGGCATAGGCGATGTCGATCAGCGCCTGCGGCACGCCGTGGCCGGCGAGATAGTAGAAGCCGACATTCTCGAACGCGAAGCGCAGCTGGGCGGCGGCCAGCTCGGCAGCGCCGGGCCTTCCTGCCAGGAACCCGGACACGTCGATCAGCGGAATCTCGCCGCCGATCATGGTCGGCAGCACTGTCGTTGCGGATGGCGTGGTTGCCTGGAGCATGGCGCGGGCCTCGGTGCGGTGTCGGCGGCGGTGGCAGCAATAAATGCGCCACTTGCCGCCGACGCAAGAGCGCTGTTTCGCAGCTGCGCGCTCAGGCGGCGGCGCTCAGGCAGCGCCCTTAGGCGGTGGCCGGTGCGCGGTAGGCGGTGGGCGCCACGAACCCCAGAATGGTCAGGAAGGACACCACGGCGGCCGCCATGATCATGACGGCCGGGCTGAGGTCCATGGCGGTCCGGTCGACCAACCATGTCGCGGCCAGCGGCGACAGGCCCCCGAAGATGCCGAGGGCGATGTTGAAGCCGAGCGAGATGGTCGTGCAGCGCAAAGCGGGCGTCGTCATCTCGACCAGGAACGCTGGCAGCACGCCGAGCACAGCGCCGATGGCGAGGACGAATCCCAATTCTCCCAGGAGTTCGAAAGACGGATCAGGATGGTGCATCAGCCAGAACAGAGGCAGCGCTCCCAGAAAGGCGAACCGGATGGCCAGCAGCAGGATAGGCTTGCGCCCAACCCGATCGCTCAGCCAGCCGAACAAGACCTCGATCGGCACGACGGCCACCATGCTGACGGTGTTGATGGCAAGCGAGCCCGCCGGTGACACGCCGTCTACCCTCTGCAGCCAGCTCACGACATAGAGGAAGATCAAGTAAAAGGCGGTGCCATTGAAGGTGCAGACACCGACCAGGCGGGCCACGCGGGCGCCATGGTGGCGAAGCGTCTCGACTAGGGGTGATTTTTCGGACCGGCCATCGGCGACTGCCTCGGCGGCGTCGCCGACGCCACGCCTCAGCAGGAGGCCGATGGCGCCGGCAACGAGGCCGAACAGAAAGGGCACACGCCAGCCCCAGCTATCGAGCTGCCCAGGCGACAGCAACGCGGCGAGCAGGGCGCCGGTCGCCGATCCGAGCAGGATGCCAAGAACGCCGCCACATGAGACAAGGGCGCCGGTCACGCCGCGCCTCCCGAGTTCGGCGCGCTCCACGACAAAGATGAAGGACGTGGTGTATTCGCCGCCGGCCGACAGGCCCTGGACAGTGCGCAGCAGCGTGAGCAGCAGGGGCGCCATCACGCCGAGCGTCGCGTAGCCCGGCAGCAGTCCGACCAGGAAGGTGGGCACCGCCATCGCCGAGATGGAGAGGATCAGGGCCAATCGTCGGCCGTATCGGTCACCGATATGGCCGAGCACCGCGCCGCCCAGCGGCCTCATCAGGTAGCCCACGGCAAATACGCCGAAGGCCGCCAGCACCTGCGTTACCGCGTCTTGGCTGGGGAAGAAGGTGCGGCCGATCGAGGGCGCGAAATAGCCGTAGATCGAGAAGTCGTACCATTCGAGCACATTGCCGATCGCGCCGGCGGCGAGAACGCGCGACCGGCTGGGAGTTGTTGCCATTGTCCGACTATGGCAGATGCCACGAGCATCGTCGCTCGTCGCACCGCTTTCGGCGGTCGGCGTACCCATCGACTGGAGGACATCGCATGCCATCGCCGCTCTTCGACCTCACCGGCAAGGTCGCCATCGTCACGGGCTCGAGCAAGGGCATCGGCAAGTCGATCGCCATGCACCTGGCGCTCGCCGGCGCCAAGGTCGTGGTGTCGAGCCGCAAGCAGCCGGTTTGCGAGGAGGCGGCGGCCGAGATCCGCAAAGCGGGCGGCGAGGCGATCGTCATTCCCTGCAACATCTCGGACAAGGCGCAGTGCGAGCGGCTGGTCGCCGAGACGCGCAATCAGCTCGGGCCGGTCGACGTGCTGGTGTGCAACGCCGCCTCGAACCCGTACTACGGGCCGACGGAGAATCTGCCCGACGACGTCTTCATGAAGATCATGCAAAACAACATCCTGTCCAACATCTGGCTGATCAATCTCTGCCTGCCCGACATGCGCGCCAAGAAGGACGGCTCGATCATGATCGTGTCGTCGATCGGCGGCGTGCGGGCGAGCACGGTGATCGGCGCCTACTGCATCTCCAAGGCAGCCGACATGCAGCTTGCCCGCAACCTCGCGGCCGAGTACGGCCCCGACAACATCCGCGTGAACACCATCGCGCCCGGCCTGGTCACGACTGACTTTGCTCGAGCCCTGTATGAGGATCCGAAAAGGCGCGCCGAGCGCGAGGCGGCAACGCCGCTGCGCCGCCTCGGCCAGCCCGACGACATCGGCGGCATCGCCGTGATGCTGGCCGGCAAGGCCGGCGCCTTCATCACCGGGCAGACCTTGATCGCCGACGGCGGCGTGACCGTGGGCGGATGAGTCTTCTCCTCCCCAGCGCGGAGCTTGCGCTGGGGAGGTGTCCGCGAAGCGGACGGAGGGGTCATGACTCTTGACCCCACCGTCGGCCGTATGACGCCGACACCTCCCTTCGCGGATTCCGCGAAGGGAGGAGAAGACTGGGGTCAGGCCTCATCACCGTCATCCGGAACGGGCCACCGCGTCGGTCACGTGATCGACGCCAACGACCACCCGGCCGCTCTACACGCTGGTCAAGGAGACAGGGGTCGAAGACGCAGGGGTCAGGCCTTCTTCCTGAAGGTCACCACCAGCACGTCGCGGTAGGCGGGCTGCTTCGGGTTCTCCGGCTCGACCGGGGTCACGCCGTGATAGCAGCGCGCGTCGTCGACCAGCGCGGCGTCGAGCGGGTCGGTCAGGGTGAAGCTGCCGAGGGTGCGCTTGTCGAGGTCGTGCACTGTGGTCGTGCCGCTTCGGATGTTACGCCGGGCGATCAGCAGCACCAGCACGTAGTCGACGCCGTCGCGGTGCATGCCTTCGGGCGTCGGCTTGCCTTGAATGTCCGGCCGCGCCTCGATGCGGAACTGATGCGCCTCGATGTGCCAGCGCGGCGTCTCGGGCGCCAGCCGGCCGAACAGGGCGCGGCAATATTCGAGGATGGTGCGCATCGAGGCGCCGCCGCCGATCTCCTCGGTGATCGGCTTGAACCAGCGCTCGATGCCGCCGTTCAGCGGATTGTAGTCGACCGTCTGGTAATGCGGCTGGTGCGGCCCGCGCACGATCGGGCCCTGGCGCTCGGCCGACCACACGCCGAACCGCCGGCGACGGTAGCGGCCGCCGTCGGCCATGTAGGTGTCGACCTCGAGATCGTTCCAGCTCCCGGCGAACTGGGGCCAATCGGCGAGCGTGCCGAAGCGCAACAACGCGTTGCGCATGTCCGACGCCTCGACGAAGGCGTAGCCCGCCCGCGCGACCCCATTGCGGATGCCCGTGGCGTTTTGCAGGCCGGTCCCAATCTCGCTCATGAGTTCAACGTTACCATCACAAGACCGTCATGCGGCATGCGGCCGGCATGAAGGATTCTATGGCCCCCCCTTTCATTGGAGCGCGGACCTCCTGGTCCGCCTGTCATCCCGAGGCCGCAGGCTGAGGGATCCTTCGTGCCTCAAGATCCCTCGCGACGCTCGGGACGACAGGCAGGTCGGCTCTCCAATGACAGTGGCTCCTGCGCGGCCTGCCCGGCCGCATCGCGGTCGACATGACGGTGGACCTGCCGGCGCCGCGCGCGTCACAATCGTCGGCCTTTACGGCGCCGATCGCGACTTCGACGAGTGGATTGGATTGGGGGGGGAAACGATGCCGTACGCCACGACGGACGATGGGGTGAAGCTCTATTACGAGGAGACCGGGTCCGGCGCGCCGATCGTGTTCGTACACGAATTCGCGGCCGACTACCGCTCCTGGGAAGGCCAGATGCGTCACTTCGGCCAGCGCTACCGCTGCATCACCTATAGCGCGCGCGGCTATCCGCCATCCGACGTGCCCGAGAAGGCGGAGAGCTACTCACAGAACCGCGCCGCCGACGACATCCTTTCGGTGATACAACACCTCGCGATCGACAAGGCGCACGTCGTCGGCCTGTCGATGGGCGGCTTTGCGACCCTGCATTTCGGCTTCCGCCATCCGACGCGCGCGCTGTCGCTGGTCGTGGCCGGCGTCGGCTATGGCGCGGAGCGCGAGCAGCAGGCGAAGTTTAAGGGCGAGGTCGAGGTCGTGGCCAAGTCGCTGCTCGGCGAAGGCATGGCCAAGTTCGCCGAGAAGTACGCCTACGGGCCGACCCGGGTTCAGTTCGAGAACAAGGACCCGCGCGGCTTCGCGCAGTTCAAGAAGGAGCTCGGCGAGCATTCGGCGCTGGGTTCGGCCAATACCCAGACCGGCGTGCAGGGCCAGCGACCCTCGCTCTACGACCTTGTGCAGCAGATGCGAGCGCTCACCGTGCCGACCTTGGTCCTGACCGGCGACGAAGACTGGCCCTGCCTCACGCCTTCGGTGCTGATGAAACGCGAGATCCCGTCGGCGGCGCTGGCCGTGATGCCCAACTGCGGCCACACCATCAACCTGGAAGATCCCGACCAGTTCAACCGCATCGTCGGCGACTTCATAGTCCAGGTGGAGGCCGGCCGCTGGCCCAAGCGCGATCCCCGCGCGATGAGCGCGTCGATCACCGGCATGCGCTGACTCCCCGGGACAAAGGCGTGCGGATTGCAGTAGCGTTCGCGCCGAGGGAGAGTCGCATGAGGGCAATCGGGATTGCATGGCTGGCGCTCGCTGCCGTGGGCTGCACGAATGCGGCCGGCCAAGGCGGAGGACAGGCCGGATCGGGCCTGCAGGCGCCGGCGCCGCCACTCGGTCTGACGGCGGACCAGGCCGGTGCTTACTGCAGCCGGCTGGCGCAGCTCTACGGTCAATATGTCGGCAGCGTCGGCGGCTACCTGGGCGGCGTGACGACCGGCGGCGAGGGCGCCGATCTCGACACCCGAGTGGCCATCGCCAATTGCCAGGATGGCAACTATGCCGCCGGCATTCCCGTCCTGCAGGAGAAGCTGCGCGACGCGCGGGTGACGGTGCCGCCGCCGCCGAACGCGGGATGATGGCGGACAGGAAAACTGTCATCCCGAGCGCAAGCGAGGGACCTTTCTGCTGCTTTAAAGGTCCCTCGCTGCGCTCGGGATGACAGTTGGTCGTCAGAAGCCCAGCGGGTCGGTGACGCGCTGCCAGCGGCCGTCCTTGACCTCGGCGAGGAACGAGGAGTTGGCGCCCTGGCGGATGTTGGGGCCGAAGTTGACCTCGGGACCGTTGAAGATGTCGTGGTAGTGCTTGATGGCTTCCATGCCCTTGATGAAGCTGTCGAGCGTCAGGTCCTTGCCGGCGTTCTTCAGGCCCTGCACGGTGAGGTCGGCGGCGACGTAGCCGTAGACCGCGCCGATGTTGGGATCGACGTTGAACTTCTTCTTGTAGTCCTCGACGAACTTCTTCACCGAGGCGACCTTGCTGTCGACATAGGGCATCTCGGTGAGGCCCATGCCGTAAAAGCCTTCCATGCCCTGGGCCGCGCCGACCACGAGGTCGTAGACCGCCGCCGAGCCGAGGAAGTCGACGTCGGTCCAGCCGGCCTTGCGTGCCGTCGTGTAGGGCACGATCGAGTCGCGCACGATGGTGCCCATGACGATCAGGTCGCAGCCTGCGGAGCGCAGCTTGGTGATCGGCGCGGTGAAGTCCTGGTCGGTCGGCTTGTGCGCCGACGTCTCGACGATCTTGATGCCGAGCTTCTTGGTCTGCTCCACGGCGCCTTCCAGGACCTCCTTGCCGAAATCGGTGTCCTGGTACATCACGCAGACGGCCTTCTTGCCCTTCGTCTTCACGAAGTAGTCGATGCCGGCCCGCACCTGATCGACGTAGGACGCCGCGCCATAAAACTTCAGCCGCTCGTAGGGCTCGTACATCGAGCGCGCCGCCGACAATGGGAAGAGGTTGGGCACGCCGACCGAGAACTGCTCCTTGAAGCAGGCGTTGTTCATCGGCGTGCCGAGCGGGGCCACGAAGGCGAACACCTTGTCGCGGTTGATCAGCTTGTTGCAGGCCTGCACCGCCTTGGGCACCTGGTAGCCCTGGTCCTCGATGATGACCTTGAGCTTGCGGCCGTTGATGCCGCCTGCCTCGTTGACCTCGTCGAAGCGCATCTTGACGCCGTTCGAGGACGACACGCCATACGTGGCGGCGACGCCCGAAAGGTCGGTGTGCATGCCGAACACGACCTCGGTCGGCGTGACGCCGCGCGTCTCCGCCGCGGCCGACCCGGCCGCGAAAGCGGCAATCGCGACGCCGATGACGATACTCGTTTTCCTCATCTCTGTTCCTCCCTGTGGGTTCTAGATGCCACCTCCCCACGCTTGCGTGGGGAGGTGTCCGCGCAGCGGACGGAGGGGTCATGATTCTTGACCCCTCCGTCGGCGTAAGACGCCGACACCTCCCCAGCGAAGCTGGGGAGGCAATAATTCAAGCCTCCGCATACATGCCGTCGATCATGGCGTGGTATTTCTCGTTCACGAACTTGCGCTTGAGCTTCATGGTCGGCGTGAGCTCGTCGTCCTCGGCGGTGAGCTGCTGCTCGATCAGCCGGAACTTCTTGATGGTCTCGACCCGGGCGAAGCCCTGGTTGACCCGCTCGATCTCCGACCAGATCAGGTCCTGCACCTGGCGCGTGCGGCAGAGCGAGACGAAGTCGGTGAACGGCACGTTGCTGTCCTGGGCGTACTTGGACACGTTGTCGTAGTCGATCATGACCAGGCAGGAGAGGAACTTGCGACGGTCGCCGATCACCACGGCATCGGAGATGTAGGGCGAGAACTTCAGCTGGTTCTCGATCTCCGAAGGCGTGATGTTCTTGCCGCCCGCCGTGATGATGATGTCCTTCATGCGGTCGGTGATCTTCACGTAGCCTTCGTTGTCGATGAAGCCCACGTCGCCGGTATGCAGCCAGCCGTCACGCAGGGTCTCGGCCGTCTTCTCCGGCTGGTTCAGGTAGCCCATGAAGACGTGCGGGCCCTTGAGCAGGATCTCGCCGTCGGGCGAGATTTTTAGCTCGGTATGCGGCGCGGTGACTCCGACGGTGCCGAGCTTGATGCGGTCCGGCATGCTGGTGGCGAGCCCTGAATTCTCGGTCTGGCCGTAGAGCTCTCGCATGTCGACGCCCAGCGCGCGATACCACTTGATCAGGTCGGGCGCGATAGGTGCAGCGCCGGTGCCGGCGAAACGCACGCGGTGCATGCCGATGGCGCGCTTGATGTTGTCCAGGACCAGGAAGTCGGCGATGCGGTGCAGGAACTTGAGGTAGGTCGAAGGTTTGCCGCCGTCGAGCTCGGTCTCGGCCACTTTGAGCCCGACACCGATCGCCCATCGGTAGAACATGCGGCCGATCCAGGTCGCTTCTTTCATGCGAATCGCGATGCTCGAGTAGAAGCGCTCCCAGATGCGCGGCACCGCGAAGAAGTTTGTCGGCGCCACCTCGCGGATGTTCTCCGCCACCGTCTCGACGCTCTCGGCGAAGTTGGCGATGGCGCCCGAGCGCAATGGCAGGAAGGCGGTGAAGGTCCGCTCGGCGACGTGGCAGAGCGGGAGGAAGGCGAGCTGCTCGCCGTCGCTGTCGAGCGGGATGAAGGCGTCGGCGTTGTGCAGCTGGAAGATCACGTTGCGGTTCGACAGCATGGCGCCCTTGGGCGGGCCGGTCGTGCCCGAGGTGTAGACCAGGAGCGCGAGGTCGCTCGGCCCGGAGGCCGCGACGCACTGCTCCCACAGGCCGGGATTGGCCGTGTCGTGTGCCCGGCCGAGCGCCAGAAGCTCGTCGAACGACATGACCTGCGGGTCCTTGAAGTCGCTCAGCCCCTCCATGTCGAAGATGAACACCTTGCGGATCAGCGGGCAGCGCTCGCGCACGTCGATGTACTTGTCGAGCTGCTCGTCGTCCTCGACGAACAGGAAGCGCGACCGGCTGTCGTTCAGGATGTAGTCGACCTGCTTGGCTGAGTCGGTCGGATAGATGCCGTTGCTGACGCCGCCCGCGCCCATGGTGCCCATGTCGGCGTAGAGCCATTCGGGGATCGTCTCCGCCAGGATGGAAACGACCTCGCCGCGCCGCAGGCCGAGCGCCAGCAGGCCCATGCCGGCGGCGCGCGCCCGCTCGCCGTAGTCGCGCCAGCTGGTGGCGCGCCAGATGCCGAGCTCCTTCTCGCGAAAGGCCGTGCGCTCGCCGCGCGCCTTGACCTGATGCCAGAACAGCTTGGGGATGGTGTCGCAGCCTTCGACCTCGATCCGGCCGACGGTGCCGCTCGTCGAGCCCGCCATCGCGCTGTCGCCTGCCATGCCGTCCATCGCCACGCTCCCGAACTATCTCGCCCGAACTATCTCCAGGTCTTGCGCTTCTTCCAGCGCCGCTTGCCGCGGGCGCCCTGTTCCTTGATGCCGAGGTAGAATTCCTTGATGTCTTCCTTCTGCATCAGCCGCTCGCAGCTGTCGGCCATGACGATGCGGCCGACCTCGAGCACATAGCCGTAGTCCGCGGTCTTGAGCGCCATGTTGGCGTTCTGCTCGACCAGCAGCATGGTGACGCCGCGCTCGCGGTTGATGCGCACGACGATGTCGAAGATGTCCTTCACGAGCTTGGGCGACAGCCCGAGCGAGGGCTCGTCGAGCAGCATCAGCCGGGGCCGCGCCATCAATGCGCGGCTGATCGCCAGCATCTGCTGCTCGCCGCCCGACAGCGAGCCGGCGCGCTGGTCGGCGCGCTCGCGCAGCACGGGGAAATAGCCGAACACTGCTTCGAGGTCGTGCGCCACGCCCTCGGGATCCTGGCGCGTGTAGGCGCCCATGCGCAGGTTCTCGCGCACGCTGAGGAACGGAAAGACCTCGCGGCCTTCCGGTACGTGGCTGATACCGAGCCGCATCACCTTGTCGGGGTCCATGCGTTGGATCTCGCGGCCCTCGAAGACGACGCTGCCCTTCTGCGGATCCATGACGCCCGACACGGTCTTCAGCACGGTAGTCTTGCCGGCGCCGTTGGCGCCCAGGATGGTGACGATGCCGCCCTTGGGCACCTCGAACGAGACGCCGCGGATCGCCATGATCGGCCCGTAGTAGGTCTCGATGTTGGAGACCGTGAGGATCGACTCGGTCATGGGCGTTCCCTTTCCTCCCCCGTCTTACGGGGGAGGTGCCCCCGAAGGGGGCGGAGGGGGAAGGCCGCGAGCAGCGACCCTGATGATTTCAGATCTGAAATGGCCGGGGAACGCCAGTGGGGCTTTCCCCCTCCGACCCTTCGGGCCACCTCCCCCGTCGGACGGGGGAGGGGAAGAGATAGCGTCACCGTCAGCCTCCCAGATACGCGCGCACGACTTCGGGATGGGCCTGCACCTCGGCGGGTGTGCCCATGGCGAGCGGGCGGCCGTAGTTCAGGGCCAGCACGCGGTCGGAGACGGCCGAGACCAGGCTCATGTCGTGCTCGACCATCAGCACGGTGATGCCTAAAAGGTCGCGGATGTCCTGGATCCAGAACGCCATGTCCTCGGTCTCCTCGACGTTGAGGCCGGACGACGGCTCGTCGAGCAGCAGGAGCTTGGGATCGGTGCAGAGCGCGCGGGCAAGCTCGGTCACCTTGCGCACGCCGTAGGGCAGGTTGACGATCAGGCTGTCGCGGTATTGCTGCAGGTCGAGGAAGTCGATCGCTTTCTCGACCGCCTCGCGATGCTCGAGCTCCAAGCGCCGCACCGCGGGCAGGAACAGGAGCTCGGAGAAGAAGTCGGACTTCTTGTGGGCGTGCCGCGCCAGCAGGAGGTTCTGCAGCAAGGTCGCGTGCTCGAACAGCTCGATGTTCTGGAAGGTGCGCGCTATGCCCAGCGCCGCGATGCGGTGCGGCGGGACGTTGGTGATGTCCAGGCCGTCGAAGGTGAGGCGGCCGGCGGTCGGCTCGTAGATCCGGCTCACCAGGTTGAAGATGGTCGTCTTGCCCGCGCCGTTGGGACCGATGATGGTGAACACCTCGCCCTTCTCGACGGCGAAGCTCACGCCGTCGACGGCCTTGATGCCGCCGAAGTGGATTGCAAGGTTGTCGGCGACGAAGAAGCTCATCGCAGCCGCTCCGACCGCATGTAGCTCTTCTGGCGCTTGAAGGTCGCGGCCTTGTACATGGGGAAGCTCGAGAAGAAGATCCGGATCTTGACCCAGCGGCCGTAGATGCCGAGCGGCTCGAGCAGGATCACCAGCACCAGGATCAGGCCGAAGATGCCGGCCTCGACGCCGGGCTTCTTCAGGAAGTTGCCGATCGCCTCGCCCACAACGCCGATCGCGCCGATGCCGGTGGCACGCGCGGCGTCGGCCATGCTGTCGGGGATCGAATCGCGCAGGATGGCGATCAGCGGCGGCAGCAGGGCGACGAAGATCGCGCCGAACACCGCGCCGTGCAGCGAGCCCAGGCCGCCCACGATCACCAGCAGCAGGAACTGGATCGACAGCAGGATGGTGAAGATGTCGGGCGCGAG
>JAFAKN010000756.1 GCA_019235415.1 Alphaproteobacteria bacterium
TCGCACCCGTGGCACCTGTCGCACCCGTGGCGCCGGTCGCACCCGTGGCGCCGGTCGCGCCCGTGGCGCCGGTCGCACCCGTGGCGCCGGTCGCACCCGTGGCACCGGTCGCGCCCGTGGCGCCGGTCGCACCCGTGGCGCCGGTCGCGCCCGTGGCGCCGGTCGCACCCGTGGCACCCGTTGCACCGGTCGCGCCAGTCGCCCCTGTGGCGCCGGTCGCACCACTGGCTCCAGTCGCACCCGTGGCTCCGGTCGCGCCTGTTGCACCGGTCGCGCCAGTCGCACCCGTGGCGCCGATATTGGTTATGGGAACGGCTACGCCACCGCCCGCCGTGGTGACGCCTATCGTCTGGCCGCTGACGGTAGAACTTGAGAAGGTGTACGAGGTGCCGTTTGAATTCGTGAGGCGCAGCGAGCTGATCTGCGCGGCCGTCATATTGGCGCCGTCTTGGTACACCTCAAATTGGTACGTCGTCCCCACCGCCGGGGTCGGAACGAACGTATCAAATTCGAAAGCACCGGCGCTTACCTGGGTGCCAAGGCCGCTGGGCGAAGACACTGACGCCCCGAGGAGCGTGTAGGTCGTGACGCCACCGGTCGTCGAGGCGAGCACGACATAGAAGACGGCGAAGGTGCCGTTGCCCGCGTTACCGGTAAGGGTTATTTCGCCGTAGCTGGCCATGCGTCTTCAGCCAATCACGACGTGAGATCGCGCACTTGGCCGGGCTCGAGACCAAGCGTGCGAATGGTGTCCGCCGAGAGCTGCCCGACCGTCTCGACGCGCAGCCTCGGCGCGGCATCGGTCACCTTCTGAACGGCAACGAGTGCGGCACGTGGATCGCTCGCGGCGACGGCAAACAAGCGGACCGGCTCCGGCGTCTCCCAGCCACTGATCCTGATCAGCCACCCGCTCACCGCCCCCTCCCTCAGACGGCCGTCATGGGCGCGTTCGGCGGCGCGCTCGGCGGCGCGCTCGGCGCCGGCGTGCCACGCGGCAACTGCTCGAGCTCAAGTTGCGCCTCCGCAAGCCCTGCTGCTTGCGCCTGCGTCAGCCAGCGTCCGGCCTCCAGCGGGTCGGCCGGTCCGGCCAACCCACGGGCCAAATACCGTCCGAGCATGAGCTGGCCATACGGATGGCCGCGTTCCGCCGCCTGCCGGAACCAGTCCAGCGCGGCAGCCCGGTCGGCAGCTTCGCGGTCGCCGTCGGCCAGCATGCCCAAGGCGAACATCGCCCCCACATGTCCCTGCGCCGCCGCCCTGGCGAAAAGGTCGCGCGCGGCCGGTCGGTCGCGCGGACCGCCGCGCCCATTGAGCATCATCTCGCCCAGCATCACCTGGGCCTCGACGATGCCGGCCTCCGCCGCACGCATGAGCCAGGTGCGCGCCTCCGCCGGATCGGCTTGCAACCCGCGGCCCTCGACCAGCAGCCGGCCATACCAGTACTGCGCCATCGGCAGGCCCTCGGCGGCACGCCGAAGCCACCGCGCAGCCTGGCGCTCGTCACGATCGACATTGATGCCTTCCGCCAGACAGATCGCGAAATTGAACGCAGCGACGAGATCGCCGCCGTTGGCCGCTTGCTCGAACCAGTCCCGCACGTTGAGGCGCTCCGATCCGCTGCGTCCGGCCAGGACGAGATTCCCCAAGTCCGCCCGAGCCGGCTTGTCGCCCATGCTTGCGGCCCGCTGCAGCCATTCGGCCGCCGCGCCTCGATCGACTTCGCCCGCTGCGCCCGTCAGGTAGAGCTGAGCGAGCATGCGCGCCGCCGCGGCATGCCCCTGCTCGGCGGCGCGGCGCAGCCAGACCGTCGCTTCCGCATAGTCGGGCGCCAGCTCGCCGCCGCTGGCATAGAGGTATCCGACGAGCGCTGCGGCCTCTGTCTCGCCGGCCGCCGCGGCGCGACGCAACCACGCCTCGCCCGCAGCGACATTGCGCTCGGTGCCGCGCCCCTGGCGCAGCGCCAGTCCCCAACGCAGCTGCGCTTGCGGAACTCCCTTGTGCGCGGCCGCCCGGTACAGAACGGTCGCCGCTTCGAGATCGGGCTTCAGCACGCCTATCCCGAATTCGGTCATGGCGCCGAGCAGATAGACCGCCGTGCCCAACCCTGCGGCGGCCGCCTTGCAAAGTTCGTCCGCCGCCTCGCGCAGCGTTGCCTCGTCGCCGCCGGCGCGAAGCAACGCCAAGCCCAGGCCGAGCGACCCTTGCGGACAACCGGCGCTGGAGCAGCGACGGTACCAGTATTCCGCCTGGCCCAAATCTCGCAGCGGCGCCGGTCCAGAGGTCAGGATATTCCCGAGCAGCGCCTGCGCTTCGGCCAAGCCTTGCTCCGCGGCGCGGCGAGCCCACGACAGCGCCGCTTCGAAATCAGGCTCGGCGCTCTCGTCGCCGGAAAAGAGACTCGTAAACGTACGACCGGCGTCGGTCTCGTAACCGACCCCTTGGGCGTAGAGGGCGGCCATCAGGAGCTGTGCGTCGGCATGCCCGTGTCGTGCGGCCTGCTCCAACCAACGCATGGCCTCGACACGACTTTGCGGCACCGCCTGCCCCTCGAGGTAGCAGCGACCGACGCGGTACTGCGCCTCCACACAGTCGCGCCGGGCGGCGCGCGCCAAGTGACGCAAGCCCTTTCCCGCCTTTCCACGCTCGAGCAGACGGAGGCCCACGCGCAGCCGCGCTTGGGCCGAAAACGGTGCGACCATGCGATCGACAACCGCCATCGAGGAGACTGGGGCGCCCCTCATCTATGGCTCCCGCATGCCCTCGAGGCCGATCGGCATCGTTCGCGCGAACAGGTAAGCGAGAATGTTGCGCTGGCCGACCTTGACGTCGGCCGTCACCGGCATGCCCGGCTTGAGGTGAAACCCGCCGGGCACGTCGTGCATGCGGACCTCATCGATCGCGATGCGCGTCTTGTAGAATGGCGGCGTCTGCGCGAGCGAGGCGTCCCGCTGCGTTTCCCCCGCTCCCACGAAGCTGTCGGCGCTTATCGTTCGCACCGAGCCACGCGCCACGCCGTACTGAACATAGGGGAACGTGTCGAACTTGATGACGACCTTTTGGCCATCCTGGACGTAACCAGCATCGGCACCGGGGATGCGCGCCTCGACCTCCAAGGGCGACGCGAGAGGAACGAGACTGATGAACTGATCGCCCGATTGCATGACTGCGCCCACCGACACCTTGGCGATTGTCAGCACGACCGCGTCCTGCTCGGCGCGCAGCTCGACGAGCTCGTGCCGCAGCGTCGCCTTGCGCAGGGCCTCCTGGGCATTGGTGAGGCTGCGGCTGCGCTCGTGCAGCTCCTGGTTCACCTGCGCTTTCCATTGCTGCTCGAAGCTGTCGCGCTCGGCGATCATTTGCTTGAGATCGTGCGTCGACCGCTCGGCCGCGCCGGTTGAGTCCGCCAGGTTGCGCTCGATCTCAAGGCGCAGATCCTCCGCCATCAGCCTGTTCATCTGGCTGCCGACCTGAAGCCGCTCCAGTTCCTTGCGCTTGGCCTCGACCTCGGCCGCGATCGCGAGCCTCTGGGTGAAGGCCCTCACGTCGCCCTGGGCGCGGACGAGCTGCGCCTGAAGGCCGCTGATCCTCTGCGTGTAGCTGTCGATCTGCGCGCGGTATTGGGCTTGTCGCTGGCCGTACAGTGCCGCCTGAACAGCCGTGGCCGGATCGGACGTGGTCGGCTGATAAGGCTTGTCGGCAGCCTCGGCGGTCAGTCGCTCGACTTCCGGCTGGAAGCTGCGGACCTGGGCTTCCAGCGCGCCGACATCCGCGGCCGAGAAGGTGGGATCGAGTTGCGCCAGGACCTGCCCAGCATGAACGATCTGACCCTCACGCACGTCGATCGCCCGCACGATCGCCGTCTCGAGCGGTTGCACCACGATGGTGGGCTGCAATGCTACGATGCGGCCTTGGGCCGTCACGACCATGTCGATGGGCACGAGCGCTGCGGCCATCGCACAGGCCACGACCAGCGAAATCACCGTCCAAAGGACATTGCGCGCCGCCGGCTTCACCGGAGTCGCCAACAACGCGGCCGTGGGCAGTTCGAACTCGAGCAGCGCCGCTGGCGGTCGTGCCGGCCGGGAAGACCGTTGCAGGACGTTTCTCGGAAGAAAGGCCGCGTGTTCCATGGTCATTCAGCCGGTGCAACGGCAGGCTTCGGCGTCGGCTGGCCGCCCAGCGCTTCGGTGTGCCGGTTCTGTTGCAACCATAGGTGGCGGTAAATCGCACAACGCTCGATGAGCTCGTGGTGCCGTCCGATATCGGCGACACGTCCCCGTTCCATCACGAGGATGCGGTCGCAGTCCACCAGGGAGGCGAGACGGTGGGAGACGATGACCATCGTGCGTCCCTCGGCGATGCGAATGAGGTTGGCATGCACCAACGCCTCGCTCTCGGGATCGAGCGCGCTGGTCGCCTCGTCCAAAATCACAATGCGCGGATCGGCCACCAGAGCCCTGGCGATGGCAAGCCGCTGCCGCTGCCCACCCGAAAGATTGGCGGCCGACTCCTCGATCCAGGTCTCATATCCCCCCGGCAGCCGCTCGATGAACTCTTCGGCCCCCGCCAGCCGCGCGGCACGCACAGCCTCTTCGAGCGTGAGGTTAGGCCGGCCGGCGATTATGTTGTCGAGCACGGTGCCGCGGAACAGGAAATTGTCCTGCATCACGGTGCCGACGCTGCGCCTCAGATGCGTCAAGTTGATCTCGCGCAGATCCGCGCCATCGATCTTCAGAAAACCGGCATACTCGCGATTGATGCCCTGCAGCAGCCGGGTCACCGTCGACTTGCCGGAGCCACTGCGGCCGACTACGCCGAGCATGGTGCCGGCGGGCACGTCAAAGCTCACGCGGTCCAACGCCGAGGTCTTTGCCCCGGGGTAGGCGAATGTCACCTCGTTGAAGCTGATTGCGCCCTCGAACACGGGACGCAAGCCCCCACGACTGGCGGCCGACTCGGTCGGGTTGTTGAGCACCTCGCCGACCTGAGCGACCGAGGAGCGCACGTCCTCGACGTCCTGGATGAGCTTGGCGAGGCCGATCAGCGGTCCCGCAACGCGGGTGCCCAACAGCATGAACGCGATCAAGGCGCCGGTCGAGACGCCGGTCGTGTCGGCCGGCGCGCTCAGCACCAGATACGCGCCCATCAACAGCACGCCGCGATCGATGAACCTCTCGATGGGCGTCACCAGGGTCTGGGCCCAATTGGAGATACGACCGGTCTGCAAACGGGCCTGTCCGGCCTCGGCAACGCGCTCGTCCCACTCGAGCTTGCGGGCGTTCTCGAGAGCCAGCGCCTTCACCGTGCGTATGCCGTGCACTGTTTCGACCAGCACGGCGCCTTTCTTGATCTCCGCCGCGACCATGTTTGCCCAGACCCGCCGGATCGCCGGCAGGAACGCTGCGATGATCACGGCAATCAACAGCGACGCGGCCAGCACCATCCATGCGAGTGTCGCACTGAGCCAGAACAGGAAAGGCAGCAGCACGATCAAGGTGAAGGTGTCGAGGAACGTGCTCACCAACTTTCCGGTGAGGAAATCGCGAATCTTGAAGACCTGTGAGATGCGGTGCGTCGTTCCTCCGGTGGACGTGCGCTCGAAGAAGTCGATCGGCAGCTCCAGCAAGCGGCCGAAGACGTGGAGATTGAGTCGCGCGTCGAGTCGTGTGGACATGACCTCGACAATCTCCCGCCGCGCATATCCGAGCAGCGTCTCGTATCCCGCGATGAGCGCCAAAATGAGCGCGATCAGGGCGAGCGTGGACATGCTGTGGTGCGTAAGCACCCGGTCGATCGCGACCATGATCAGAAACGGCGGAAGGATCTGCAGCACGCTGAGCGCGAGCGACGCGACGACGATCTCACGCAGGGTGCGGCGTTCGCCAAGCACCATTCGCGCAAGCCACGCGAGTGTGAACGGCTCGTCCTCCAGCGATCCGCCGCGAGCACGGCGAACCAGCAAGGCGGTCCCCTGCCAAAGTTGCTCGAGCCGCAACTCGTCGACGGCGATGGGCGGATCGGCCGACGGCGTTCGCGGGTCCTTCAGGAAGACCACCTCGCGCTTGGAATCGTGCCCGACCAGCAGAGCCGCACTGCCGTCGCTGAACAGCAGCACGAGCGGTGCCTCGGACTGCAGTCGCATGAGCTGGCGCCACCGCAACCGGACCGCTTTCGCCCACAGGCCGGCCTGGTGCATCCACGCAACGAGCGCCGCCGGAGATGGCACCTCCTCTCCCGGATGCGGACGGAAGTCCTTACGGTCGAGTTGGATGCCGTGGAAACGCGCCGCGACCGCTAACGCGTCGAGCCGACAGCGGACGGCATCCTCTGCCGAGCCGGAGCTGCGGACGCGTTGACGGTAACGGTCACCGCCGGCTGGCGACGGCTCAACATACTCCGCGCTCAAGCCCACCCCATATTGACCCGGGGCGGAGGTATCATATTTTCAGCCGCGCTAGCTCACCGCGGGTGAAAATATTTGCATCCATGTGATATACATCACATTACCACTTGGTAGGCGACTGAAACGACGGGCTTGCGAGCCCGCGTCGCTCGCCGATCCATCTCCACCCGCGCGATCAACTGCTAAAGGTTACCTTTGGGAACCGTCGGATGCGGACCGGGACGCGTGGAGCAACAGGAACGTAACTGACGTTCGGAGTGACTGTCGCCAGTGGGTGTTGAACTGGCTCTGGATAGAGATCGAACGACCGCGATCGAGCGGCGCGGCGCGCACCACTTCCAACAGTAGGCCAAAGCGTTGAGCAGACGGGTCCCGAGTTCCGGACGAAGGATCGTTCGCCGACTTATTTTTTCGGATTCCGGGTCACTGGTTGAAGAGAGGCGGACCGCTGGGGAGGTCGCTTCCACCGCAGCTGGAATCTCGTCAACGTCCAGTGGCTCGCGGTGCGTCACGGCCGTGTCCTGCTCGTGCGGTGCGCCGCACGCGACATGGGGTGTTCGCCACGATGAAGGTCGGGGCGTTCGCTCACGACGCCTTCCGTCATGTCGCCTTATCACGCGCGATCGCCGCACAGCGCGTAGACGTCGTGGTCGAACAGCAAGAATTGCCAGGTGAGCCAGGGCGAGGGACCGGGCATTCACCTCCCTTGCCGTACTCTCGAACTACGTGGCAGCATCGGGGCAATACGTGGGACATCGCAATGTACCTCGTGTCTCCGCAGCGCCAGCGACGAGGGGTCGCCTTGGCGAGCCGTGTGGCCTTGCCAAGCGCGCGGCGGATCGCTAAACGCACGAATTCCAGCCTGCTCCTTGGGGGATAGTTTAACGGTAGAACAACCGGCTCTGACCCGGTTAGTCTAGGTTCGAACCCGCTCACCGCCATCATCTTCTTCGGCGCCTTGGCGGCAGGCTTTCTGTACGTCGCCTACAGCGTGTACTCGGACGTCGAGACGTCCGGCGCGCCGGTCACGAGCTACCTGCCGTTCCTGTTGCTGCTCGTGGCGCTGCTGATC
>JAFAKN010000254.1 GCA_019235415.1 Alphaproteobacteria bacterium
GAGGGAGGCGAGCGCGGCGGCGAACGAGCCGATGCCGGTGCTGCGCAACGGCACGTAGCGTTTGCCCATCTGTCGGCAGAGGCGTTTCACCAGCGTCACCGCTTCGTGGCTGACGCAGTCGACCGGGAACATCACGAGGTCGGCCCGGCTCACCAGGCCGCCTAGAAGGCCGCTGCGGTCGTCGACGCCGCCGTCGTGGTGCTGGAAACAGACACCGAGCCGCTCGCTGGCCGCGCGCAGATGGCCGACGCGATCGGTGCGCCCGCCGACATAGAGCAGCGACAGGCCGTCGAGCGACGCCGCGGGCGTTCCTGTCTCGCGTTCAGGCGCGAGAAGCTCGGCTTCGAGCGCCTGCAGTTCCTTGCCCAGCGCCTGCTCACGGCGTCGCAATGTCTCGGTCTCACGGCGCTCGCGCTGCAGCGCCTCGTTGGCGGTCGCCAGCCGCTCCTCGAGCGCGGCGCGCCGACCGGCTTCCCCGCGCAGCCGCCGTTCGAGGCTCGCCACCAGGGGGGCCAGCGCCTCGTCGTCGGCCGTCGTCTCGGCGGGCTGCTCGGCGATCCGGTGCGCTAAAAGCTCGCTCAGGCCGCGGATCCGCTGGTCGCGCGCGGTGATGGCGTCGCGCAGGTGGTCCTGCTGGCGCGCGAGCTTCTGCTTCAGCCGCGCGTTCTCGGCTTCGAGCTCGCTCAGCCGGCGGATGTCCGCCCGGTTCGCCGCGCCGACGAGATGCGACAGCATGTGGACTTCGCCGAACACCTCGCGGACCAAGGCATCGGTGGTGGCGGGATGGGTGAGGGCCGCCCAATAGCCGCCGGGGATCTCGCCCTGCTGGACGGCCTGGCGCCACAGGGCGCGGACCTCGTCGACCGTGCCGGCGGCGTCGAAGCGGGCGATCGCGGCCCGGTGCCGCCGGTCGAGCGCCTTGTGCAGGAGCTTGGCGCGGCCGTCGCGCAGGCCGGCCAGCAGGACGCCTTGGCAGTGCAGGTCGTGATCGCTGCCGCCTTCGCTCAGCTTGCACTTGGCCACCAGCTGGCACAGCTCGACCGTCGAAAGACAGGTGCCCACGATCGAGCAATGCAAGTGCGACGAGAGCTCCCAGATGCGCGTGCGGCGCGCGCCGCGCGGGGCCGGCGCCGGCTCGATCATGCGCAGCGGCAGGCGTTCGATGGTCAGCTGAGGCAAGCCCACCGCCGCGCCGGCCCGCGGGCGCAGGGTCCAAGGATCGAGGCGAAGCGAGGCGGTCACGATACGATGTATTCCATAGGATATAACGCATCGTGTCAGACCGCGACCGCGGGGGCAAGGGCGGCCGCCACGCGCGGTTCTGCGGTTGCCAGGGAAGCCGCGGCCTGCTCCAATGGGCGCTGCATTCAGACCGATACAACGCGTGGAAGGAGCTCAGCGTGAAGATCAGCGCCAGGAACCGCCTCAAGGGCAGGATCGTCGAGGTCAAGAAAGGGGCGACCACCGCGCATGTCCGGCTGGACGTGAACGGCACCATCGTCACTGCCTCGATCACCAACGAGGCGGTCGACGAGCTCGGCCTCAAGGCCGGGCAGGAGGCCTACGCCATCATCAAGGCGTCCGACGTGATGATGGGCCTCGACGGCTGAGCCGATGGTCCGCCTGAACGAGGTCCGTCCCGGCGAAGTCGCGATCGAGTTGCCGGACCGCACCGACGCCGAGATCTATTTCATCGGTCGCATCCATACGCCATGGACCGACCGGTTGACCTGTCCGCGGCAGGGCCGGCTGGATGGCCCGACTTGCCGGATCGAGGTCTTCCCGCCGTGGGACAAGGGGCTCGACAGCGTGGCGGGGCTCGAGCGGTTGGAGGTCCTCTATTGGCTGGACCAGTCGCGGCGCGACCTCGCCCTGCAAAGCCCGCGCAGCGACGGGCAGGCGCGCGGCGTGTTCTCGCTGCGCACGCCGGTGCGGCCCAACCCGATCGGCACGGCGATCGTCCAGCTCCTGAAGGTCGAGGGATCGACGCTGCTGGTGCGCGGGCTCGACTGCCTCGACGGCACGCCGCTCCTCGACCTCAAGCCCGATCGCAGCCTGTTCAAGCCCTTGGCGCCGGCGCAGGCCGGCGATTTCCAGGTCGGCGATCCTTAACACTTAGACGACCACGGGCGTCCCGCCCGCCTTGTCATCCCGAGCGTAGCGAGGGATCCTTCCTGTTGCCTCAAAGGTCCCTCGCTGCGTTCGGGATGACAGCGGGGGCCGGGCTCCGGAAGTCAGTGGACTTTCGTCGCCGTCGGCAGGGCCGGGGCGAGCAGGCGGGCGAGCGAGCGCATCTCGGGCGTCGACGCGCCATAGGCGCGGCGCTCCAGCTCGCGGTAGAGGCGCACGATGTCGTTGCCGGTCTCGGTGACGACGGCGCCGCCGCCACCGCCGCCGCCGGTCTGGGCGATCACCACCGGCTCGCGGAACATGCGGTTGAGCTCGTCGATCAAGAGCCACGCCTGGCGGTAGGACATCGCCAGCGCGCGGCCGGCGGCCGAGATCGAGCCGGTCTCGTTGATCAGCTCGAGCAGGCGCACCTTGCCCGGCCCGATCGAGCGCTCGCCGCCGAAATCGATCCGCAGATGCAGCGATGTTTTAGCCGCAGGCGTTGCCGTGTGCCTGGCCTTGCCTCGTCCCATCGCCCGATTATGCGATCGAGTCCGGTGCGTTGCCAGTCGTGTCGGAACCAAGCCAAGCTGGCACAAAGGCCGGCATGGAGCCGGCCCGCTCCCGGCAGCCCGGTTGTCATCGCAGCGCGACAGGCGCAGTATGCGAGCCCTTCAGCATAAAGCAGGCGTCAGTACGAGTGGTCGGAGTATGTCCGCGTAAACCTGTACCCAATGAAAAAACGGGAGGTTTAGCAGATGTCCGCGTCCGTCACGCCCAAAGCCGTGCCCTGGTGGAAGGAACCGACCAAGGACCAGTGGTACGCCTACATCGCCGCTTGGCTCGGTTGGACGCTCGATGCGTTCGACTTCACGATCTTCCTGCTGATCATGCTGCCGATCTCCCAGGAGTTCGGCGTGCCGATCACGGCGGTTGCGATCGTCTTCACGCTCACCCTGTGGATGCGCCTGGTCGGCGCCACGGCGGCCGGATGGATGGGCGATCGGCTGGGGCGGCGCGCGCCGCTCATGATCTCCATCCTTTGGTACTCGATCTGTAACTTCATCGCGGGCTTCTCGCCCACCTTCACCTTCCTGCTGATATTCCGTACCCTGCTGGGCATCGGCATGGGCGCGGAGTGGCCGGCCGGCGCGGCTCTCGCCATGGAATCGTGGCCGACGCGTTCGCGCGGATTCATGAGCGGCATCCTGCAAGGCTCATGGGGCCTGGGCTTCGCGCTGTCGGCGCTGGTCTACGGCACGCTCTACGATTCCCTCGGTTGGCGCGGCATGCTGTGGATCGGCATCCTGCCGGCGCTGGTCGTGGTCTACATCCGCTTTTTCGTAAAGGAACCGCAGGTGTGGGTCGAGAACAAGCGCCAGCAGGCCGAGAAGAAGGCCGAGGTCAAGCTGCCGCTGTTCGTGATCTTCAAGCGCCAGCACCTCTACAACACGCTCACGGGCTGCGCCTGGATGGCCTCCGCCTTCTGCGTCTACTACTCGATCTGGGCGCTGTTCTCGACCTACCTGCAGAAGGAGCTGCAATGGACGCCGGCGATGGTGGCGGTGCCGCTGTTCTGGGCCAACATCGTAGTCTTCGCCGGCAACGGAATATGGGGCGTGGTCGCCGACAGGTGGGGGCGGAGGCCCGCCATTTACGTGCCGGCGCTGATCGCGATCGTCATCACGCCGCTCTATCTCTGGACCAAGGATCCGACCCTGGTGATTGGCGGCTTCATCCTCCAGGGCGTCTTCGGCGGCGCAATCTACGGACAGAATCCGAGCTATCTCTCCGAGCGCTTCCCGACCGAGGTGCGCGCCACCGCGTCGGGCTTCGTCTATCACCAGGGCGCGATCTTCGGCGGCTTCATCGCGCCCGTGCTGAGCTACTTTGCAGTGGAGCGGGGCATGGGCTTCGCCGTCCCCATGATGGTCAGCACGACCATCTTCCTGGTGCTGGTCGTCGTGTTCGTGGTGATGGGACCTGAGACCAAGGGCAAGGAGCTCACTGGCGACCTCCTGACGGTGCCTGCGGAATAGTGGAATAGAGCGGGCTGTGGTGGCGCAGGTCACTGCGCCACCGCTGGCGCGCTCCTTGCCGCGAAGCAGGATCTCCTGCGCATAAGGGAGATCCAATTCGGTCGCATTGCTGTGCGGTCCGAATGCTCTCGATGCCCCGGGGTCGCAATCGACGGCGCCTGGAGCGCCGCCTAGAGTTCGCCGGCGCAAACAGGAGGAACAAATGACCATTACCCGCCGGCGCCTTGCGCCCGCTGCTGCCGTAACGTCGTTTGCGGCGCTCGGTGCCACGGCAGCGTTCGGCCAGCAAACCAACGAAAACGTCAAGTGGCGGCTGACCGCGAGCTTCCCCAAGAGCCTCGACACGCTGTGGGGCGCGTCGACGACCATCGCGCGCGCGGTCGGCGAGATGACCGACGGCAAGTTCGTGCTGACGACGTTCGGCGCCGGCGAGATCGTGCCCGCCCTGCAGGTGCTGGATGCGGTGGCCAATGCCACGGTCGAATGCGGCCACACCTACACCGGCTACTACATCGGCAAGAACCCGGCCTTCATCTTCGATGGCTCGCTGCCGTTCGGGCTGACGCCGCGCATGCACAACGCTTGGATGATGTATGGCGACGGCCGCAAGCTGATGGACGAGATCTACGACAGCTTCGGCGTGGTCTCGCTGACGGCCGGCCAAACCGGCGGCCAGATGTTCGGCTGGTTCCGCAAGGAGATCAAAACGCCGGCCGATTTCGTCGGGCTCAAGATGCGCACCGCAGGCTTTGGCGGCAAGGTGATGGCCAAGCTCGGCGCGGTGCCGCAGCAGATTGCCGGCGGCGACATCTATCCCGCGCTGGAGCGCGGCACCATCGATGCCTGCGAATGGGTCGGGCCCTACGACGACGAGAAGCTCGGCTTCAACAAGGTCGCCAAGTACTACTACACGCCGGGCGTGATGGAGCTCGAGGCGATCAACGTGTTGATGGTGAACAAGCAGGCCTGGGCCAGTCTGCCGCCGCGCTATCAAGCGATCCTGAAATACGCCTGCAACTACGCCATGACCGAGATGCTCGCGTCCTACGACGCCAAGAACGCCACCGCCATCGCGCGCCTGGTCGCCGCCGGCACGCAGCTCTCGGTGCTGCCCGAGGAGGTCGTCAAGGCGCTGCGCATCGCGCTCGAGCAGGTGCTCGAGGAGGAGGCGGCGCAGAGCGAGCAATTCAAGAAGATCCTGGCCAACTGGCGCGCCTTCCGCGCCGACCAGCACCGCTGGTTCTCGATCGCCGACACCCGCGCCGAGCTCGCGGTTTATCGGACGGATCGGACTTAGCTTCTTGCCGGATCGCGGGCCTCCAGGCCCGCCTCATGTCATCCCGAGGCCCCTTCGCGAAGCTCAGGGTAAACTTCAGCCGAGGGACCTTTCTTGTTGTCGTAAAGGTCCCTCGCTTCGCTCGGGATGACAGAGGAGCGAGCCTTGAGGCTCGCGGTCCGGCGAGAGGACCTACCGCCGCCACCAGCCGCGTTTGGGGTTGGCGGCCGGGGTGTCGATCACCGGCACGACCGGCACCACGGGCGGGGGCGGAGCCGTCGGCTCTGGGGCATCCGGCGGGATTTGCGGTGCGGCGGCCGCGACGGGTGGTGCGGGGCGCAGCGCGGGAGGCGCAGCTGGCTCCGGAGGCAGAGGCACCTGGACCACCACTGTCGGCTCGTCGCCGAAAGGCGCCTGGTCGAGGGGTATGTGATGTTCGGCGGCGTGCTCGACAGGTTCATCCTGGACGGGCCGATCCTGGACGGTCCCACCGCCGAGGGGCCGACCCTCGACAGGTATCGCGACGTTGACCCGCTCAGGCGACGCCTCGCCGTGGGCGTAGCCCTCCTCGTGGCCCTCCTGATGGCCCTCCTGGTGGCCCTCGTCGGGGCCGTTCTCGCGGCGACGCCGGCGGCCGCCGCGCCGGCCCCGCCGGCGACGGCCACGGTCGCCGTCATCGCGGTCGCCCTCGCCGCGCTCCTCGCCGACGCCGTCGGCGTCGGCGTGCGGGGCCTCGCCCTCTGCCTCGCCGTCGGGCTCGCGGCCTTCATCGTCGGCCTCGCCGATAGGCTCGTCGCCGGTACGATCCTCCTCGCCCATCGCCTGCGGGCGGTCGGCGGCCTCGCCCTCGCCGTCGCGCCGGCCGCGCCGCCGCCGGCGCCGCCGGCGGCGGCGACCACCGTCGCGACCGTCGGCGTCTTCGTCCTCGCGCTCGCCCGCGTCGGCGGCATCGAAGCCGCCGGCCTCGCTCGACGCTTGCTCCTCGGCGACCTCATCGTAGCTCGCGCGCGCAGTCTCCAGGGCCGGGCGGTCGCGTTCGTCGCGGCGGCCGCGCACCCGCTCGATCTCGCAGTCGGCGGCGTGCAGCTCGCTATCGGCCTCGATCGACACCGAGAAGCCATAGCGCAGCTCGACCTCCGACAGCGTGTGGCGCTTCTGGTTCAACAGATAGAGCGCGACGTTGGGCGGCACGCTGACCACGATCTCGCTCGCCCGCTTGCGCACGCCCTCTTCCTCGACGGCGCGCAGCGCGTGCAGCGCCGCCGATTCGATGGATCGGACGCGGCCGGTGCCGGCGCAATGCGGGCAGATCTCGGTCGAATGCTCGAGCAGGCTCGGCCGCAGCCGCTGGCGCGACAGCTCCAGCAGGCCGAAGGCGGAGATGCGGCCGATCTGGATGCGCGCCCGGTCATGGCGCATGGCATCCTTGACCTTGTGCTCGACCTGGCGCTGGTGGCGCGTCTCCTCCATGTCGATGAAGTCGATCACGATCAGCCCGGCGAGGTCGCGCAGCCGCACCTGGCGGGCGATCTCCTCGGCCGCCTCGATATTGGTGCGCACCGCCGTTTCCTCGATGTTGCGCTCCTTGGTGGCGCGGCCCGAGTTGACGTCGATGGCGACCAGCGCCTCGGTCGGATTGATGACGATGTAGCCGCCGCTCTTCAGCTGCACGACCGGTGAGTGCATGGCGTCGAACTGGCTTTCCACCTGGTAGCGGTGGAACAACGGGATCGGCTCGCGGTAGAGCTCGACCTTGCCGGCCTGGTGCGGCACCAGCTGGCGCATGAACTCCGCGGCCGCCTGGTAGCCTGCCTCGCCCTCGACGAGCACCTGCGCGATGTCGGTGTCGTAGACGTCGCGCAGCGAGCGCTTGATGAGGTCGCCCTCCTCGTAGATCAGCGCCGGCGCCGTCGAGCGCATGGTGAGCTCGCGGATCGAATCCCACAACCGGGTCAGGTATTCGTAGTCACGCTTGATGTCGATGGTGCTGCGCTCGAGGCCCGCGGTGCGCAGGATCACGCCCTGGCCTTGCGGCACGTCGAGCTCGCTCAGGACCTCTTTCATGCGCTTGCGGTCGGCCGGGTTGGAGATCTTGCGCGAGATGCCGCCGCCGCGGCCAGCGTTGGGCATCAGCACGCAATAGCGGCCGGCCAGCGACAGGTAGGTGGTGAGAGCCGCACCCTTGTTGCCGCGCTCCTCCTTGACGACCTGCACCAACAGGATCTGGCGGCGCTTGATGACTTCTTGGATCTTGTACTGGCGGATCGGGTTACGGCGCCGACGCTCGCGCGTCTCGCGCTGCTCGATCGCCTCGTCGCCGCCCAGGATCTCGACGACCACGTCCGCCGGCGGCGCGTCCGCGGCATCGGCCATCGCCTCGCGTTCCGGACCCTCGGGCAGAAGGTTGCCGGGAAGGTCTTTGGCAAGGTCAGTGGGCGTCGGCGGCTCGGCGAGCTCGGCGACCACATCAGCTTCCGTGGCGCCGGTCGGGATGTCGCTGGGGTCCATCGCCATCACGGCTTGCGCGTGTCCGACGGCTTCCGCAGACTCCTCGGGTTCGGTCGGCGCTTCGAGACGCTCGCCGGCGACATCGAAGCCTCGAGGCTGGGCGCTCTGCTCGGGGCTCGTCTCCTCGTTCGGACGAGCGACATCGGCCGGCGACAGCGCGGCATCTGCGCGGGTTGCCGCCGTCGGCCCGACGGGCGGTTCGTCGCTTGGCGCGACGGCGCCTTCCTCGGCAGCGGCCTGCGGCGCAGCTTCAGGCGTAGCACCCGGCACCGCCGACGCGTTCTCCGGCGGCGCGACAGCGGCCAGGTTCTCGGCCTTGACCTCGTCGATGTCGGTCCGATCGACCCGGGTCCGGTGCGGCTCGGGTTCCTCCTCCGCTTCCGCCTGCAGACGCTGCTGCTCGGCGATCAGCCGTTCGCGATCGGCGACCGGAATCTGATAGTAGTCCGGATGGATTTCGGAGAAGGCGAGGAACCCGTGCCGGTTGCCGCCGTACTCGACGAACGCCGCCTGCAGCGACGGTTCGATGCGAATGACCTTCGCAAGATAGATATTGCCCTTGAGGGGCTTGCGGCTCGCGGTCTCGAAGTCGAACTCCTCGAGTCGCGTTCCGTCGACCACGACCACCCGCGTTTCCTCGGGATGGCTCGCATCGATGAGCATGCGCCGTGCCATGGCTCGCTCCCAAGGCGATCCTGTCCTGCCGGCGGCGAGCGACCGGCGGCGAACCGCCTCTGTGGTGCGAGGGGAGCGGTGCGCCATCGACCCGTCGAACGGCCAACTCCGGCCAAGACGGGGAAGCATCGCGCCGCCGGACCTGTACTGGTCCTGCCGACCTCGGGTTTCCTATAGCCACCGCCTGTCTGACAGTCCCTTTGCAGGCCCGGCGCGCCCATCTTTAGGAGGGCGCCAACCCGGCCCAGCTTGGAAACTGCCGTCGGTCCCCTCGCTTGCCCGAAGGCTGGAGAGGACCGAACGACGGCGACTGCTCGCGAACCGCAACATACGGGGTTCGATCCGGAGCGACAATCAAAAGATTGCGTTTATCCAGTAATATCCGTAAGCGGTTGAAAATACTTGAATTTACGGCGAATCCTAGCTATCAACCTTAACATATACGGACAATTATAAGTTTCCCCTCATAAAACTGGGCCTCGTCATGCCCGCCATTTCACGTCGCGAGATGTTGGCTGCCATTTCAGGCGGTGTCGCCGCCTCCGGCTTGGCCACGCCCGCGGCCTGGGCAGAGCCTTCGAAGAAGTCGCCGCCCAAGCTTCTCCCGATGGCCAAGCCAAAGCTCATCATGCTCGATCCTGGCCACGGCGGACGCGACCCCGGCGCCCTTGGCGTGCGCGGCACGCAGGAGAAGGGTGTGGTGATGGCGGTCGCGCGCGAGCTGCAGAGCGAGCTGCTGGCCGGCGGGCGCTACCGCGTCCTGCTGACCCGCTTCAGCGACAGCTACGTGGGTCTGCGCGAGCGCGTGGCGCATGCCGAGGCGGCGAAGGCCGATCTTTTCCTGTCGCTGCACGCCGATTCGCACGCCGACTCGTCGATCCGCGGCGCCTCCGTCTATACGCTCTCGGAAGAGGCGACCGACCGCGAAGCGGCCGCCCTGGCGGCGCGCGAGAACCGGGCCGACGCGGTCGTTTCCGGCGTGCGGCTTGGCGAGCAGTCGGATGTCGTGGCGCGCAGCCTGGTTGCGATGAGCCAGCGCGGCACCGTCAACAACTCGCGCCGACTGGCCGACACGATCGTCGACACATTCGCCCGCAATGGCGTGCGGCTGCTGCCGCACACCCATCGCCAAGCGGGCTTCGCCGTGCTGACCTCGCCCGATATTCCCGCCGCGCTGGTCGAAATGGGCTACTTGTCCAACGCCCAGGACGAAAAGCTGCTCACGGTGCGCCAGCACCAACAGGCGCTGGCCCGTGCCCTGCGCGCATCGGTCGACGCCCATTTCGGCACGGCGGCTGCCATACGAAAGGCTTAACTCTTGCGCACAGTCGTCCTCCCCCGTCATACGGGGGAGGTGCCCCATCGGGGCGGAGGGGGAAGGCCACGATGAGTTCATTCTGTGGCCTTCCCCCTCCGCCCCGTTAGACGGGGGGCACCTTCCCCGTAAGATGGGGGAGGAAAAGGTAAAAAGGTCGCCGTGCTGAAATTCTTCAAAATCCTGCTGGCCTTCACGACGGCCCTGCTCATCGTCGGGACGGGTACCGTCGCCGGGCTGTTCTGGCACTTCAGCCACGGCCTGCCCGATCACAAGCAGCTGGCCGACTATCAGCCGGCCACGGTGTCGCGGCTGTACGCTGCCGACGGCCGCTTGCTTGCCGAGTACGCCCGCGAAAAGCGCGTGTTCGTGCCGGTCGCCGCCATGCCCAAACGGCTGCTCGAGGCGTTCGTCGCGGCGGAGGACCAGCGCTTCTTCTCGCACCCGGGCGTCGACTTCGTGGGCGTGGCGCGCGCTGTCATCGCCAATCTCTCCAATCCCGGCAAGCGGCCGGAGGGCGCGTCGGGCATCACCCAGCAGGTGGCCAAGAACTTCCTGCTCTCCAACCAGGCGACGCTGGCGCGCAAGATCCGCGAGGCCATCCTCGCCTTCCGCATCGAGAACACCTATTCCAAGGAACGCATCCTCGAGCTCTATCTCAACGAGATCTATCTCGGCGCCGGCAACTACGGCGTTGCACAGGCGGCCATCAACTACTTCGACCATTCGCTGGGCGAGCTCACCCTGTCTGAGATCGCTTATCTCGCGGGCCTGCCGAAGGCGCCCAACCGCTACGGCATCGCGCGCAACGAGAAGGAAGCCTATGCCCGGCGCGATTACGTGCTCGGCCGCATGCTGGAGGACGGCTACATCACCCAGGCCGAGATGCAGCAGGCCAAGGCCGAGAAGCTGGTGTTGCGCAAGCGTGGCGCGACCGAGATCGTGCAGGCCGACTTCTTCGCCGAGGAAGTGCGTCGCAACCTGCTCGCCGCCTACGGCGAGAAGGGCCTGTACGAAGGCGGCCTGACAGTCAGCACCACGCTCGACCCGGCGATCCAGACCGTCGCCGACAACGCGCTGCGCGACGGCCTGATCACCTACGACCGGCGTCATGGCTGGCGCGGCCCGTATGCCAAGATCGCCGACATGAGCGCCTGGGAAGAGGAGCTGGCGCGCATCGCCCAGCGGCGGCCGCTCGCCGGCCCGCCGGGCTGGCAGCTCGCGGTCGTGAGCAAGGTCGATCCCCAGGCGGCCCAGCTGGTCGGACTTGCCGACGGCGATGGCACGCTGCCGTTCGCCGAGATGACCTGGGCCGCGCCGAACCTGCCCGAGCAGCGGACCGGCGCGCCGCCGCGCAGCCCGCGTGACGTGGTGTCGGTGGGCGACGTGATCGTGGTCGAGAAGGTCGATAAGCCGGCCAACGGCGGCAAGCCCTATCCACCCAAGACCTACGCGCTGCGCCAGGTGCCCAACGTCGAAGGCGGCGTGGTGGTCATGGATACCCAGACCGGCCGCGTGCTCGCCATGTCCGGCGGCTGGTCGTACGGCCGCAGCCAGTTCAACCGTGCGGTCCAGGCAGCGCGGCAGCCCGGCTCCTCGTTCAAGCCCTTCGTCTATCTGACGGCCATGGACTCCGGCTTTTCGCCCGCGTCGGTCGTTGCCGACGAGCCGTTCAGCTACGACCCAGGCTATGGCCAGCCCGTGTGGTCGCCCAAGAACTACGGCGGCGACTATATGGGCCCGATGACCTTGCAGCGCGCGCTCGAGCTGTCGCGCAATCTCGTGACGGTGCGCCTGGCGGCCCAGATGGGCATGAAGAAGGTGGTCGCGACCGCCAAGGAATTCGGCGTCGTCGACAATATGGGCGCCTACTTGCCCAATGCGCTTGGCGCCACCGAGACGACGCTTCTGCGCATGACCATGGCCTACGCCATGTTGGCCAACGGCGCGCTCGAGCTCACGCCGAGCCTGGTCGACCGCGTGCAGGACCGCAACGGCAAGACGATCTACCGCCACGAGCCGCGCACCTGCCGCGGTTGCGGCGAGCACGCAGGGCCGGGCAAGCCCGAGGCGCCGGAGATCCTCGATCCGCGCAAGCCGTTCCACGATCCCGCGTCGGTGGGCCAGATCGTGCACATGATGCAGGGGGTGACGACGCGCGGAACAGCCGGCCAGCTCGCGGCCCTCGGCCGGCCGATTGCCGGCAAGACAGGCACGACCAACGATTCGCGCGACAACTGGTTCCTCGGTTCGACGCCCGACATCACCATCGGCGTCTATATCGGGTTCGACGATCACCGCACGCTCGGTCACTCCAACTTGGAGACCGGCGGCGGCAATGCCGCGCCGATCTACGAAGCGATCGCCAAGGTGATCTTCAAGGGCAAGCCGCCGACGCCGTTCCGCATCCCTCCCGGCTTGCGCCTGGTGAAGTGGAGTTACGAGGGCGGCACGATCGACGAGGTCTTCAAGCCCGGCACCGAGCCCGGCTCGGAGGGCTACGGCCAAACGCCGGCGCCGGTTGACGGCGCTACCCCCAGTGCGGGTATAGACGCCGGCGGCCCGCAACAGGCGGGCAACGTCCGCCGCCCGGCACTGTCGGGCACGGGCGAAACGTACTAAGTTCTCATGGCTGGGAGCGCGCCACTCCAGTGGCGCTCTTGACCTTGCAACCACCAGGAAGAGCGGCACTGGAGTGCCGCGCTCCCAGCGAAGAGTTGAGACGAGATGCGCGCTGAAGCCCTGGCGATGGTCAACGAGATCGAGGAGTCGCTGGCGCTCCTGAGGAGGCGTCTTTGACTACGATCGCGCCGTCGTTCGACTCGCGGAGCTGAACGCGCGCGCCGAAGATCCGGCGTTGTGGAACGACCAGAAGGAAGCGCAGGGCGTGATGAAGGAGCGCACTCGGCTCGAGAGCGCGATCGGCATCATCAAGCAGTTGCGCGCCGCCGTGGACGACAATGCCGGCCTGATCGAGCTCGCCGAAGCCGAGGGCGACGAGAACATGATCGCCGACGCCGAGCGGGCGCTCGCCGAGGCCCGCCGCGAGGCGGCCAAGGCGCGGCTCGAGACGCTGCTGGCCGGCGACGCCGACGCCAACAACGCCTATGTCGAGATCAACGCCGGCACCGGCGGCACCGAGGCGCAGGACTGGGCCGAGATGCTGGCCCGCATGTACGTCCGCTGGGCCGAGCGCCGCGGCTTCAAGGTGAGCTGGCTGGAGGAGAGCGCGGGCGAAGAGGCCGGCATCAAGTCGTGCGCCTTCAAGGTCGACGGTGCCAACGCCTACGGCTGGCTCAAGACCGAATCGGGCGTGCATCGGCTGGTGCGCATCTCGCCGTTCGACGGCAACGCGCGGCGCCATACCTCGTTCGCCTCGGTCTGGGTCTATCCCGAGGTCGACGACAACATCGACATCGAGATTCTAGACAAGGACCTGCGCGTCGACACCTACCGGGCATCCGGCGCCGGCGGCCAGCACGTCAACAAGACCGACTCCGCGGTGCGCATCACCCACATCCCGACCGGCATCGCGGTCGCCGTCCAGCAGGAGCGCAGCCAGCACCAGAACCGTGCCAAGGCCATGCAGATGCTGAAGGCGCGCCTCTACGAGCTCGAGCTGCAGAAGCGCGAAGCCGAGCGGCTGGCGGCCGAGGCCAGCAAGACCGACATCGGCTGGGGGCACCAGATTCGCTCCTACGTGCTGCAGCCCTACCAGATGGTGAAGGACCTGCGCACCGGCGTCGAACGCTCCGACCCGCAGAAGGTGCTCGACGGCGATCTCGACGAGTTCATGGCCGCGTCGCTGGCGGCGCGGGTCGGAGAGGGCGAGGGCAAGGAGGCGGCTTAGTCTAACGCGCCTCGGCCTCTTGGGCGCTGATCTGGCTCACCATCCAGTTCGAGATCCAGCGCCAGACCCACGGGATTGGCACGATGAACAGCGAAGCCGCGAAGAAGCCTGCGACGTGGCCGAGCACCGACAGCCCGCTTGCCGTGAAGTCCCCGGCAGGGTGAAGTGGTCGCAGAGGAACCGGTAGAAGCGCCTGATCATCCACGGCGCCGGAACGATGAAGATCCAACCGGGGGAGACCAGCAAGGTGTTGCCCAACAAGCCAATGTCGAACTTCGCGACGTTCAGGCGCGGCACGGTCGCGAGAGTAGGGTCCCTCGTCCAATCGAAGCAGTATCGGGAACCGCATCGGCCATGAGAGAAGGGCAACCGCGTGCGGCTTCGTTCGTTGTCGGCGTAACAAACGAACGAGGCCCCTCATGCCACGCTTCTCACTTGTTGCAATCTGCGCCGCTCTGGCGCTCGGCACTGCGGCTTGCGGCGATACGCCGGGCCAGCGCGCACTCACCGGCGGCGCCATCGGCGCGGGCGGCGGTGCGCTGGTAGGCGCCGCGGCCGGCAACCCGGCAGCCGGCGCGATCGTCGGCGGCTTGGGTGGCGCCGCCGTCGGCGCCGCTACGACGCCGCGTCAATACTATTACTGACGGCTCGCCGAGGCCTTGTCCACGCGAAGCGGCGGCTGATTCAAGCCGCCGCTCTTACCATGTCGGCGCACTTCTCGCCGATCATGATGGAGGGTGCGTTGGTATTGCCGGCGATGATCGACGGCATGACCGACGCATCCGCCACGCGCAGTCCTTGGACGCCGTAGACCCGCAGCTGCGGATCGACGACGGCATCGACCTCGCGTCCCATGCGGCAGGTGCCGACGGGATGAAGGTTCGATACGCCGCGCGCGCGGATGTCGGCCTTGAGGTCGTCCTCTGCCGTGACGTGCGGTCCCGGCAGGATCTCCTCGACGACGAACGGCCGGAGCGCCGGCTGCGCGGCAATCCGACGGCAGACGCGCATGCCTTCGATCAGCGCCTGGAAGTCGTAACTGCTCCTCAGGAAGTTGAAGCGGATCTCGGGCGCCGCCTGCGGATCGGGCGACTTCAGCCGCACCGTGCCGCGCCCGTCCGGCCGAAGATGCACCGGGCTCAGCCCGAAAGCGGAAAACGGCTGTGGCGTCACGCCGAGGCGGTTCCGCTCCTTGATCGCCCAGGCGAACATGTTGATCTGCAGGTCGGGGCGCTCGAGCCGCTTGTCGCTGCGGATCAAGGCGCCGACGTACAGGCCCATGCTGGCGAGCGGCCCGGTGCGCGCCAGCGCGTACTGCGCGCCGGCCACCAGGCGGCGGGGCAGGCTGAGCGCAAGGTCGTTCATGGTCACCGGCTTGGCACAGCGGTAGGCGACGTAGGTGTTGAAGTGGTCGTGCAGATGGCTGCCGACGCCGGGCATGTCGCGCAGCACCGGGATGCCGAACGTCTGCAGATGCGTCGCCGGCCCCAGTCCTGACAGCATCAAGAGCTGCGGCGAGCCGTAGACGCCGCCCGACACGATGACCTCGCGGCGCGCGCGCGCCTGGCTCAGACCAGCCGGGGTGCGGTATTCGACTCCGGCGGCGCGGCCCTGCTCGATCAGCAGGCGCGTGGCGTGCGCGCCGGTCGCGATCGTCAGGTTGCGGCGGCCCTTGGCGTCGCCGAGGTAGGCGCGTGCGCTCGACCAGCGGCGCGCCTTGTTGATGGTGGTCTGGTAATAGCCCACGCCCTCCTGCGTCGCGCCGTTGAAATCGGGATTGACCGGAATGCCCGCCTCCACGGCGGCGTCATGCATGGCGCGGGCGAGCGATGGCTGCCAGCGATGGTCGCTCACCTTCAAAGGGCCGCCGACGCCGTGATAGTCGTCGGCACCGCGCTGCTGGTCCTCGGCGCGCTTGAAGTAGGGAAGAACGGAATCGTAGTCCCAGCCCTCGCAGCCGCGCTGGCGCCATTCGTCGTAATCGGCAGCATTGCCGCGCATGTAGACCATGCCGTTGATCGAGCTGGTGCCGCCCAGCACCTTGCCGCGTGGCTGGTACATCACGCGGCCGTTCAGCTCGGGCTCGGGCTCCGAGTCGAACATCCAGTTGACGCGCGGATTGTTGAAGGTCTTGTGATAGCCGAGCGGGATGTGGATCCACGGATAGCTGTCGCGCGGCCCCGCTTCCAGGAGCAGCACGCGAAAGCGGCCGTCTTCGCTGAGACGACCGGCCACGGCGCAGCCGGCCGAACCGGCGCCGGTGACGATGAAATCGTAGACGTCCTCTCCTTGCACGAGCACCTCCGTTGGAAGGGAAGCGTAGGGCGAGTTCGATGCCAAGAAAACCCGGTCGAGGTGCGTCCGATCGGGCTTCTCGTCCAAAAGATTGCCTGGCGGCTCACCGCCGTGGACCGCCGATGCGATCGCCGCGGCACGAACGACCAAGGCGGCATCTGGGAAGCTGTCCCGCCGGCAGCGGCCGGGGTACGTTTCGAACCGAGGTGGGTAATTCGTTGAAGCGGGGAGCGTAATGTGGTTCGTCTTTGAAGCCGAGTATGCGACCGAGAATGGGCGAGCCAACTGGAACCGGCCGATACCCGAGACGATTGCCTGGCACGGCCCGTTCTTGTCCGAAGCGGAAGCCGATGCCGTCGCCCGGGCTCGCATGTGGGCGAAGATAGACATCTACGCCCACAAGGCGAGGATCGTCGACCTTACCGTACAGCAATAGCGGGACCGCAACGCGATGACCATTGAGACGGTCCGCGACTTCCTGGCGGTGCACGCGCCGGACATCGAGATCCTCGAGCTGCCGCAGAGCACGGCGACGGTAGAGCTGGCCGCCGCCGGACACGGCGTGGCGCCGGCGCAGATCGCCAAGACGCTGTCGCTGCGCATCAGGGACCGTATCGTGCTGGTGGTGGCCGGCGGCACGGCGCGGCTCAACAACAAGAAGGTGAAGAGCGTGCTGGGCGGCAAGGCCTCCATGCTGCCACCGCAGGAAGTGGCCGACCTGACCGGCCACCCGGTGGGCGGCGTCTGCCCGTTCGGTCTCGCCAACCCGCTGCCGATCTATTGCGATCTGTCACTGCGCGCCTTCGCGGAAGTGCTGCCGGCCGCAGGCTCGACCAACAGTGCGCTGCGCATCACCCCCGCGCGCCTAGCCGAGCTGGTCGGGGCCGAATGGGTCGACCTGTGCGACGTCTCCGGCGAAACGGCGAGCCGGTCCGGGCTTGAACAGGGCGAGGCCTCCTCCTAGCGTGGCGCGCGACGCGGAAGGGGAGGACACATGCCGACGATCGACGCCCAGGTCCATTGCTACGAGCGCAATCATGCCGGCCGACCGTGGCACGAAGCGCTGATCGGGCCGCCGGAAGTGACCGGCGCGGACATGATCAAGGCCATGGACGAAGTCGGCGTCGACGGCGCGCTGCTGATCTCCGTGTTCACCATGTACCGCTTCGATGCGAGCTATGCGGTGTCGGTGCGCAACGCTCATCCCGATCGCTTCGCCCTGATCAAGCCGGTCGATCCCAACGATCCGAAGGTCGGCGAGACCATCGCCGATTGGGCACGCACCGACGGCACGGTGGCGATCCGCATCATGATGCGGCCGGAAGTGTCGTCCGACCCTGCCGATCCCGGCGTCAATCGCGTGCTCGCGGAGGCCGGCCGGCACGACCTGCCGGTCAATCTCCTGTGCTGGGGTCGCACCGAGCAGGTAGGCAAGCTCGCCGAGCGCCATCCCGATACCCAGCTCGTGATCGACCATCTCGGGCTGCAGCAACCTTTCGAGCCGCCGGCGCCGCCGCAGGCGTGGGCCGAGCTGCCCAAGGTGCTGGCGCTCGCCCAGAATAAGAACGTCGCCATCAAGATCACGGGCGCCTGCACGCTCAGCCACGAGAAGTTCCCGTACAAGGACATCTGGGACCCGGTGTTGCGCATCATCGACACATTCGGTCTCGATCGCTGCATGTGGGGCACCGACTGGACCCGCGCGATCAAGCTCCTGACCTTCAGAGAGGGCGTCGAGGCGTTCCGCGTCACCGACCGGCTGTCCGACAGCGATCGGGCGCAGCTGATGGGCGGCTCGCTGGCGAAGATCTACGGCTGGGCGCCGAAGAAGTAGGGTGCTGTCGCCGCTCATTCTCTGTCATCCCGAGCGTAGCACCCTGTCATCCCGAGCGTAGCGAGGGATCCTTCCTGTTGCCTTAAGGATCCCTCGCTTCGCTCCTGATGACAGCAGGGGCAGTTCACCGGTAGCTCACGACCTCGTACTCGATTCCATCGGGATCGAGGAAGTAGAAGCGGCGGCCCGGCTGGTAGTCGGCGTGAGCGAACGGCTTCAGGCCGGCGGCGACCACGCGCTTCTCGATGGCCTCGAGATCGTCGACCTCCACGCCGATGTGGTTGAGCGGTTGCCCTTTGGCGAAGTCGTCGGCCGAGTAGGCGATCCCTCCGGTGTAGAGGGCGAGGTAGTGCTGATCCGAGCCGACGTGGATGGTGTAGCCGCCGTCGCGTGCCGCGCCGCGCCAGCGCTCGCGCCAGCCGAACAGGCTCGTCATGAGGCGGGCAGCGCGTTCGGGATCGCTCACCGTGACGTTGACGTGCTCGATGCGCGGCGTGGACATGGGATCTGGCTCCGGTTGGGCTCTTGCGTTTCTCGCACCGACCGTACAACCTCAAGCTTACTTGAGGTCAAGGGAGTAACGCTCCGCTCCTCTCCTTCCTCTCACCCGCTAGGGGGAGAGTAGATTTGAGAGGCAGTTCAAACCGGGCGAGGCGACGGATGGCGATCGAATTGCTGCTGTCGATCGGCGAGCTGGCGCGGCGGACGGGGATGTCGGTGTCGGCGATCCGCTTCTACGAGGAGCGCGGACTGCTGAGCGCGGTGCGCACCCGAGGCAACCAGCGGCGTTTCCGGCGCGCCGACATCCGCCGCCTGTCGTTCGCGCAGATCGCCCAGCGCCTGGGGTTGAGCTTGGCGGAAATCGAAGCCGAGCTCGCGACTCTGCCGCTGGGCCGCGCGCCGACCCGGGCGGACTGGCAGGCGATCAGCCGCCGCATCCGCGGCCGGTTGCAGGACAGGATCGACCTGCTGCTCAGGACTCGCGAGCGGCTGGACGGCTGCATCGGCTGCGGATGCCTGTCGTTGCGCCGCTGCGCCCTGTTCAATCCCGAAGATCGTGCGGCAAGAGCCGGTCCGGGGCCGCGATTCTTGCTGGGGGATCGGCCGCAGAGTGCCGTCAGCCGGCCAATTCCCGAAGGTAGGTCTCGGCCTCGGCCCGGTCGGTCGGCGAGCCGTCGAAGCCGACATAGCCGTCGGGACGAATGAGCTTCAGAGCCGCGGCCTCCGGCCCCATCCGAACCAGCGTGGGGAACTGTCGGGCCAGCTCGGCGACGACGCCCGACGGTCCCACGGCCAGGAACTGCGGCTTGGCGGAATCCATCGGCAGTCGGTCGGGCCAGCGCATGCCGGCGCGCGGCCCATCGCCGTGGCGTGCGGTGCGGCTGAGCGGGCTGTCGGGATAGGCGATGTCGGTCTCCGACAGCATATTGGCGGCGCGCTCCTGGATCATGGGAAATCCCATCGCGAACGCGGCCACGGCATTGCGCAGGCCCTGGGCAATGGGGTTGCGCATGATGGCGGCATCCGTCAGCCGTTCCGCATTGCGCAGCACCATGTCGCCCACCGCACTGCGCTCGACGGAAAAGCTGTCGAGCAGCGACGGCTTGCAGACGCCTTGGATGACCAGCGCCAGCTTCCAGGCGAGGTTGAAGGCGTCCTGCATGCCGGTGTTCATGCCTTGGCCGCCGGCGGGACTGTGGATGTGCGCGGCATCGCCGGCGAGAAAGGTGCGGCCGGTGCCATAGTGAGCGACCTTGCGCTCGTTGATGCGGAAGGCGGCCAGCCAGTAGGCGTCCGTCATGACGATGGGCTGCGAACTGCGATGCGTCAGCAGCGCCTGAACTTCCTCGAGAGTCGGATCGGCGTGCCGTCCAGCGTCCTTGGCGGGCCCGAGGTCGGCGATCACCCGCCAGCGGCCCTCGGTGATGGGGAAGAAGGCCAGGATGCCGTCGCGGTGCCAATAGATGTGCATCACATCGTGCGGTTCGAGTCCGGTGCAATGCCCGTCCGCGAGATACCAGTCGCTTTGTTGGGTGGTGCCTTCGAAAGACAGGCCGAGCCCATGACGCACGGTCGAATGCGCACCATCGCAACCGACCAGCCAGTCGGCCTCGACGCTCTCGCTCGTGCCGTCGGCCTTCTTCAGCACGGCGCGCACGCCATCGCCGTGGTCCCTGAAGCTCTCCAGCGCAACGGTGCGCTCGACCTTGACGCCGCGCCCTTCCAGCGTCTCCTCCAGGATCCGTTCGGTGTCGCTTTGGGGGATCATCAGGGCATAGGCATAGCGGCTCTTGATGCCGTCGAGCGTGACGCGGGCCACGACGTTCTTGCCGTCGGAGAGTTGCGCGCCGTGCGCCGGCATGCCGGCGGCGAGGAACGGCTCGACATAGCCGGCCTGATCCAGGAGCTCGAGGCTGCGGCTCCACAGCACCAGCGCTTTCGACTTGTCGGTCCGCGCCGGCGCCGGATCGACGATCCGGACGGCAATGCCGAAGCGGGCGAGCTCGTTCGCCAGCGTCAGCCCCACCGGTCCCGCGCCGGCAATCAACACACTCGTTTTGTCGACCATAGCGAATCTCCATTCATCAGATGTCTTGCGGGCTCAGCCCCGTATGTTTCGCAATCCGCGATAGCATCCGCGGACCGATTTCGTCGCCATCATGAAAGGCGAACACGAAGTCGGGAAAGCCCTCCTTGCTCAAGACCAGATGAGATCCACTCTGACGCTTGATCCTCCAACCGAGTCTCAACAAGGCTGCCAGAACGCGTCGAGCACGCGTCGAGCGCCAGTTCGTCACGCCGCCAGCGATATGGAGACTGCAACCGGTTTGGTCTCCCCACGCTCGATGCGATCGGCAATGGCGCGAAGGGCAATGACCTCCGCTTTGGCCATCGCTTCATCGCGCGTGCTTCCATACGCCATGGCGCCGGGGATCTGCACAATTTCCGCGATCCAGCGACCATCCGCTTCACGTTCACATTCGATCGACAATCTCATTCTCGCCTCCGGCGCGCGCACGGATGTTACAAAGCCTTCACCGCATCCAGCACCTCGGCGACGTGGCCGGGTACCTTCACCTTGTGCCAGACGCGCGCCACGGTGCCGGTCTTGTCGATCAGGAAGGTCGCCCGCTCGATGCCCATGTACTTGCGGCCGTACAGGCTCTTTTCGACCCAGGTGCCGTACTTCTCGCAGATCTTGCCGTCCTCGTCGGACACCAGGGGAAAGTTCAGGCCGTACTTCTTCTTGAACTTGTCGTGACGATCGACGCTGTCCTTGGAGACGCCGATCACCTCGGCCTTGACCTTGGAGAAATCCGGCAGCTGGTCTCGGAAGCCGCAGGCCTCGGCGGTGCAGCCGGACGTATCGTCCTTGGGATAGAAGTACAGCACGACCGGCTTGCCACGCAGCTCCGACAGCTTGAGCTTCTTGCCGCCGTCGGTGACGGCTGTGAAATCCGGCGCCTTCTTGCCCGCTTCGACGCTCATTTCTCTGGCTCCCCGTCTTCGCCTCTGTTGTCCTCACGCCGCGGCTGCCAGCCGACCGCGCGCGCCGGCCCCTCGACGATGCGCCGGTATATAGCACGCACCGCCTTCGTCTCGCCCTCGATGCGCGCGCGCAGGGCGACGAGGTCGCTCATGCCTTCGGCGGCGGCGATCAGGCGCTGCTGGCCCTCGGGTGCATTCGCCTCGTCGAATGCCGACTCGTCGCCGTCAAGCGTCAGCCGAAGCAGGCTTTGCACGTCGCCGAGCAGGCCGCGCGTCGCGCGCAGGCAGATGGCGTCGGCGCGCGCCAGGTAGCCGGCGTCCGCGGCGCGGCGCAGCATCTCGGCGGGGTGCGGGTCGAGCAGGTCGGGTCGTTCCGGTGCATGGCGCAGGGCGAGGTACTGGGCCACGAAGTCGATGTCGAACAGGCCGCCGGGCAAATGCTTGAAGTCCCACGGGCTTTTGGGCGGCGCGTGACGGGCGATGCGGTCGCGCATGTCGGCCACGTCGCGCACCAGGGCAGACGGGTCGCGCGGCCGACAGAGCGTCGATCGCACGATGTCCTCGAGCCGCTCGACGAGGCGCGGCGGGCCGTGGATCACGCGGGCGCGCGACAACGCCATGTGCTCCCACGTCCAGGCCGACTGGGCGTGGTAGGTCATAAATCCCGCCAGCGAACTGGCGAGCGGTCCGGCTCGGCCCGAGGGCCGCAGCCGCATATCGACCTCGTAGAGGCTGCCTTCGTTGGTGTGCGCCGTAAGCGCCGTCACGATGCGGGCACTGAGCCGGGTGTAGTACTGAATTGGCGGCAGCGGCTGGTTGCCGTCGGACGCCTCGATGCCAGACGGAATGTCGTAGACGAAGATCAGGTCGAGGTCGGAGGTCGCGGACATCTCGCGGCTACCGAGCTTGCCCAGCGCCAGCACGGCGAGGCGGCGGCCCTGGAAGCCGCCGTGGTTTTCGCCGAACAGCCGCTCGATGCGGTCGCACAAGGCCGAGATGGTCGCGGCGGCGATGTCGGAATAGGCCATGCCGGCGCGCGCCGGTGTGACGATCGCCTTCAGCTGCTGGACGCCGACCTGGAAGCGACGGTCGTTGGCCCAGCGTCGCGCCATGTCGAGGACGTCCTGCTCATGCTGGAGCTTGTCGAGCTGGGCGCCGAGGTCGGCGGCCATTTCCTCGGCCGAGGGCAGCGGATCGTAGAAGTCCGGCGACAGGACCGAGTCCAGCAACAGCGTCCGGCGGGCGAGATGGGCGGCCAGCCCCGGGGCGCTGCCCATGATGGTCGCCACCAGCTCAAGCAGGGCCGGGTTGGCCTTGAACAGCGAGAAGAGCTGGATGCCGGCGGGCAGATTCGCCAGGAAGCGGTCGAAGTTCAGCAAGGCCTGGCCCGGCGCGGCGGTATCGCCCAGCGCCTTCAACAGCCCGGGCATCAGCTCGGTGAGAAGCTCGCGCGCCCGCGCTGTCGCCGTGGCCCGGAAGCGGCCATGATGCCAGTGTCGCACCAGGCGCGCCGCCGCTGAAGCGTCGCGGAAGCCGAGCGCCTGCAGCGTCTCGAGCGTCCCGGGATCGTCGTCGGTGCCGGTGAACACGAGGTTGCCGCCGGGGCCGGCGAGGCTCGGCGCCTCCTCGAACAGGTTGGCATAGTGGCCTTCCACGCAGCGGAGGTGCTGCAGCAGCTCGCTTTCGAACGAGCGGGCATCGGGATAGCCCAGGAAGGTGGCGATGGCCGCGATGCCCGCCTCGCGCTCGGGCAGGGTGTGGGTCTGCTGATCCGCCACCATCTGCAGGCGATGCTCGACCCGGCGCAGGAAGCCGTAGGCTTCGACCAGGTCCTGGGCGTCGGCCTGGGCAACGTGGCCGGTAGCGGCCAGCGCTTGCAGCGTCGCGCAGGTGCCGCGCAGGCGCAGCGCCGGATTGCGGCCGCCGAAGATCAGCTGCTGGGTCTGGGCGAAGAACTCGATCTCGCGGATGCCGCCGCGGCCGAGCTTCACGTTGTGGCCGAGCACCTTGACGGCGCCGCCGCCGCGATGGGCATCGATCTGCCGCTTGATCGAATGGATGTCGTGGATTGCCGCGAAGTCCAGGTGCTTGCGCCAAATGTACGGCGTCAGGCCGTCGAGGAAAGTTCGCCCGACCGTGAGGTTGCCGGCGACGGGATGCGCCTTGATCATCGCGGCGCGCTCCCAATTCTGGCCGACGCTTTCGTAATAGAGCTCGGCGGCCTGGACCGAGAGGGCGAGCGGGGTGGACCCCGGATCCGGGCGCAATCGAAGATCGGTGCGGAAGATGTAGCCATCGACCGCCATTTCCGACATCAGCTGGACCAGCAGGCGAGCGCCGCGCACGAACGGCCGCACCAGCTGCTCGTTGCCGGCGAGCGCCGGCGCCTCGCGGTCGTAGAGCAGGATGATGTCGATGTCGCTCGAATAGTTCAGCTCGTCGGCGCCGAGCTTGCCCATGCCCAGCACGGTGAAAGCCGCGCGCTCTGGATCGCCGCCGAGCGCAAGCTGCCCGTCGCGCTCGAGCTGCAACAAGATCGCATCGACCAACGCGGCGAGGCAGCGCGACGCGAAGCGGCTCAATGCGCCGGTCACCTGCTCGAGATTCCAAACACCGGCGATGTCGGCGACGGCAATGTTGAGCGCGGCCCTGCGTTTCAGGCGCCGCAAGCAGGCCGCGATCGTCGCGGGCGGCGCACCGTTGCGCGCGTCGATGCAGAAGTGGTCGAGCGCCGCGGCGATCTCGCCGTCGATGGCATCGGGACCTCGGCGCCATACATCGGTCATAAAAACCGGGTCTTGTAGCGCGGTCTCGGTCAGGTACGGGCTATTGCCAAACAGCGCTTCGAGCAGCGCACGCGCTTCGGGATCTTCCGGACGGTTGCAGGTTTCGCTCCACCGCTTCCACGCCACGGCGAGCCGCTCTGGGTCGTGTGGTCGCGGCAGCCGGGCGGTCGAAAGCCAAGACATGACGAACGCGGCTCGGTAGAAGGTTGATCAAATCCCGGCGGCACGCTCGCCCAGCGCGGCCGCCAGCGTCAAGAAACTTGAAAGCAACAGGCGTTGGTCAGGCGAACTTTCCGGGTATGCGTGCGCGTCGTGCTGGGGACCATGCTGGTTGCCAGCGCGTTGCTCGTGGTGATTGCCCTGCGCCTGATGGCCGGCCCGGTGAGCCTCGACTTCCTCAAGGAGAGGATCGCCAGTGCGACCGATGCGCCAGGCAACAACGTTCGCCCCGAGGTCGATCACATCACCCTGGAATGGGGCGGCCTCGGCCGGCCGATTCGGCTGGCGTTCCACGGCCTGCGCTTCGTCAACGCCGAGAACCAGGTCGTCGCCTCGGCGCCGTCGGCGGGACTGACTTTCGACCCGCGCAGCGTCATCCGCGGCATCTTCCTGCCGACATCGGTTACCATCGAGAAGCCCACCATCGAGGCCGACATCGATCGGGAGGGCGGCATATTGCGACGCATCTTCGCCCATCCCGACGCCCAATCGCAGGACCAGGCCGTCGGCATTCTGGTCGAGCAGCTGCTGGCCGAACCCAACTACGATTCGCTGGTCGGGCAGCTCGACTCGGTGCGCATCGAGCAGGCCAAGGTGACCCTGCGCGACGTCAAGACCGGGCTGGCCTGGACCGCTCCCGATGCGCGCGCCGAGCTGAAGCGCGATCAGCGTGGCGTCATCATCTCGGCCAGCGCGCGGTTCATCGGCCACAGTGGTGACCCGTTCGATGTGTGGCTGGACGGCGTCTACTCACGCGATCGCAGCCGCATCTCGGTCGAGGCGAATGTCGAAGGCTTCAAGCCGTCGGTCCTGGCCGACCTTTCGCCGGACGTGGCCTTGCTGCGCGGCGTCAACGTTGTGCTTGCCGGACGGCTGCGTGTCGAGACCGACGGCAACGGCGACATCCGCACGGTCGTGACGGAGGTAACCGCCGGCGACGGGCAGGTGACGCTGCCCGGGGTGCTGCCGGCATCGCACAAGGTGAAGGACGTCCAGGCGCGTATCCTGCTCGACGGCGAGAAGCATTCGGTGAGCATCGAACGGCTCTCGCTGGACTTCGGCGCGGCAACCGTCATGGTCACCGGCAGTCTGGCGCGAAATCACGGGCAGCAGACGTTTTCCGGCCGTGCCGAGGTCAAGCACGTGCCGGTCGACAGGCTGGGCGACTATTGGCCGCTCGAGTTCTCGGCCGGCGGCCGCCAGTGGGCGCTCGCCAACCTCAGCAGCGGCGAGATCGACGTCGCGGCCGACTTCGGCTTGACCGCACCGGTCGGCGACCTGGCGGCGCTCAAGCTCGACCGCATGGTCGGATCGATCGACTATCGCGGCATGAGCGTGCGCTACATGCCGCACATGCCGGAGCTGCAGGCGGTGTTCGGCAAGGCCCGCTACGAGAATGGCGCGTTGCGCTTCGACGTGGCCAGCGGCAAGGCCGTCGGCCTCAGCGTCAAGGACGCCTCGATCGAGCTCACTGGGCTCGACGGTCCGCCGCCGCAAAATGCCGAGATCCACATGCCGATCACCGGCAGCGCGCAGGACGTGATGCGCTTCCTGTCGCGACCCAAGCTCGGCCTGTCGCGCGACCTCCTGTACGATTACCGCCGCATCGGGGGCGAGGCGGCGATCGATCTGTCGCTCAGGTTCCCGCTGGCCGCCGCGCTCGCCGTGAGCGATATCGAGATCAAGACGGATGCCACGGTATCGCACTTCTCCCTGCAGGATGCCTTGGGCGATGTCGATCTCACCGACGCCAACGGCAAGGTGCAGTATTCGGGGTCGGAGTTCGCGGTCACGGGAACCGGCAAGCTCGATGGCAACAGCGTCGATATTGCCTGGCGTCAGATGTTCGACGCGAAGGCGCCGTTCCGCAGTCGCTACGACCTCAAGGGCACCATCCCGGCGGCCCTTGTCGCCAAGGCGGGGTTCCCGCCCATCGAGCCCTACGTCAGCGGTCCGATGGTCGCGACGGTGACCTACCAAGTGGCCACCAACGGCACGAGCGAAATGAACGGCCGGTTCGATCTGCGCGGCGCCAGCGTCGACGCAGCGCCCCTCGATTGGCGGAAGGCGCCGGGCAGCGAAGGCCTCGTGACCTTGGACGTGAAGCTTGCCCAGGGCGGCAAGCTCTCCAGCATCGACTTCGAGGGCCGCGGCGACGGTCTGCTGGCCAAGGGCCAGGCGCGGTTCACAGGCGACAATGCCCTGCAGGCCATCAGCCTCAGCCAGCTCGGCGTCGGGCCGACCAATGTCGCGATCGATTGGACGCGCGGGCCGCTCGGCGTCGAGGTCTCGGTGCGCGGCGCGCTGCTCGAGCTGCCGCGCGTGCGACACGCCATGAAGGTGCGCGACGAGCTTGCCGCGAAGGATCCCCGTGGCGCTGCCGCCCAGGCCCATACCAAGACCCGGCTCACGCTCCAGCTGCAACAGATAACGACGCAGCACGGCTCGTTGGGCTATGCCAATGGATCGATAGACCTCGCCGCCGATCGCATCGCCGCGGCCGACCTCGCGATCGGCGCCGGCCAGGGTTCGACGCTACGCGTGACGCCGGCCGGCAACGGCCGCAACCTTGCCCTCTTCATCGCGGACTTCGGCCTCATGATGCAGGAGGCGGGCTGGGTCGACGGCATGCTTGGGGGAACGCTGCAGATCAATGGCCACTACGACGATGCGTCGGCCAACTTGCCGTTTGCCGGCCTCCTCAAGATGGGGCCCTACCGTCTGCAAAAGGTGACGCCGCGCTGGGGAGTGGGTACGTTGAACTCGGCGATCGACGGGTTGGCGCGCGCCGGCAACGCGTTGCAGCAGTTCGACTCCCTGAAGGCCGACATCGGCAAGCTCGGTGACCGTATCAACATCAAGAACGGGCGGACCAGCGGCGCCTCGATCGGCCTCACGACGCAGGGCTTCGTCGATCTCGGCAACGAGACGGCGCGGCTGGCCGGCGTGGTCGTGCCGGCCTTTGCGTTCAACAATCTGCTGTCGAACGTGCCGCTCCTGGGACCGCTGCTGACCGGCGGCAAGGACGCCGGCCTGTTCGCCGTCGCGTACCAGCTCTATGGGCCGTTCGACGACCTCAGGACCAGCATCAACATGCTGTCGGCGGTGACGCCGGGCGCGCTACGCGACCTGTTCACCAGCGTGCCCGACGACAGCACGCCGCCGACCCCGATCCGGGCCCAGCCGACTCGCTAGCGACGATCTTTAGACGGCTCGCACCAGGACGTGTCGCTTGCGCCCGGCGGACAGCTTCAAGGTGCCGCCGGCTTCGAGGTCGCCGTCGTCGATGATCTCGGTGTCGCTGGCGATCGGCCTGTCGTTCAGCCGACCGCCGCCGCCCTTGATCAGCTTGCGCGCCTCGGTGCGGCTGGGGGCGAGGCCGGCGTCATGGAAGAGCTCGAAGGCGGCAATGCCGGCGCTGAGCCGGGTGCGGTCGACGTCGACTGTCGGCAACGTATCCGCCCTGCCGCCCTCTTCGAAGGTGCGGCGCGCGGTCTCGGCCGCCTCCTCGGCCGCAGCCTGCCCGTGCGCCAACGCGGTGACTTCGGTCGCGAGCACTTTCTTGGCGTCGTTGATCTCCTGGCCTTCGAGCTTTTCCAGCCGGGCAATCTCCTCGAGCGGCAGCTCGGTGAACAGCCGCAGGAAGCGGCCGACGTCGGCGTCCTCGGTGTTGCGCCAGTATTGCCAGAAGTCGTATGGGCTGAGGCGCTCCGGGTTGAGCCACACCGCACCGGCGGCGCTCTTGCCCATCTTGGCGCCGGAACTGGTCGCGAGCAGCGGCGAGGTCAGCGCGAACAGCTCGGCACCCTGCATGCGGCGCCCGAGATCGGCGCCCATGACGATGTTGCCCCATTGGTCCGACCCGCCCATCTGCAGGATGCAGTCGTAGCGCTTGCTCAGCTCCACGAAATCGTAGGACTGCAGGATCATGTAGTTGAATTCGAGGAAGGAGAGCGGCTGGTCGCGCTCCAGCCGCAGCCGCACCGAGTCCATGGTGAGCATGCGGTTCACGGAGAAATGCCGGCCGACGTCGCGCAGCAAGGGGATGTAGAGCAGTGTGTCGAGCCACTCGGCGTTGTTCGCCATGAGCGCGTCGCCCGCGCCGTCGCCGAACGTCAGGTAGTTGGCGAAGCTTTTGCGGATGCTCGCCATGTTGGCGTCGATCTGCTCGGCCGTGAGCAGCTGCCGGCTCTCGTCGCGCCCAGACGGATCGCCGACCTTGGTGGTGCCGCCACCCATCAGGGCGATCGGCTTGTGGCCGGTCTTCTGCCACCAGCGCAACAGCATGATCTGCAGCAGATGACCGACATGCAGCGAGTCGGCGGTGCAGTCGAACCCGATATAGGCGGTGCGCCGACCCCCCGCCAGGAGCTCGTCCAGCCGCGCCGCGTCGCTGCACTGATGCACCATGCCGCGCTCGTGCACGATGCGCATGAAATCCGACCTGAAGTCCGTCATCTCGCGTTGTCCGTAAGGGGGCGGGGATGTAACACGGAGGGAACCCCGTCTCAATGGAGATGGCCCTTGGCCAACCTGATCGAGCAACTCGTCGCTCTGGCGCGACAAGGGCAGAATCCGTACCTGATCTGCTGCATGCCATCGGGTTGGCCGGTCATCGGCGATGTTCAGCCGCTGCCAGGCTACTTGCGTGCTCCTGGCAGATCCCGTGGTCGAAAGCCTGAACGCGATGTCGCGCGACCAGCGCATCCAATGTTCGCTCGACATGGTGGAAGCGGGAGACGCGGTGCTGGCCGTCACCGAGGCGTATCGCATCAACAACGAGACGCTCGGCAATGCCGAGCCGGCTTTGCATACGCATATCATTCCGCGCTGCCGGCATGAGCCGGACGACAAGCGCCGCCGGCCGGCCTGGGTCGGTTACGACTGGCCGACGTCGCGCCGCTTCGATCCGGTCGCGAAGCGCGCCTTCGTCGAGGGCGTGCTCATGCGGCTGACGAACAACGCGGTTGCGGGTGCGTGACGTCATGCGGGCCTTGGGTCTGATGAGCGGCACGTCGCTCGACGGTGTCGACGTTGCCATGGTGGAGACCGACGGCGTGTCCGTGAAAGCGCTTGGCGGCTTTGTCACGGTGCCGTACGGGGACGATGTGCGCCACTTGGTTCGCGCGTCGTTCGGCGCGGAGCAGGCGAATGCCACCAGCGCCGGGGCGGAAAAGGCGGTGACCGAGGCCCACGTCGCTGCGGTGCGCGAATGGTCGAGGGTGAGCAGCATCGCCATTGCGAGTCTCGACGTCGTGGGGTTCCACGGCCAAACCATCACGCACCGCCCCGAAAAGCGATTCACGTGGCAGATCGGTGACGGTGTTGCGCTGGCGCAGGCCCTGGGGGTTCGCGTGGTCAACGATTTGCGTAGCGCCGACGTCGCCGCCGGCGGCGAAGGCGCTCCGCTGGTGCCGATCTACCACGCTGCGCTGGCGCGCGACCTGCCGAAGCCGTTAGCCGTGGTGAATATCGGCGGGGTGGCCAACGTCACGTGGATCGGCGAGGACGACCAGCTGCTCGCTTTCGATACCGGGCCGGGCAACGGGCCGATCGACGACTGGTGCGCCAAGCGAGCGGGGCTGCGCTTCGATCGCGATGGCGCCCTTGCCGCCGCCGGCAAGGTCGACCGGGGCCGGCTGGAGCGCTTCGCCGAGCATGGCTACTTCGCCAAGCGTCCACCCAAATCGCTCGACCGTGGCGACTTCAATGAAACCTGGGCCGATGGGCTGAGTGTCGTGGATGGCGCCGCGACGCTGACGCGAGGCACGGCCAGAGCGATTGCCGTGGCCGGCCGGCATTTTCCGCAGGCGGTGCGCCTTTGGGTGATGAGCGGTGGCGGGGCGCGCAATATCACTCTCGTTCGCGACATCGCCGAGGAGACGGGCGGCAAGGTCGTGACCGCAGACAGTCTGGGCTGGAACGGCGATGCGATCGAGGCACAGGCTTTCGCGTTCCTCGCGGTGCGCTCGCTACAGGGCCTACCGATCACCTTCCCAGGAACGACCGGGGCGCCGCGGCCGCTGACGGGCGGGCGGCTGAACTTACCTTAGGGTTCCTTGTTGCTGGTCGCGCGGCCCGGCGGGTGCAGGAGGCTCTTCTGCACGTACTTGTCGACTTCGATGGCAAGCTTGTCGAGCGACTCGTGGAAGAAATGGTTGGCGCCTTTGATGGTGCGTGATTCCACTGTGATGCCCTTTTGCAGCGAAAGCCGTGCAACTAGCTTCTGGATGTCCGGAAGTGGCACGACCTCGTCGCGCTCGGCGCCGACGATCAGTCCGGACGAAGGGCAGGGGGCGAGGAACGCGAAGTCGTATGAATTGGCCGGCGGGGCGACCGAGATGAAGCAGTCGATCTCCGGCCGCCGCATCAGGAGCTGCATGCCGATCCAGGCGCCGAAGGAATAGCCCGCGATCCAACACGATTTAGCATCGGGGTTCATGCTTTGCAGCCAGTCCAGCGCGGCAGCGGCGTCACTGAGCTCACCCATGCCGTTGTCGAAACGGCCCTGGCTGCGCCCGACGCCTCGCGTGTTGAACCTCAGGACCGAGAAGCCGCGATTCACGAACACGTGGAACAGCGAGAACACCACCTTGTGGTTCATCGTCCCGCCATACTGCGGATGGGGGTGAAGAATCAGCGCGATGGGCGCATGTTCTATCTTGCTCTGGTGATAGCGGCCCTCCAGGCGCCCTTCCGGGCCGGTGAACATCACATCAGGCATCTACACTCCGGCGTTTCCTCATTATCCGCCGTTGCCGTCGGCGCGGAGGAGCGATTTTTCGGGGAATCTTGATACTTGACCAACCAAGTAGGGTTTACTAAACCTTAGCAGGCTAGTTGGTTTTTCCCCAGATCCCAGCGTGGGGGTCGGAAATATCGTAGCAACGCCTTGGTTTTCAAGACCTTTCGGCACTTGCTCGAGGAGGATGCGGTGAAGCTTAGCACCAAGGGGCGCTATGCCGTCATGGCAATGGTCGATCTGGCTCGGCACGCACAGGCCAAGCCCGTCTCGCTCTCGGACATCGCGGCCCGCCAGGAAATCTCTTTGTCATATCTCGAGCAGCTGTTCGCGCGGCTGCGGCGGGCCGGCTTGGTGAAGAGTGTGCGCGGCCCCGGCGGCGGCTACCGACTGGCGCGCACCTCGATCGAGACCCGCGTCTCCGAAATCATCCTTGCGGTCGACGAGCCGATCAGCGCCACGCGCTGCACGGAAATGGGGGCGACCGGCTGCCGCGCTGACCGCAGCAAGTGCCTGACCCACGATCTGTGGGAGGAGCTCGGCAACCAGATCCACGCTTTCCTGAGCTCGGTGACATTGCACGACGTGCTGGAGCGCAAACTGGCGCCGCGCATCGCCGAGGCGCCAGCCGCGCAGAGCGAGACCAAGACAGACAGCATGGCCGCGGCCAGCTAGGCCTGCCGCTATGGTCGCGTTCGCGTACCTCGATCACAACGCCACGAGTCCGCTGCGGCCGGCCGCGTTCGCCGCCATGACCGAGGCCCTGGGCGTGATCGGCAATCCGTCGTCGGTGCACGCTGGCGGGCGCAAGGCGCGCGCTCTGGTCGAAGGCGCACGTCGCGAAGTTGCGATACTGGTCGGGGCATTGCCGGCCGAGGTCGTATTCACGTCCGGCGGCACCGAGGCCAACTGCATGGCCATCACCGGCACGGGTCGACGGCGCGTGCTGGTCTCGGCCATCGAGCATGACAGTGTGTCGAGTGCGGCGGCCGACGCTGAACGCGTCCCGGTGGACTGCGAGGGCGTGATCGACCTGGCGGCGCTCGAGCGCCTGCTCGCGTCCGGCGATGAACCTGCCTTGGTGTCGGTCATGTTGGCCAACAACGAGACGGGCGTGGTGCAGCCCGTCGCGGAGGTCTCGAGGCTGGCCCGCAAGGCTGGCGCGCTGGTGCATTGCGATGCCGTGCAGGCGGTCGGCAAGATCGCGGTAGATGTCCATGGCCTGGGTGTCGACTACCTTACCCTGTCGGCCCACAAGCTGGGGGGCCCGACCGGTGTCGGCGCGCTCGTGGTGCGCGATGGCGCGCCCTTTGCCAGTGACCGGCGCGGCGGCGGGCAGGAGGCCCGCCGACGCGCGGGCACCGAAAATGTGTCCGGCATCGCGGGCTTCGGCGCGGCGGCGGGCGAAGCTGTCAACGGGCTGGCGGTCGGTGACTTGCGCGATCGGCTGGAGGCGGCGCTGCTGGCGACCGCGGTCGATGCCAGGATATTCGGTGCCGGGGCGACGCGCCTTTGCAACACGACCTGCATTTCCATGCCGGGGGTGCGGGCTGAAACGCAGGTGATGGCGCTCGACCTGGCCGGCGTCTGCGTCAGCGCCGGTGCCGCCTGCTCGTCGGGCAAGGTGCAGCGCTCGGCCGTGCTGGCGGCCATGGACGTGCAAGATGCCGTGGCCGGAACCGCCATCAGAATAAGTTTGGGCTGGAACAGCCGGACAGAGGAAATCGAGCGCTTGATCGCGGTGTGGCGGGACCTATATGTCCGAGTATCGCAGTCGGATATGCCGCGTGCGCGGGCAGCCTAGGAATTCAAGGGGTTAGCATGACCGTACTCACCCAGATCCGGCGCAACGACCAGCCGATCTACCTCGACTACCAGGCGACGACACCGCTCGATCCGCGCGTCCTGGAAGCGATGATGCCCTACTTTACCTACAAGTTCGGCAATCCCCATTCGCGCAGTCATTCCTACGGCTGGGAAGCCGAGGAGGCGGTGGAAAAAGCGCGGGCGCAGATCGCCAAACTGATCGGCGGCGACGAGAAAGAGGTGATTTTCACCTCCGGCGCGACCGAGTCCAACAACCTCGCCATCAAGGGGGTCGCCGAGTTCTACAAGGACCGGCGTAGCCACATCGTGACCACCGTGACGGAGCACAAGTGCGTGCTCGACACGTGCCGCCATCTCGAGCAGCAGGGCTTCAGCGTGACCTACCTGCCGGTGCAGAAAAGCGGGTTGGTCGATCTCGAGCAACTGCGTGCCGCCGTGACCGACAAGACCGTCGTGGTCTCGATCATGGCGGTGAACAACGAGATCGGCGTCATCCAACCGCTGGCCGAGATCGGCAAGATCTGCCGTGAGAAGGGCGCCTTCTTCCACACCGACGCAGCGCAAGCCGTGGGAAAGATCCCGCTCGACGTCGAGGCGATGAACATCGATCTCATGAGCATCTCGGGCCACAAGATCTACGGTCCCAAGGGCATCGGCGCGCTCTACGTGCGGCGCAGGCCGCGCGTGCGCCTGGTGGCGTTGATCAACGGCGGCGGCCAGGAGCGCGGCTTCCGGTCGGGCACCCTGCCGACGCCGCTCTGCGTAGGCATCGGCGAGGCCGCCGAGATCGCCATGAAGGAGATGGACTCCGAGGCCAAACGGCTGAAGAAGCTGCAGGACCGGATGCTGACGGGCCTGCAGTCGAAGCTCCCGGAGATCTATGTCAACGGCGACCTCGAGCATCGCATTCCCGGCAACCTCAACATCAGCTTTGCCTATGTCGAAGGCGAATCGCTGATGATGGGCATCAAGGGCCTGTCGGTGTCGTCGGGATCAGCCTGCACATCGGCGTCGCTCGAGCCCAGCTACGTGCTGCGCGCGCTGGGCGTCGACGAGGAGCTGGCGCACACATCGCTTCGCATCGGACTCGGCCGCTTCACGACCGAGACTGAAGTCGACACCGCGGTCGACGAACTGGTGCGCCACGTCAACAAGCTGCGCGAGATGAGCCCGCTCTGGGAAATGGCCCAGGAGGGGATCGACCTGAAGTCAATCGAATGGGCAGCCCATTGAGGCTGGAGGGAGCACAATCATGGCTTACAGCGACAAGCTGATCGATCACTACGAGAACCCGCGCAACATCGGGTCGCTCGACAAGAACGATGACGACGTCGGCACCGGCCTGGTCGGTGCACCGGCCTGCGGCGACGTCATGAAGCTGCAGATCAAGGTCGGCCCCGATGGACTGATCGAGGATGCCAAGTTCAAGACCTTCGGCTGTGGCTCGGCGATCGCCTCGTCGTCGCTCGTCACCGAATGGGTGAAGGGCAAGACGATCGACGAGGCCGGGACCATCAAGAACACCGACATCGCCAAGCACTTGGCGCTGCCGCCGGTGAAGATCCATTGCTCGGTGCTGGCGGAGGACGCCATCAAGGCAGCCATCGCCGATTATCGGGCAAAGGCGGTCCAGAAGACCGAGCCGCAGGCCGGGAAGCCGGCCGATCAGACGGCTGAAGCCGCGGAGTAGCATTGCATGAGCACGACGACCGAAACGACGACATCCCCTCATGATCGAGTGGCACCTGCCGCGCCGGCACCCGCACCGCGGGCCCGCCGGCCGCGACCGCAGGTCATGTCGGTGACGCCGGCGGCCGTCGAGCGGATCAAGGAGCTGATCGACAAGCGCGGCAAGCCGACCGCCGGCATTCGCATCGGCGTGCGCAGCAAGGGCTGTTCCGGCATGAGCTACACTTTGGAATATGCCGACGGCCAGCAGCCGATGGACGAGGTGGTCGAGACAGGCGGCGTCAAGCTCCTGATCGATCCCAAGGCCTCGCTGTTTCTGATCGGCACCGAGATGGATTATGCGGAGGAGAAGCTGAAGACGGGTTTCGTGTTCAGGAACCCCAACGAGAAGGGCCGCTGCGGCTGCGGCGAATCCTTCCACGTCTGAGGCGTCATGGATCATTTCGCGCGGCTGGGCTTGCCGGCGGCGCTCGAGCTGGAGCCCGCGTCACTCGACCGGGCCTACTTTGCTTTGCAGCGCCAGTGGCATCCTGATCGTTTCGCGAATCGGCCCGCCGAGGAACGGGCACGCGCCTCGGCGGAAGCGGCGGCTCTGAACGACGCCTATCGCACGCTGAAGGATCCGCTCAGTCGCGCGTTCTATCTCGCCGAGCTCAAAGGCGTCGCGCTGCCGGGCGACGGCAAGACGATCGACGACCCCGACCTGTTGATGGAGGCGATGGAAGCGCGCGAGGCGCTGCATGAGGCGCAGACAGTCGAGGCGATCGACAAACTCGCCGTCGAGGCTCGGGACGAGGTGAAGCAGGCTTTAGGGAATCTCGGCACTTTGTTCTTGCGAGGCGACAAGCCGGCCATCAGAAAGGCGCTCCTTCGTCTGCGCTACCTCGACAAGTTCGCCGACGAGGCGCGGACAAGACGGGCAAATCTCGAACGGTCGAGTGCATGACGTTGCTGGAGATCCACGAGCCCGGCGAAACGCCTTTGCCGCATGCCGGCGAGGGCTCGCTGGCGGTCGGCATCGATCTCGGCACGACCAACTCGGTCGTGGCGATCGCGCGCCAAGGCAAGCCGGCGGCTCTGCACGACGAAGTCGGCCGCGCCCTGGTGCCGTCGGTGGTGGCGTATCCCGGTGCGGGCGGCGTACGGGTCGGCGATGAAGCGCGGCAGCTGATGGCCTCTGAGCCGCGGAACGTCGTTGCCTCGGTCAAGCGTTTGATGGGCCGCGGTGCCGCCGATCTGCATGCAGTAGCCGGCGTCCTGCCGTACGAGATCGAGCCCGGCACGGGCGAGACCGACATGGTGAAGCTGCGTATCGGCGGCAAAGCACGCTCGCCGGTCGAGATTTCGGCGGAGATCCTGAAAGCGCTGCGCAACCGTGCCGAAGCGGCACTCGAAAAACCCGTCGAGCGCGCCGTGATCACGGTGCCGGCCTATTTCGACGACGCCGCGCGGACTGCCACCCGCGACGCCGCGCGTGTCGCTGGTCTGGAAGTGCTGCGCCTGGTGAACGAGCCGACGGCGGCGGCTCTCGCCTACGGCTTGGACAAGGGCTCGGAGGGCCTCTACGCGGTCTATGACCTGGGCGGCGGCACGTTCGACTTTTCCCTGCTGCGGCTGGAGAAGGGCGTGTTCCAGGTGCTCGCTACCGGCGGTGATACCGCGCTCGGCGGCGACGACTTCGACCGCGCCATTGCCGAACGCATGCTGGCCGAGCGCAACAGGGATGGGCTTGGCGATCGGGTCGACGAGGCGGCGGTGAAGACCACGCTGGCGCTGGCCCGCCACATGAAGGAGCAGCTCTCCGATCGCGAGCAGACCTCCGCGCGTCTCGAGCTCGCCGGCGTGCCGTCTTTCCACGCGCTCGGCCGCGCCGACTTCGAGGCCATGATCAGGCGCTATATAGGGCGTACGATCGACATCGCCCGCGACGTGCTGCGCGACGCTGGCGTGACAGCCGCCGAGGTCCAAGGGGTCGTGCTGGTCGGCGGCTCGACACGCGTGCCGCTGGTGCGCGCCGCGGTCGCGCGGCTGATCGGCAGGCCGCCGCTTACCGACATCGATCCCGACGAGGTCGTGGCGCTCGGCGCCGCGCTGCAGGCGGAAGCGCTGACCGGTGGTGGCGACTCGCTGCTGCTCGACGTCGCGCCGCTGTCGCTGGGGCTCGAGACCATGGGCGGCATCGTCGAGAAGATCGTGCCGCGCAATACGCCGATTCCCGTGCAACTCGCCCAGGACTTCACGACCTATCAGGACGGCCAGGGGGCGATGGCCATCCACGTGGTCCAGGGCGAGCGCGAGATGGTGGCCGACTGCCGCAGCCTCGCCCGCTTCGAGCTTTTAGGCATTCCGCCGATGACCGCCGGCGCCGCGCGCATTCGCGTCACCTTCGCCGTCGACGCCGACGGTCTGCTCACGGTGAGCGCCCAGGAGCGCACCACCGGCGTGGCGCAGCGGGTCGAGGTCAAGCCGTCCTACGGCCTCAGCCACGAGGACATGGCCGACATGCTGTACGACAGTCTGGAGCATGCCGAGGAGGACATGAACGCGCGCCTGCTGACCGAAGCGCGGGTCGAGGCGCGACGCAGCCTGCTCGCCCTCGAGGCGGCCCTGGCCAAGGATGGGGCGCTGCTTTCGAGCGAGGAGCGCGCTGCGATCGATACCGGCCGGGCACGCCTGGAGGCGGCAATGGCGGCCGGCGATCGGGACGAGATCAATGCCGCTGCCGAGACGCTGGAGACGCTGAGCAAACCGTTCGCCGAGCGGCGTATGGACCGCGGCATCCGCGACGCGCTCTCGGGGCTGTCGGTCGAGCAGCTGGAGAGGCGGGTGGGCGAGTGATGGCGAAAATGACGTTCATCCTGAAGGACGGCACGCGCAAGGAGGTCGACGCGCCGCTCGGTCTCAGTGTGCTGGAGATCGCCCATCGCAACCACGTCGACATCGAGGGTGCGTGCGAGGGCTCGCTCGCCTGCTCGACCTGCCATGTCATCGTCGAAAAAGTGTGGTTCGAGAAGCTTGCTCCAGCCAGCGAGGACGAGGAGGACATGCTCGACCTTGCGTTCGGCCTCACCCACACCTCGCGGCTCGGCTGCCAGATCAGAATGAGCGAGGCGCTCGACGGGCTGGTGGTTAAGTTGCCCGCAGCAACGCGCAACATGATGGTCGACAAGTAGCAGTAGGAGGGGCCATGGCGCGCAAGTTGCGCTGGACGGACGTGCAGGACATCGCGGTCGAGCTCGAGGAGCGCCATCCGGAGGCCGACAACGTGAACCTGCGGTTCACCGATCTTCATCGCTGGGTGATGGACCTGCCCGACTTCGAGGACGATCCCAACCGCTCGAACGAAAAGATACTCGAAGCCATCCAAGCCGCGTGGATCGCCGAGCGGGATTGACCAATCCAGGATTTGACCAATCCACTGGGCAGGCAACGGACTGTTACTGGCTTGGCGCCCAAAATTGGACCAAAATGCAGTCGTAGATGTGATGCTCGGGAGGGTGTCATGAGGGGCAACTGGATGCGCGTCCTGCTGCTGCCGATTTTCCTGTTGATGGGGTTGGGTGCCTGCGCTTCGAACGCTGTGCAGCCCGGCATCGTCTATTCAGCAGGAGTGCCGTCGGGCAGCGGGCCAGGACCGTATTATGGCGGCAATGGCCAGTACAACGGCGGGTACCAGGGCAGCGGCCCGTACTACGGGAACAACGGTGGTTACCAAGGCAGTGGGCCCTACTACGGCAACGGCCCCTATCCCAACACCACCCAGGTCGCGAGCGCGCCGTCCCAGTTGCCGCCGCAGGGTAGCAATGCCAGCGGCGCCCCAGGCGATGCAGGCCGCGTCGTGTCGATCCGCGAGGTCGCAATGCAAGGCGGTGGCGCGGGCAGCTATGGCCCGAGCCAGGGGACTTTCATGGGCGGCCTGCTCGGCGCGATGAGTGGCGCGACGGTCGGCGCCGTCACGACCCAAACGGTGGGCGGCGGTATCGTCGGAGGCCTTCTGGGGTTGGTGGGTGGTGCGATCGTCGGCACCATCGCCAGCGGCAACCAGGGCTATGCCGCGCGCGGCATCGAGGTGACTGTCCAGCGCGACGACGGACAACAGGTGACGGTGGCGCAGCGGGACGACGGGGATATTCAGCTGGGTGATCGCGTACAGATCGTTCAGAATCGTCAGGGCGTTGCACAGGTCGTGCGTGATGCGGCCCGCGCTCCGGACTGAGACGGCCTGCTGGTGATCTTGATTCGCAGGCTCTGAAAGAAGGTACTCGATGCTCGTCGCGAAGTCCGGCAGGTCATTGCTTGCGCTCCTCCTGCCCTTGGTTCTGGCTGGCGGACTCACGGCCTGCGAACAAAGCAACGCGGTTCAGCCCGGTGTCGTGAACACGGCCTACGGCGGCTATCGCGGTGAAGGTGGGCGCATCGTCGGCATTCGCGAGGTGCCTGTGCGCGCCCGCAACTCGGGCGTCAGCGATGGCACGGTGATAGGTGGCGGCCTGGGTGCCGCCGGCGGTGCCGCCGTCGGAGCTGCGACCACCAACTCGGTGGGCGGCGCGGTGGTCGGGGCAGTCCTGGGCATGGTGGGCGGCGCGATCGCCGGCACCGCGATTGACCAGAACACTAGCAAGCGCGGTATCGAGGTCACGGTCCAGAAGGACGACGGCCAACGCGTCACCATCGCCCAGGCCGACGACGACAGCGTGCAAATGGGCGACCGGGCGATCATCGTCTACGATCGCAACGGCGTCGCCAAGGTCGTCCGCGACACCGGCTATCGCCGCGACTAACCGCCGGGCAAGCGCCACTGGAGCGGCGCTCGCCCAGCGCTTATACAGCGGCTCATGAACTCCCTCGCTATCGACAAGGCGCCTGCCGCGACACGAGTCGTCGTCGCGATGTCGGGCGGCGTCGATTCCTCGGTCACCGCCGCGTTGCTGCGCGAGCAAGGATATGACGTGGTCGGCATCACCCTGCAGCTCTACGACCACGGCGCCGCCATCGGCCGGGCCGGCGCGTGCTGTGCCGGCCAGGACATTCTCGACGCCCGTCGCGTAGCCGAGCAACTGGCGATTCCCCACTATGTGCTCGACTACGAAAGCCGCTTTCGCGCCGAAGTCATGGACGCTTTCGCGGAGTCCTACCTGCGCGGCGAGACGCCGGTCCCGTGCATCGAGTGCAATCGCACGGTGAAGTTCCGCGACCTCATGCGGACGGCCCGCGAGTTGGGGGCCGACGTCTTGGCGACCGGCCATTACGTCCAGCGACTCGTCGGCCGGTCCGGCCCGGAGCTGCATCGTGCTGCCGATCCTTCGCGCGACCAGAGCTACTTCCTCTTCGGCACGACGGCCGAGCAGCTCGATATCCTGCGTTTCCCGTTGGGCGGCCTTTCCAAGCCCGAGACGCGTGCCATGGCCCAACGCTTCGCCCTGTCCGTCGCCGACAAGCCCGATAGCCAGGACATCTGCTTCGTACCCAATGGCGACTATGCCAGCGTCGTGACGAAGCTGCGGCCGCGCGCACAGCAGCCGGGCGACATCGTCGACCTCGAAGGGCGCGTCGTCGGCCGCCATGACGGTATCGTGCGGTTCACCGTCGGACAGCGCCGCGGCCTGGCGCTGGGTGGCCGCGACGGCACCGATAACGAGCCGCTTTACGTCGTGCGCCTCGAACCCGCGAGCTGCCGAGTTGTGGTCGGCCCGCGTTCGGCGCTCGGCTGCCGAGAAATCGTGTTGCGGGATTTCAACTGGCTGGGTGAACCGTTGTTGGGCGCCTTGCCGGTGCAGGTCAGGGTGCGATCGAGCCAGCCGCTGCGGCCGGCGACCCTCGACAGGGCGGAAGAGGGTGCGTACGTCCGCTTCCATGAGCCGGAAGTCGGTGTCTCTCCAGGGCAGGCCTGCGTCGTGTACGACGCGGACAGGGGGAGCCGTGTGCTGGGTGGCGGATTCATCTTGCGTGGCGGGGACTTGAAGTCCTTCGGGCGCACGGCCGCCTTACGGAATAGTCAGCGTCCTGCGACCTAATCGTAACAGTCGCATCGCGGCTTCGCTGAACGATGTTCACTGAACTGTTGGAAATCCATCGCGCGAGCGAAATCCCGTGATGCCAAACGGCCCCCGACTCAAAGGAGGTAGGGGGTATGCAGTTGTTTCGATCAGTGTCCGCGACGGCGTGCGCCGTCGTATTCGTTTGTTCGGTCGCCATTGATCGCGCCGTTGCGGCGGAGCCGCCATCGCAAGCGGCAACTTCATCTGCGCGGAAGATGTCGCCCGCGCGTACTGTGTGGCTGAAGGAGAGGTGCGCGCAGCTGGTGGCCTTCTTTGACTATTACGGCGTCAGCCGGGGAGAGAATTCCGACGGTCCACGCAACCACACGCGCATCGGCGCCGCCATCGAGTGCTCGCAGGGCGATTTGCTGTACGGGAAGCGCACCATCGAGGCACTGATCGTGCGCAAGGCCTTCGTCGCCCCACCGCCCAACCGTCCCGAGGTCGAACCGGAGGACATCGAGGGGCCTGACATCACGCTGCCGACGCGCGCCGAGCGGTAGCAGAATCGCGTCGCGACGCTTGTAGCGCGCGTACTAGATTGCGGCGAAGATTCCTTCTCCGCTGCTCCGTCTTGGTGCGCGCCATGATGAAGTTCGATCATCTCAATTTGCCCGTCCGCGACCTCGACAGGTCGCGGGACTGGTGGGTCTCGGTGCTGGGCCTCATGGTCGAGTTCGAGGTGCCGCAGCGGCGCGCCGTTGCGCTGCAGGACAGCGGCGGGTTTGCGATCTTCCTGGAGGAAAAGGACGGCGCCGCGGCGAACGGGGTCGCCTTGTGGTTCAAGGTCGACGATGTCGACGCGGCGTTCAGGACCTGGACCGAGCGTGGGATCGCTTTCGCCCACGGCCCGCAGAAGACCTTCTGGGGTTACGGCGCGGAATTGGCCGATCCCGACGGCTACGTGGTGCGCCTGTGGGATGAACGGTCGATGCGCGAAAAGTAGCGTTGCGAGCCGACGACCGGCGAGCGCCGGGCGTCGGCAGAGCTGAAGTAATTACCGCCGGGCCATCGCCGCCAGCGGCGGCCGCTGGCCGTTGGCCATCGGCCGCATTGGCGCCGGTGCCGCCGCGGTGGACGGGGCCGCCATGCCGGTGCGGATGTCACGGGCGACCTTCACCAGCCGCGGACCCCAATCGGCCTCCAGCCGGTCGCGGCTGATCTGGTAGATCGGCGCCGAGGCGTTGATGGCATAGGCGGCCGTTCCGTCCGAGTTGCGCAACGGGGCGCCGACGCCGCAGAGCTCAGGCAGCCATTCGCCCCAGGTGACACAGAAGCCGCGGTCGGCCAGCTCCTTGAACGAGCGCTCGAGACCGGCCTTCACCTTGCTCCAGTCGTCGCGCCAGCGGCGGCGAATGGCATCGATCTGCTTGTTGCGATCGACGTCGGGCAGCGTGAAGAGGTAGGCGCGGCCGATCGCGGTGGTGGCCATCGGGACGCGGGTGCCGACGTCGTGCGTGATGGCGACGACCGAGGGTCCGCGGCAGGCCTCGAGATAGATCATGGAATGACGGTCGCGGCCGCCCAGCGCCGTCGAGGCATTGAGCGAATGGGCAAGCTGCTCCAGCGGCTGCCGCGATGCCCGGCGGACGTCCATGCTGGAGATCGCCGCATAGCCCAGCGCGAGGACCGACGCCCCGAGCTCGTACTTGCGGAAGCGGCGGATGTAATTCAGGTAGCCGAGCTCGGTCAGCGTGTGGGTGAGGCGAGCCACGGTCGGCTTCGGCAGGCCGGTGCGATGCGCAATCTCCTGGTTGCCCAGCATGCCTTCGCCGGCATGGAAGGCGCGCAGGATGTCGAGCCCGCGAGCCAGCGCGGTGACGAACTGCCGATCCTTGCCGGGCATGCTTTCGAGGCCGGCCTCGGCCGAGCTCTGCAAAGCGGCGGTTCGTGTGACGAGGTGGCTGACGTTGCCCATTGGCGTTCTTCTCCTGTGGTAAATGGCCGTTTATTTCTTTGCGGAGCGGAACCTGCCACTGTCATTGCATTGCCGCAATGCGCACGGAGGGGTTTTGGCATGCGAACGTGCAAAGCCGCCATGCCGCGGAAGCGGGATTCGCTTATCATCAGTTGTGAAAGCGCAAAAACTAGCGCTGTTTGGGAGTTACCCAAAGGCGGACGTCTGGCTGCCGCCGTCCAAGCCGGCTAGATTGCCGGCCCCCTTGAGAGGCATTCGTGGCCAAAGAAACTGGACTTCCCAAAGACATAGCCGGCATGTCCTTCGAAGACGCGTTGAAGGAGCTCGAAGGCATCGTGAAGCAACTGGAGCAGGGGCAGGTGAAGCTGGACGAGGCGATCACCGCCTACGAACGCGGCGCGCTGCTCAAGAAGCACTGCGAGCAAAAGCTGGCCGAGGCCAAGCTCAAGGTCGACAAGATCATGATTTCGGCGGACGGAAGCGTCTCCGTTCAGCCGGCCGACCTCAACTGACCTAAGCCCATGCCTTTGTCGTCGTATCGTCGGTTCGACGCCGCCTTGGCGCACGCCGCCCAGTCCGTCGAACGCACCTTGGATCGCTTGCTGCCCAAAGGGGACACGGGCGAGGCGCGCGTGTTCGAGGCCATGCGCTATTCCACCTTGAACGGCGGCAAGCGCCTGCGCGCCTTTTTCGTGCTGGCCGGCGCAACGCTGTTCAAAGTTTCCTCGTTGTCGGCCTTGCGCACCGCGAGCGCGGTTGAGATCGTGCACGCCTATTCGCTGATCCACGACGACCTGCCCGCCATGGACGACGATGACCTCCGCCGCGGCCGGCCGTCCTGCCACAAGCAATTCGACGAAGCGACGGCCATCCTGGCCGGCGACGCCCTGCAGGCGCTCGCGTTCGAAGTGCTGGCGCACGAGGATACGCACGGCGACGCATCGGTGCGCGCGGTGCTGGTGGCCGAGCTCGCCAAGGCGATCGGTGCCCATGGCATGGTCGGCGGGCAGATGCTGGACCTTCTGGCGGAGAGCCAGCCGGATCTGTCGATTGGTGCGATAACGCGCCTGCAACGGCTCAAGACCGGGGCACTGATCTCATTTTCCTGCACCTCTGGTGCGATGTTGGGCAAGGCCGCCGAGTCGCTACGCATGGCGCTCGCCGCCTATGCCCACGATCTCGGCCTCGCCTTCCAGATGGTCGACGACCTGCTCGACATCGAGGGCACCGTCGCCGAGCTCGGCAAGACCCCGGGCAAGGACGTTGCTTCGGGCAAGGCGACCTTCGTGTCGATCCTCGGCAAGGAGCGCGCCCAGGATCAGGCCGAGCTCTTGGCCAAGCAGGCGGCCGCCCATCTCGAGCCGTTCGGCGAGGCGGCCGACCTCCTGCGACAGGCTGCCCAGTTCGTCGTTTCCCGCCGGTCTTGAGACCTTCTGAAGGAGTATAGTGGTCCTATGACCGCGACGCCGCTTCTCGACACGATTGACCTGCCGACCGACATCCGTCGGTTGCGTCCCGACCAGCTGCGCCAGCTCGCCGACGAGCTGCGTCAGGAAACGATCTCCGCGGTGTCGGTCACCGGTGGACATCTCGGTGCCGGGCTTGGCGTGGTCGAGCTGACCGTCGCGCTGCACTACGTCTTCGACACGCCCAAGGATCGCCTGATCTGGGACGTCGGGCACCAGGCCTATCCGCACAAGATCGTCACGGGGCGCCGTAAGCGCATCCGCACCTTGCGCCAGGAGGGTGGTCTCTCCGGCTTCACCCGTCGCAGCGAAAGCGAGTACGACCCGTTCGGAGCGGCGCATTCGTCGACCTCGATCTCCTCCGGCCTCGGCATGGCCGTGGCGCGCGACCTTGCCGGCGGCAGCAACCATGTCGTCGCGGTGATCGGCGACGGCGCCATGAGCGCCGGCATGGCCTACGAGGCCATGAACAATGCGGGCGCCCTGCGCAGCCGGTTGATCGTCGTGCTGAACGACAACGACATGTCGATCGCGCCGCCGACCGGCGCGATGTCGGCCCACCTGTCGCAGCTGCTGTCGGGACGGCCGTACGTCACGCTGCGCAACCTCGGCCGGACTTTCGCCGAAGCGCTGCCCAAGCCGCTCGAGCTCGCGGCCAAGCGGGCGGAGGAGTTCGCGCGCGGCTTCGTCACCGGGGGCACGCTGTTCGATGAGCTCGGCTTCTACTATGTCGGTCCGGTCGACGGTCACAATCTCGACCATCTGCTGCCGGTTCTGAAGAACGCCCGCGACAGCCGGCTCGACAAGCCGATCCTGGTCCATGCCGTCACCAAGAAGGGCAAGGGCTATCCGCCGGCCGAGGCGAGCGCCGACAAGTACCACGGCGTGGTGAAATTCGACGTCATCACCGGCAAGCAGGCCAAGCCGGTGGCCAACGCCCCGGCCTATCAGGCCGTGTTCGCCAAGGCGCTGATTGCCGAAGCCGAGGTCGACAAGAAGATCGTCGCGATCACCGCCGCGATGCCGTCAGGCACCAGTCTCGACAAGTTCGCCGAGCGCTTCCCCGAGCGCTGCTTCGACGTCGGCATTGCCGAACAGCACGGCGTTACGTTCGCCGCCGGTCTGGCCTGCGAGGGCTTCAAGCCGTTTGCCGCCATCTACTCGACCTTCCTCCAACGCGCCTACGATCAGGTCGTGCACGACGTCGCCATCCAGAGACTTCCCGTGCGCTTTGCCATCGACCGCGCCGGCCTGGTCGGCGCCGACGGCGCGACCCATGCCGGCTCCTACGACGTCACCTATCTCGCCTGCTTGCCTGACTTCGTGGTCATGGCAGCGGCCGACGAGCTCGAGCTGATGCACATGGTGGCGACGGCCGCGCAAATCGACGACCGCCCGTCGGCGTTCCGCTATCCGCGCGGCGAGGGAATGGGCGTCGAGCTGCCGGCGCGCGGCACGCCGCTGCCGATCGGCAAGGGCCGCATCCTGCGCGAGGGCACCAAGATCGCCATCCTGAACTTTGGTGCGCGCCTCGGCGAATGCCTGGTCGCGGCCGAGGACCTGGCGACCAAAGGGCTGAGCACGACGGTCGCCGACGCCCGGTTCGCCAAGCCGCTGGACACCGACCTGGTGCGCCGACTGGCGCGCGAGCACGAGGTGCTGATCACCATCGAGGAAGGCGCCATCGGCGGCTTCGCCGGCCACGTCCTGCAGTACCTGGCGACGGCAGGTCTGCTCGACCACGGGCTGAAGATCCGGCCGATGATCCTGCCCGACCGCTTCATCGACCACGCCGCGCCGGCCAAGCAATACGATCAGGCCGGCCTCAGCGCCGCGTCGATCGTCAGCACCGCGCTCGCCGCGCTCGGCCAGCACGCCGCCGAACGCGCGCGGGGTTAAACGAGGCCGGTCCAGGGATCAAAGGAAACCTCATCCTGAGGAGCCGCGCGAAGCGCGGCGTCTCGAAGGATGGCCACAGTCTCGATGTCGTCCCACCCTTCGAGACGCGCACTGCGTGCGCTCCTCAGGGTGAGGTTTTGGTCGTTGTACCCCGTTTTGCGAGCAGGCTAATCATCGCGTAGCCGCCCCTTATCAGGGCTTCCTTCTTCGCTCTGGACCAGCCCTTTATTTGCCGCTCGATCGCGATCGCGTCCGTGATCTGCTGGCACTGCTGAGCCCACACCAGAACGACCGGTCGCCGCTTGGACGTGTATCCTCATAGACTGCGGCATTGTGCTCTGCCACGCGCTGATCCAGTCCAAGCCGTGCCGATCCGACGTAGTAGCTGCCGTCGGCACAGCGCAGTATGTAGGCATACGCGCCTGGTTCGTCCGTCATCGGTGTCGCCCTCGCCCTTCGAGACGCGGTCCTTCGGACCGCTCCTCGGGGTGAGGGCTTACCTCTGCCGCTATCAGTCCTTGGGCTGCGGGACGATGCGCAAGTAAGGCTTGGGGGCCTTCCAGCCGCCGGGGAACTTCTGCTTGGCCTGCTCGTCGGAGACGGCCGGGACGATGATGACGTCGTCGCCCTTCTTCCAGTTCACCGGCGTTGCGACCTGATGCTTGGCCGTCAGCTGGCAGGAGTCGAGGAGCCGCAGGACCTCGTCGAAGTTGCGGCCGGAGCTCATCGGGTAGGTGAGCATGGCCTTGATCTTCTTGTCCGGGCCGATGATGAACACCGAGCGCACGGTGGCGTTGTCGGCGGCGGTGCGGCCCTCGGAGGTCGTGCCGGCGCCCTCGGGCAGCATGTCGTAGGCGGTCGCCACCTTGAGCTCGGGATCGCCGATCATCGGGTAGGTGACCTTGTGGCCCTGGGTCTCCTCGATGTCCTTGGACCACTTCTCATGGTTGCCGACCGGGTCGACCGAGAGGCCGAGGATCTTGGTGTTGCGCTTGTCGAACTCGGGCTTCAGGCCGGCCATGTAGCCGAGCTCGGTGGTGCAGACCGGGGTGAAGTCCTTGGGATGCGAGAACAGGATCACCCAGCCGTCGCCGATCCACTTGTGGAACTCGATCGGACCCTGGGTGGTGTCTGCCTTGAAGTCGGGTGCGGTTGAATTGATACGAAGCGTCATGGTCGAACTCCCCAGTGTGAAACAACCCTGCTTTCAGGCCGTTAGATCGTCCTTCCAAGCGGCCCGGTCAAGCCGTCCGGTCAAGCTTGGGCAGGAATCCAGCTTATCAGGCCCCACCACCGTCGACTTCGACTGTGGTCCCCACCACATACCGATCAGA
>JAFAKN010000227.1 GCA_019235415.1 Alphaproteobacteria bacterium
ACCTACGGGCCGGGCGCCATCCCCAAGGTGATCGAGGCCTGGAGCCCGCGCATCAAGGAGCGCTCCGCCGTGTCGCCGCTGATCTTCGCCGGCTACACCGACATCGGCGACCTGAACCAATGGGTGCACGTCTGGGCCTACAAGAACATGGGCGACCGCGAGGCGCGCCGCGCCCAGGCCATGAAGCCCGGCCAATGGCCGCCGCCGCGCGGCGAGGGCGTGGTGCTGCACAAGCAGAATAGCACCTTCGCCGTCCCGGCCCCGTGGTCACCGTCGCGCTAGCGATGACGAAGCGCACGCTCCCTTCATCCTCCTCTCCCCCGATCGGGGGAGAGGTTGGGAGAGGGGGTTGCACCCGTCTTAGCCCCGTCTCCTAGCCTCTCCCCCTAGCGGCGGAGAGGAATATTAATCGGCAGAGAAACAGGAGGAACCGCCATGCCCGTCATCATCCGTCAGGTCGGACCGTGCTTTGCCGGCGAGGTTGCCGGCATCGACATGCGCAAGCCGCTCGCGCCGGACGAGGTGGCGGCGATCCACGCCGGCATGGACCGCTACGCGGTGCTGGTGTTCCGGAACCAGGACATCGACGACGCCCAACAGCTCGCCTTCACCCGCAGCCTGGGCGAGATCGAGCACGCGATCGGCACCAGCCTGCGTGCCACAGAGGATTACCGGCTGCCGACGACTTTTGCCGATGTCTCCAACCTCGATCGCCAGGACAAGCCGTTCGCGCGCGACGACCGGCGCCGGCTGTTCGCCATCGGCAATCGCCTGTGGCACTCCGATTCGTCGTTCAAGCCGGTGCCGGCCAAGTATTCCCTGTTGCACGCCATCAGCATCCCGTCGAAGGGCGGCGACACGCAGTTCGCCGACATGCGCGCCGCCTACGACGCGCTCGATGACGAAACCAAGGCGCAGGTCGAAGGCTTGGTGTGCGAGCACTCGCAGATGTTCTCGCGCCAGCAGATCGGCTTCTTCGACTTCACCGACGAGGAGCGCGAGCGCTTCCGGCCGGTGCGTCAGTGCATGGTGCGCACCCATCCGGTCACCGGGCGCAAGTCGCTCTACCTGTCCTCGCATGCCGGCAGCATCGTTGGCTGGCCGGTGCCCGAGGCGCGCGGCTTCCTGCGCGACCTGATCGAGCACGCGACCCAGCGCGAGTTCGTCTACACGCACAAATGGCGCATCGGCGACCTCGTGATGTGGGACAACCGCCAGACCATGCATCGCGCGCGGCCCTTCCCCGCCAGCGAGCCGCGCGATATGAGGCGCACCACGCTCGCCGGCGATGGCCCGACCGTCGCCCAAGCGGCGTAGTAGCAGGCGGCGTAACAATCGGGGCGTACGACTGCGCCGTCAGCGGCTGCGTAAAACGAGGAGGTACACTATGTTCGATGCCGGATGGCGTGCCGGGCTGGCGGCTGTTCTGTTGTCTGTCACCGTGTCGTCGGTGGCATTCGGCCAAACGCCCACTCAGCAGTATCCCAACCAACCATCGTTCCGCGATCCCAAGACCGGCCAGGTCTGGACGCCGGACAATGTCGGCGGGAGCAGCGGCCCTAACACGCCGCAGGACCGCGCCTTCAATCCGCAGGCGCAAATGGTAACGCCAACCAACGTCGCAGTGCAGACGCCCAATGTGACGCCGCTGGGCTCGATCCCAATCACCGCCGGCCCGACGGTTCCGATCGCCACTATCGACGATGCGAGCCTGACGGCTATTCCTTCGCAGCGCTGGCAGGTCGTGCTCTATCTCAACAACAACAGCGCCGGCGTGATCAATCCGGTCATCGAGTGCCGTTTCACCAACAACGGCAATACCGTTCTGCCCGTGCAAGCTAATCTGCCGCCGATCAATCCCGGCACCCGGGTCGGCCTCACGATCTACGGCCCGGAGACCAACCTCTACGTCAATCAGGCTCCGTGCAGCCTCGCCTCACCGCGCTGAGTTCTCCTCCCCATCGCGGAGCCCGCGATGGGGACGTGTCGTCGTTTTACGACGACGAAGGGGTCAAGATTTTTG
>JAFAKN010000373.1 GCA_019235415.1 Alphaproteobacteria bacterium
CAGTCGCGCACCGCGCGCTGGCCGTTGCCGTCGAAGATCTGCTGCCAGTTCTCCTTCATCTCGATCGCGACGTTGAGCCCGGCCTGGCGCCACATCTCGCTCAGCACCTGTGCCGTCGCCAGCTGATTGGTGTAGTAGTTGGCGAGCAGGCGGTAGGGGATCGGCTCGCCCTTGTAGTTGGCCTCCTTCAGGAGTTGCTTGGCCCTGGCGACATCGTAAGCCGGCACCGACCAGTTCTCGACGAACATCGGCCCGTAGAACTCCCATTGCAGGCCGGGCGGCACGCGGGTGCGGCCCGACCACAGCGCCTCGACGATCGCCTGCCGGTCGATCGCATGCGTAAAAGCCTGGCGGATGCGCGGGTCCGCGAGCGTCGGATGATGCCGGTCGAACACCGTCAGCCGATGGTTGACGATCGGGCTGCCCAAGACCTCGAACTTGGGGTTCTTCTCGATGCCCGGGATCTGGTCGGGCGGCACGTCGCAGATGAAGTCGTATTGCCCGGCCAAGAGGCCGTTGATGCGGCTCGCCACCTCGGGCACCACGACGAGCTTCACGCTCTTGATCGGTGGCCGCCCGCCCCAGTAGTCGTCGTGCGCGTCGAGGACCAGCGACTGGTCGGGCGCGTACTCGCGCACCTTGTAGGGGCCGGTTGCGACCGGTGAGCGCGCCCACTCGATCCAGGACTTGGCCTGCTGGTAGGCGCGACGCGAGATGATGTTGCTGCCGAGCTGGCCGATGCGGCCTTCCAGGGTGACGTCCGGCGTGCGGTTGGTGAAGCGCACGGTGTACTTGTCGACCGCCTCGACCTTCTCGAGCGCGGGAAAGAGTCGCTTGGCGACGGCGGGGACCTCCGGCGGCAGGTTCTTGCCTTCGACCGAATCGCGCGTCAGCACCGAGGTGAACAGCGTCTTGCTGCTGGTGATGTCGTACGCCGGCCCGAACATGCGCTCGCGGCTGAAGGTGAACACCACGTCGTCGGCAGTCATCTCGTCGCCGTTGTGGAACTTCACGCCCTTGCGCAGGGCGAGCTCGACGGTGCGCTCGTCGAGCCGCTTCCAGCTCTCGGCGAGGCCGGGCACCTGCTCGAGCTGGCCGAGCAGGTTCTGCATGATCAAGGTCTCGAAGATGAACGACAAGGTGCGTGCGCCGACGTTGGACTGCTCGCGCAGCGGCTCCAGCGAGGCGGTGTTGGAGATCTGCTGGACGGCCAACGTGATGCTCGGCCGCTTGTCCGCCTGGCCGATCGCGATGCGCGGCAATGCGGAGCTCGTGAGCGCAAGGCCAGCGGCAGTCACGACACGGCGGCGACGCAGGAACATCGGCAGAACTCCTCGAGGGGAGCCGCACGCTAGGTGCGCCGGATGAAGGCGGGATGTCCGTTCGATGACGCTTCGCCTCAGCGCGAAGGTGGATAAGGCGCCCCGCAACTTTTCGCAAATATGATGTAGACTCCTTCGGGGCAGGATCATCAAAGGGAAGAACAAAGATGCCGCCGCTTGCGACGCGCAGGTGTTGGGCTGCATCGTGGGTGCGGCCATCCTCTACGTCATTGCGACCGGCCGAGCCGGCGCCGAGATCGGCAGCTTCGCGACCAACGGCTTTGGCGCCCAGTCGCCCGGCAAGTACGGCTTGCTGGCGGCGGCCGTCACCGAGGTCGTGCTCACTTTCGCCTTCGTCACGGTGATCCTGGGCGTGACTGACCGGCATGCCGAGGCGGCCCGCGCCGCCGCACTACTCGCCATCGGGCTCTGCCTCACCTTGATCCATCTCATAAGCATCCCGGTCACCAACACCTCGGTGAACCAGGCGCGCAGCACGGCGCCTGCCCTGTTCGTGGGTGGTGTCGCGCTGTCGCAGCTCTGGCTTTTCTGGGTTGCACCGTTGATCGGCGGCGCCCTGGCGGGTATCGCCTACCCCTTGCTCGGCCGCAAAGGCCGAACCGGAGGTTTCATGATCCGCTTCGGGCGACCGGCGGCAGCCGCCCTCGCCATCCTGTCGCCAGCGCTCGCGGCAGCTCAGGACGTGTCGGTGGAGTTCCGCCTCGTCGCCGCGCCAGGTAACATCACAGGCTGCATCGCTGCCGACCCGCAGTTCACCCGCGTGCACACTTTCACGGTGAAGGATGGCGCGGCCGAGCTCACCGCACCGGGCGGCATCAACAGCCGCATGAAGCTCGAGAAGCCCGGCGTCTACGAGACCGACTACCGGTTGGGACAGTTCAACCTGCACGTCGTGGCCGATCTCAACAGCCGCATGCTCACCGTCACCGATAGGAACCTCGGCTGCACGTGGACGGCAAAGAAGGAGTAGGCATTTCCGCCAAGGCGATCATGCGGCGTTCGGTTCCATTCAGCCTGACGCTGCTGACGCTGATGGCCTTGATCGTGCTGCCGCTGGCGGCCTGGCTGATGTTTCTCGGCTGGCGCTCGGTCGATCAGCTCGAGGCGCGCAACATCGAGCATCGCATGGGCCAGCTGGACGCCACCGTCGAGGGCTTCATGTCGACCGGCTTGCGCGTGGTCGTGGCGGTCGGCGCGACGATGGCCGACAGCTCCGACTTTTCAGCCGCCGCATCCGGGCCCCGCGCCGACGAGGAGCGGCTGTCGCAGTTCGTCGCTGCGCTCCGTCGCTACCCGTCGGTCGCCGCCCTGTTCGTCGGCTACAACGACGGCCGCTTCCTCTACGCCGGGCGACCGGAGACCTTCACCGAGGAGCAGCGCCGCCTCTACGACGTCCCCTCAGGTCCTTCGATCATCCTGCGCATCGTCGAGGGCGAGGGCGACGCCCGCCGCGATACCTGGTGGTTCGTATCGCCCGACGGCGCGACGCTGACGCCGCGCCGTTCGCGGCCCGACGACTTCGATCCGCGCCGGCGGCCCTGGTATATCGATGCCCAGCTGGCCCAGGCGCCGGTGCTGACCGAGCCCTACAGGTTCCTGCCGGCTGACATCGTCGGCGTCTCGGCCGGCATCCCGATCGGCAAGGACGGCGTGGTCGGCTTCGACCTCACGCTCGACACGCTCTCGGCGCTGATCGGAGACTACCGGCTCACGCCCAACTCCATCATCATGATCGCCGGCGCTCGCGGCGGCGTGTTCATGGAATCGGACACCTGCCGCATGGACCGCACGGCCTGCCTCGACGGCGAAAGCGAGGTGCGCGCCGCCTTGCGCGGCGAGATCGCGCGCCACGCCAGCGGCGGCGACCGTTCCGACCGCGTCGAGCGGGATGAGCTGCTGGCCGGCCGCTGGTATCGCCTGCTGGTCCACACCATGGCGCCGATCCTCGAGCGGCGCTACGTCATCGCCGCCGCGGTGCCGCTCGTCGAGCTGTCGGCCGATTCGCACACCCTGATCCGGCGGGCGGCGCTGGCGGCCGGCGTCGCCGTACTGCTCGCCACCGCGGGATGCCTGATCGCCGCTTGGCTGCTGTCGCGCTCGATCGCGCGCATCGTCGACAAGACCGAGCGCATCCGCCAGCTCGACTTCTCGGGCAGCAGCGGCCCGGTCGACAGCCGCATCACCGAGATCGTGCAGCTCTCGGACTCCATCGAGCGCATGAGCAGCGGCCTCGAGGTGTTCGGGCGCTATGTGTCCAAGAAGCTGGTCGACCAGATCATGCGCTCGCCGGATTCGGCGGCCGTCGGCGGCACGCGCCGGACGGTCACGGTGATGTTCACCGACATCCAGAGCTTCTCGCTGCTCAGCGAGACCATGGAGCCCGAGCTCCTGACCAGCCGGCTGTCGCGCTACTTCGACGTGTTGGGGGCGGCCATCACTGCCCACCGCGGCACGATCGACAAGTACATCGGCGACAGCATCATGGCGTTCTGGAATGCGCCCGAGCCGGACGCCGACCATATCGCGAACGCCGTGCGGGCAGCTCTCCAAGCGGCCACCGACGGCCATCGCCTGGCGGAGAAATGGCAGAGCCGCGGGCGGCCGGGCTTCCGCACCCGCTTCGGCCTGCATACCGGGCTGGCCGTCGTGGGCAACGTCGGTGCCCGCGAGCGCATCAACTACACGCTGGTCGGCGCCGTGGCCAACCAGGCGTCGCGGCTCGAAGGGCTGAACAAGATCTACGGCACCGAGATCCTGGCCAGCGGCGAGGTCGCGGGGCCGACCGTCGACCGCTTCGTCTGGCGCCACGTCGACCGCGTCGTGGCCGCCGGCACGACCGAGGTGCACGACGTGTACGAGCCGCTGGCCGAGCGCGAGACGCCCGGCGCTCACGCGCCCTTCCTGGCCAAATGGCAGGAGGCGCGGCGCGGCTACCGCGAAGGCCGGTTCGCCGAGGCGCTCGCCGCATTCAACGCCGCGGCGTCGCTCCGACCCGACGATCCGCCGAGCCGGGTCTTCATCGAACGTTGCGAGACCTTCTTGCGCGAGGGAACGCCGCGCGGCTGGGACGGCACCTGGCACTACGACAGGAAGTAGGTTCTATAGCCGGTGACGACCTCAAAATCCGTCATCCCGACCGGAGCGCGAAGCGCGAAGTGGAGGGACCTTTCTTGTCTCTGGCGACGACAAAAAAAGGTCCCTCCACTACGCCTCGCTTCGCTCGGCTCCGGTCGGGATGACGGGATAAACAACGCGTCACACTCTAAAAGCTCAGGTGCAAGCGGCCGCTGAAGACGTTCACCGGGCCCCGAACCTGATTATAGGCGGGATTGAGCAGAAGCTGGTAGTCGGCGGTGACGGTCATGGCCTTTGTGACCTTCCAGGAGTAATAGGTCTCGACGACCTGCTCGGGCAGGTAGGTGAGCGCACCGTCGCCCACCAGGATGCCCAGGCCGCCTTGGGACAAGTAGCTCGACAACGGTGAGGAGGCGAAGTTCATCGCGCCGGCAATGCCCACCGTATCGTCGGGCCGGTTCCAGCGCGTGCCTCTGATCGAGACGCCGGCCGCCAGGCTCGAGGAGATGTCGGTGAAGGCGGAATACTGGCTCTGGCCGTCGTTCCAGCTCCAACGTGCGAAGACGCCAAGGTCGTCGGCGATCTCCTGCTGGAGGTTGATGTAGTAGCCGAACATCGGTTGGTTGTGTTGGACCTGGGTGATGGCGGTGTTGATATCGAGGCCCGTCGCGTTCATCAGGTTGAGGGCGTCGTTGAAGTTGCCGGTGAAGGTTTCGTGCATCCAACCGCCGAACTTGGCGACGCCGGCATGCTTGTTGAGCTGGTAGCGCAGCTCGAGCTCGGCGTTGTAGGAACCGGTCGAGAACAGGCTCATGTCGAACACGTTCGAGTTGGGCTGGTTGCCGACCAGGAAGTAGCCGGCCCTGGCCGCCCAGTTGGCCTCGTTCCACTCGGCAGTGATGCCGTAAGTCAGGCCGATCTTATCGGCGGCGTAGTCGAAGGCGCCGGAGGCCCAGATCGACCAGTTGAGAAAATCGGTCCTGGGGTCCTGGGCGTAATCGTTGGTGTCGAACAGGTCGTGCACCGAGAAGCGGCCGACCTGGAAGGTCAGACGCGAGACGTCGTAGGTGCCGGCCAACTGGCCGTAGTCGCTGTCGAGCTTCTCGGTGGGACCGCCCAGGCCGAAAGTCTGGCGCAGGAACAGGCGCGAGGTGCTGTAGCGCGGGAACGGGAAGTTCGACTTCTGTGCTTCGCCGTTGGGAAAGCCGGCCGCGCCGGTCGTGTCGGCGAGGCCGAAGCCCTGAAGGAGCTCGGGATTGTAGTAGAGCTCGCCGCCTTGCCACAGGCGCACGCCCAGGAACACGCTGCCGGTCCAGGTCTCGCGCGCCTGGCCGATGCTGGGCAGGCTTTGCGGCCCGTCATAGGCCGCGGCGAAGGCGGGATAGCCCTGGTAGATGAACGTCGACTGGCCGTGGATTTCCCAGGTCCCGGGGCCGCGGTTGTCGGCCCGCTCTTCGCTCTTCTTGTCGTCCTCGGCGACGCCGAAGTGATAATTGAGCCCGACGCGGAAGCGCTGGATGTCGTATTCTGAATTGTAGCTCGCCGGCGCGGAGGCGAACGAGAACCCCGTCAGCCCGAGATGGGTGTAGAGATATTCGAGCCGCGCCGTCCAACGCCGATCGAGCGCATAGTCGATGCCGGCGCCGAACGCAAAACCCAGGTGCAGGTTGTTGGGCGTGGCGTCCTCGTTGCCGGTCGTGTTGTCGATCAGTGAGGTGCGCATGGCGGCGAGCGCCAGACCGCCGCTGACGAACGGCGTCCATGTCCCCATGTTGTAGCCGAGCCGGCCGCGCACGGTTGCGAGATATTCGAGCTGTTCGTTGGCACTGCCATTCATCGACGACTGCTGCGAAAAGACCGGCGTCAGCTCCAAGAAATCGGTGAACGACACATCGGCTTCGATGCCCAGCATCAGGCGCGAGGGAAAGATGTGCTCGTAGCCGGCCTGCACGCCGCCAAAGAGTGTGCCGATGGCATTGGTGCCGCTGCCTGTCGAGCCGCCGATCGGATCGGCCAGAGTTGCCGTTGCGGTGCCGAACAAGTAACCAGCATGGAAGCCGACATAGGCGCCGTCCGGCATCGGGGCGGGATCGGCGGCCAGCGCGGTCCCGGGGACGAGCAAGAGCAAGGAAGGCAATAGGCGACGGATCAGCGTCATTGACGGTCTCCCAAACGGTTCACGCACAGGCGCGTCACCGCTCGGTTGACCGTTCCGCCGGGTGTTCCCGCCCATCGGAAGAGCGACGCTATCGCCGGCAGGTCTTCTGGCTTGCGGGTCCCAGCTTCGCGTCCGCCTTCCCGGATCGAAATCCAGTGGCATTGTGAACGCAGGCTCTCCGCTCACAGCTACGGGCATAGCCGCCGATTGACCCTTGGAACCAGGTTCTCGGGTGGCACGGCATTCCCTCTTAGCCCCCAGTTAAGGAGGACCGTCGATATTGCGATCATTGCCGTCTTGCACGGGATAAATCAAGCCGACCGCCCCGGCGCGGCTCAGCCGATGCCAGCGCTAATGGGGCGGTTCAGTCACCATTACCCGCCGAGCCTGACTTTTATTTGTTACAGTTTTGTGCGACCACGATGGCCGTCCGCATGATCGCCGATTTTGCCTCCCTGGCCGACATGGCCCTGCGCCTCGCGGTCGCCCTGCTGCTCGGCGCGACGATCGGCTTCGAGCGGCAGTGGGCGCAGAAGATGGCGGGCCTGCGCACCAACGCGCTGGTGGCGCTGGGCTCCTGCGGTTTCGTCCTGTTCTCCGACATGGTTGGCCAAGGCGACCCGACGCGAATCGCGGCCAATGTCGTGACAGGCATCGGTTTCCTCGGCGCCGGCGTCATCCTGCGCGAAGGCATCAACGTGCTCGGCCTCAACACGGCCGCGACGCTGTGGTGCTCGGCCATGGTCGGGACCTTCATCGGCGCCGGCAAGTACGGTCCCGGCGTCGTCGCGGCCGGCTTCGTGGTCCTGGCGAACCTCGTGCTGCGGCCGCTGGTGCGGCGCATGAACCGGCGGCTCGCCATGTCGACCGACGAAGAGACACACTACACCGTGGAGATCACCTGCCGCGGCGCCGAAGAAGCGCACATGCGCTCGCTGCTGCTGCACGAGCTGTCCCAGGCGGGCCTCGGGCTGCGGCGGCTGGACAGCGAGGACATCCCCGACACCTCGCGCGTGACGGTCACGGCCCAATCGATCGCCGCCAAGCGCAATGACGCCGCCCTCGAGCACATCGTCGGCCGCCTCAGCCTCGAGCCCAACGTGTCGGCCGCGACCTGGCAGATCGACCGCACGATCCCGGAGTCGTGACGGCTCATTGGACAGCGGACCTCCTCGGGCGGAGACTACTTCGCCCGAGTCCGCTGCCTGTCATCCCGAGCGCAGCGAGGGACCCTTAAGGCTACAGGAAAGGTCCCTCGCTGCGCTCGGGATGACAGATGCACTCCAGTGACTCACTACGCCGCCATCAGGAGGCGGACGTGCGAGCTCACCGACTGTGCCAACGCACGAAGGTCGTAGCCGCCTTCGAGCACCGAAACCAGCCGACCTTGGGCGTGGCGGTGGGCGATCGCTAGAAGCTCCTGCGTGATCCAGTCGAAGTCCTCGGTCTCGAGCTCGAGCTGGGCCAGCGGATCGACGGCATGGGCGTCGTAGCCGGCCGACACCATGACCAGCTGCGGCGCGAAGACTTCGAGGGCGGGAAGGATGCGCTGCCCCCACGCGGCGCGGAACTGGCGGCCGCCCGACCCGGGCGACAGCGGCACGTTGACGACGTTGTTGGCCGACCCGGTCTCGCTCGGGAACCCGGTACCGGGGTACAGCGGATATTGATGGGTCGAGCCATAGAACAGGTTAGCGTCGGGCTCGACCACGGCTTGCGTGCCCTGGCCGTGATGGACGTCGAAGTCCAGCAACGCCACGCGCGCGACCCCGTGCTCGGCTTGGGCATGCCGCGCGCCGACCGCGATGTTGTTGAACAGGCAGAAGCCGCCCGGAATACGCGGCGTGGCGTGATGGCCAGGCGGCCGCACCGCCGCGAACGCCGTCGCAGCCCTGCCCTGCATCACCGCCTCGACGCCCGCCACCACCGCGCCGGCGGCACGCTGCGCGGCCTCGGCGCTGCCGCGGCTCATCACCGTGTCGCCGTCGACGTGCACGCGCTCGCCCTCGTCCGGCTGGATGCCGAGGATCGCCTCGACATAGTCGGCGGGGTGGACGCGCGTCAGCTGCTCGACCGACGCCGGCGGCGCCTCGGTCCGGATCAGCTCTGCGAATTCCGGGGCGTCGAGGGCGGCGAGCACGGCGCGCAGCCGGTCGGGCCGCTCCGGGTGATAGGGGCCCGTATCGTGCTCGAGAAAGGCGGGGTGGCTGATCAGGAGCGTGGCCATTGCTCCGTCTTACGCAGTCCGCCCAGCGCCATCAACCGTTGAGCCGCCGATGGCCCGGGCGGTAAGATACCCTTTGGGGCGCGGACCTCCTGGTCCGCATCGTGAGTATGAGCGGACCAGGAGGTCCGCCCTCCGGCCGGGGGAGAGTATCGATGTGGCGTTCGTTGATGGTTGCCGCACTGACGTTGGTGGCGGGAGAGGTGCTGGCGCAGGAGACGAGTTTCCTGCTGATCAATGCCACCGGCCTGCCGATCAGCGGCCTCGCCGTCTCGCCGACCGACCTCAACATGTGGACGCCCAACGTGCTGCGTCCGCCGGCCATCAAGGCCGGCGAGCGCCGGCAGGTGACCTTCAACGCGCCGACGTCTTTCTGCCAAGCCGATATGCAGGCGAGCTTCAGCGACGGTGGCCCGCCGGCCGTATGGCAGGACCTCAATCTCTGCACGCTCACCAAGATCAAGCTGGTCTACGACCGCATGAGCGGCATCACCACTGCGAGCTACGATGACTAGGGCTTGCTACGAGTTAAGAGATCCAGTTGTGACGGCACTTCTGTCATCCCGAGCGCAGCGAGGGATCCTTTCTGTTGCCTCAAAGATCCCTCGCTACGCTCGGGATGACAGCATTTCTGGGGCGCTTGATTCGTCACAAGCCCTTGGTTGCATCGGCTGACCCGGCTGCCCATCTTTGCGCCATGGCGAACGACACCGGACTCCTCCTCGATCCCAACGGCGCCGCGAGTGCCGCAGCCGTCGCGCTGCCGTTCGACAACAGCTACGTGCGGCTGCCCGAACGCTTCTACGCCCGGCTCTCCCCCACGCCGGTCGCCGATCCGCGGCTGGTGAAGCTGAACACCGCGCTGGCTGCCGAGCTCGGCCTCGATGCCGGCCTGCTCGCTTCGCCCCAGGGGGTGCAGGTGCTGGCCGGCAACCTGCTCGCGGCGGGCTCCGACCCGATTG
>JAFAKN010000443.1 GCA_019235415.1 Alphaproteobacteria bacterium
GCGGCTGACCAGCCTGCCGCACCCGGCACCGGCGCGGACCCTCACCATCGCCGCCGCACTGGGGCCGGCCAAGGTCCCGGCCATCCGCGCCGTGCTGGTGGGCCGGCTGATCAACGGTCTGATAACGGACGAAGCGACGGCCAAGGCATTGCTGTCGTAGCGGAGCGCGGACCTCGTTGTCTGCTCCTCTGTCATCCCGAGCGTAGCGAGGGATCTTTAAGGCCACAGGAAGGATCCCTCGCTGCGCTCGGGATGACATGCGGTCCGGCAAGACGCTTGACAACCTTCCAGGTCAGCATGAGCATATGCTCAAGGCGAGAGCATTTGCTCATCGCCGGGAGGAAACGATGAAGCACCGGCTTGGCGCCCTGGCGGGCGCACTTTCGCTTTTCGCCGCCGTTCCCGTTTTCGCTGAGAGCACCACGCTCACCATCGCCACGGTCAACAACTCCGACATGATCCGCATGCAGGGGCTGACCTCGGACTTCACGGCCAAGAACCCCGACATCGCCGTGAAATGGGTCACGCTCGAGGAGAACGTGCTGCGCCAACGCGTCACCACCGACATCGCCACCAAGGGCGGCCAGTTCGACATCCTCACGATCGGCACCTACGAGGTGCCGATCTGGGCCAAGCAGAGCTGGCTGGTGCCGCTCGACAAGCTGCCGGCCGCCTACGACGTGGGCGACCTCCTGCCCAAGATCCGCGACGCCGTCTCGGCCAACGGCAAGCTCTATGCCGCGCCGTTCTACGGCGAGAGCTCGATGATGATGTATCGCACCGACCTGTTCCAGAAGGCCGGCCTCACGATGCCCGAGGCGCCGACCTGGGACTTCGTGGTCGACGCCGCCAAGAAGCTCACCGACAAGACCGCGGGTGTCTACGGAATCTGCCTGCGCGGCAAGGCGGGCTGGGGCGAGAACATGGCCTTTCTCACCGCCATGTCGAATTCGATGGGCGCGCGCTGGTTCGACGAGAAGTGGCAGCCGCAGTTCAACACGCCGGAATGGAAGAAGACGCTCACCACCTACCTCGACGTCATGAAGGTGGCCGGCCCGCCGGGCGCCAGCTCCAACGGCTTCAACGAGAACCTGGCGCTGTTCAATTCAGGCAAGTGCGCCATGTGGATCGACGCCACCGTAGCCGCCTCGATGGTCACCAATCCCAAGGACTCCAAGGTCGCCGACAAGGTGGGCTTCGCGCTCGCGCCCAACGCCGGCCTGGGCAAGAACGCCAACTGGCTGTGGGCCTGGAACCTCGCCATCCCGGCGGGCTCCAAGAAGGTCGACGCGGCGGAGAAGTTCATCGCCTGGGCGACCAGCAAGGAATACACCCAACTGGTCGCCGCCAAGGAGGGCTGGGCCAGCGTGCCGCCCGGGACGCGAACCTCGCTCTACAGCAACCCCGAGTATCAGAAGGCCGCACCCTTCGCCAAGCTCACCTTGGCCTCGATCGACTCGGCCGACCCCAACCATTGCTGCGTCAAGCCGGTGCCTTATGTCGGCGTGCAGTATGTCGCGATCCCCGAGTTCCAGGGCATCGGCACCGCGGTCGGCCAGCAGTTCTCGGCCGCGCTCGCCGGCACGACGACGGCCGATTCGGCGCTGGCCGCAGCGCAAGCTTCGACGGAACGCGAGATGAAGCGGGCCGGCTACATCAAGTGACGGCGGAAACCCGCGCGCTCGGCCGGCTCCTGCTGGGGCCGGCCGTCGGGCTGCTGTTCGTCTGGATGATCGTCCCGCTCGCGATGACGATCTATTTCTCGACCCTGCACTACAACCTGCTCAATCCCGGGATGGAGCAGTTCGTCGGGCTCGAGAACTACATCTACTTCCTGACCGACCCGGCGTTCCTCGCCTCGCTCTACAACACACTGGTGCTGGTCGGCTCGGTGCTCGTGCTCACCATCGTGTTGGGCACCTTGATCGCGCTGTTGCTCGACCAGGTCGTGGTCGGCCGCAGCATCGTGCGATTGATGGTGATCGCGCCGTTCTTCGTCATGCCCACGGTCAGCGCGCTCGTCTGGAAGAACCTTCTGATGCACCCGGTGTCGGGCCTGTTCGCCTGGATTGCCACGTCGCTCGGCTTGACGCCGATCGACTGGTTCGCCAACGCCCCGCTC
>JAFAKN010000463.1 GCA_019235415.1 Alphaproteobacteria bacterium
CGTGCACCGTCGAATGCGTCAACCTCTCGCGCACCATGCCGGCGCCGATGCAGGAGCGGCTCCTGGAGGCACTCGACGAGGCCGCCGAGGAGCACGCCGCCGGCCTGCACATGCGTATGCCCTCGGGCGCCGGCCACGACGCGCAGAGCGTGGCCCAGCGCCTGCCCGCGGCCATGATGTTCGTGCCGTCGATCGGCGGCATCTCGCACCATTTCACCGAGAACACTGCGGACGGCGACATCGTGCTGGGCTGCCAGGTGTTCGCCGACGCCGCAGCAAAGATTTTGGCGCGCAACTAGCGCGCGGCGCGCGCCAGCAGGTTTGCCATGCTCAATGTCCTTTACGGCACGTCATGTACATGATGCTTGGCGTGGCATCGGCGCTAAACTCGACGCGCATCTCCACGGCGGTTTGTCCTGTTTCAAACTTGTAGAGGATGGTCTCGTTACCGTGTGGCGCCGTCGGCTCGTGGTAAACCCTATGGAGACTCGGCATTTCAAATGGCGCTTTCGTTATGGTTGCGGCTTCGTAGAAGTCGCGCCGTACGAGAAGGCATGGATGTAAGAGCTGATTTATGTTTTGGAGAAGATCGAGCGCCGTCGATGGTTTGGTTACGGCAGGTATGGCGCTGGTAGGCTGAGCGGCTGCGGAACCCGTCGGCGCGCTCATGCATCCTGGAACCAATGCGAATACACCAACCATTGCCCATAAGGTGGCTATTCGCCAAGCAATCATGGGGGTATCCGCCAATCAAATCGGGAAGCGTGTCCGTTGGTCCCGGTCAGGGATACGGCTCCTTGCGCCAGGCACCGAGCAGGAACATCTCGCGCGGCCGGCGGTTGGTCCCGGCCTGATCGTGCACGTCGTCGAGCGCGGCGCCGTAACGGTGCATCGCGCGGTCGATCAGCCGCTTCGCTCCCCAGCCGATCGCGAGGAACGAGCCGAAATACAGGATCGCGACGCCAAGCGCGGTCATGGCTCCTCGACCAATGCCTTCAGGCGCAACAAGCCATTGTCCCACTGTTCGGAGACATGGTCGAGGCGGCACATCGGCACTCGCTTTCAGGGCGCAACCGGCCGAGGTCCGGGTTCGTTCCTCTCGAAAGGAGGGCGCCATGGACAAACGCACCGACAAAAGCGCCAAGCAGAAGGTGGACGAGAAGCTCGACCAGGCGCTGGCGGAGACCTTTCCCGGCAGCGATCCGGTCTCGTTTACCGAGCCGGCGCCGCTGAAGGAGCGGGACAAGGAGCTTCGTACCGTCAAGGCAGTCAGGAAGAAGAGCTGACTAGCGATGCCCGAATCGCGCCCGTCCATGCTCGAGGAGTACGCGAGCGAAGTGCGCGAGCCTGCGGGTTTCCGCCGGCCTGACGCCGACATCGTCGAGGAGGTGCGCCGTGCGCTCGAGGACGATGTCGGGCTCGATGCGCGCGCCATCCGCGTCGCGGTCAAGGACGGCAAGGTGACGCTCGCCGGCACGGTGCGCAACTGTGCCGACATGCAGCGCGCCGAGGCCCATGCCTGCGCCGTCGCCGGCGCGCAGTCGGTGCTGAACGAGCTCCAGCCGCTTGACGGCACCGTCGATCGCGACGAGGGGGCAGAGGCAGGCGCAGCAGCCAAGATGGGCAAGCCCGACTACGAGTGCTGACGGAGGAGGCATCGTGGCCCGCAGGGGCCGACCGACAAGCCTCCTGACACGACGGTGTCAGCAGCGCTGTTGTAGGAAGACCGGGCAGCCCATGATCCTGGCCGGCATTTTTGGAGGCCAGCAATCGGAGGAGTCTGATGGCATCGCTTCATGTCGACTACAACGCGATGGACTGGTCGTCGGCCGTCGAATTCTACGGTCCCAACGCGGTCCACCAAGGCAAGGACATCGTCCAGCTGAAGGTGCTGAGCGACCGCCGCGCCGAGGGCGGCGGCATCGCCTGGCTGGTGCGCTTCCTGCCGCCGCCCGGCAAGTTGATCAAGATCATCGCCACGGCGCTGTCCGACGAGCACGTCTTCCCGCTGCAGGGTGGCCGCAGCACCAAGAGCGGCCAGCCGGCGCACGGCGCAGGAGGCTATGGCCTCAATCCGCAGGGCCAGCCGCACAGCGCGATGATCAGCAGCGAGACGGTGACGCTGGTGATCTACCGGGGCGAGCCGGACGAGGTCAAATCCATGGAAGTAGTCGACATCGAGGCGGCGGCCGCCTGAGGCAACGCCGATCCGCTACTGCACCGTCAGCAGGTAGCGCATCATCGGCCCGCGCTTGGTGGCCGCCACCTTCCACGGCGCCTCGTTGAACTTGAGTGCAATGGTGCAGGCGTCCTGCTCCGACAGGCGCGACAGATGGGCGAGCTTGTCGAATTCTTCCGCTGTGAAGCCTGCTTCGGCCAACAACTGATGGGCCTCGGCGTCCGACACGACACGCGGCGGCGCGGAGTCCGTCGACTTGACCGAGCGGCCGCTGCGGTAGGCGCGTTCGAGCGCCGCCAGCACCTCGCGCAGCAGCTTCTGTCCCGCCGCGTCGAGACGCTCGGTCTGCTGGATGCCGGTCAACGCGAACTCCTTGCAGATCGGCAGGTCGGTCTCCTCGAGGTGTTTCAGCAGCGCCGATCGCGCCTGGATCGCGGCCTCGGCGCTCGCTTCGTCGGCCGCCCGCAGCGCCGGCACGACATAGTCGGCGCGCAGCTCGCGCATCAGCTTCAACGGCCGCGACACGCCTTCGGTGGTGGGCCGATGCATCTCCTCCTTGAGGGCATCGCGCAGGCGCTGCTGCGAGCCCGGCACATCGTCCAGGACCACGCCGACCATGGGCAGCGCATGCGCGCTGGCGATCGCCTGGTCGAGCATGGCGGTATCCTCGTCGCTGTCGCGCAGCATGTGGACGATGTAGACCACGAGGCCCGCGGCGATGCCGGCCATCACCAAGCCGATGGTCGCCGATCGCAGGCGCTGCGTGCCCTCGAGCTCGCGGCTGCGCAGATACACCACGATCGCGGCGGCGACCGCGACGCCTGCAACCACACCCAGATTCTGCGAAAGGATCTTCGTCTCCTCGTGAGACCGATCAAGTAAGCATTATTGCGTCGCTCCTCAAGCGCCTCGCCGTCCTACTGGAAGCATTGCGCCGCACGAACCCTGCACGTATTGCCGGCTACGCGACGGTTGCAATCCGACCAGGCCAGCTGCCGCACGGCGTCGAGATCGGCGCCGGCAGCGTAGCCGGAGGCATCGCCGATGTCGCTGCGCACATACGCCACGCAGCGCGCCACGCCGACGAGCTTGACGCTGCAGCCGTTGCCGCACTCGCCGAGCGCGGTCATCTCGGCCGCTTCGCGCGTGCCCATGCCAACCGCGTAGCCCACCGCATCGCCACCGTCGTCGGCAACCGCGACCCAGGTCTGTTGCGCTGCAACCGTCGTCGCCGCCATGCCGAGCAGGATGGCCAATGCCAGGACGCGCAGCCTCACTTCGGCACGCTGCGGTCGAAGAAGGCGCGCACACGGCGGATCGATTCGTCGAGGAACTCCGGCCCGCGCCAGTCCTTCTGGACCTCGATGTTTGGCGCAAGTGATGCGATCTCCTCGCTGGTCTTGGCGGGATGCGGCTTGTCGATGCCCGGCTGCAGCAGGAGCGGTGTGGCGCAGTTCCGGACGAAGTCGCGCGTGACGGAGAACACGAAATCGCCGCCGAACATGTTGTGGCCGAAGGCGGCGATGGTCTCCTGGGTGATCGAGGGATCACGCGCCTGCATGGTCTTGCTGAAACCTTTCATCGCGTCGTCCCAGGTGTCGCGGTTCTCCCACAGCCCGATCGGGTTCTGCAACACCGCGGCGACCACGCGCCCGGGATCGCGCTCGATCGCCTCGAAGCAGAAGCTGCCGCCGATGCAGCCGCCCATCACCGCGAACTTTCCGAAGCCGAGATGATCCATCAGCGCGAAATGGTCCTCGGCGTAAGTGTGCCAGCCGTGGTCGGCCGCCAGCCCGGCGCGCGACTGGCCGGCGTTGCGCTGGTCCATGCCGACCACGGTGTAGCGGTCGCTCAGCGCCTTCATCGGGTCCATCCACGGCGCGGGCTTGGCAGGATCGGCCGGGCTCGCCTTCCAATAGGCGAGCTGCGAGCGCAAGCCGCCCGGAGCGTACAGCAACAATGGAAATCCCTGGCCGTGCACCTCGTAGTGGATCTCGGCGTCGGAATGCTTGAACGTCGGCATGGCGGCTCCGTCAGGTCGAGGGCTTTCAGCCTATCGAAGTCGAGCGACAACTGACAGGGATTGACTTCAGCCCACCAGGCTCCAGGCCAGCTCGGCGCGCTCGCGGGCGGCGTAGCTCATCTTGATCGAGTCCGGGTTGGACGAGTTGCCCTGCAGGCCGCGGCGGTAGACGCCTTGCGCGATGGCGGCGAGACGGAACAGCGAGAAGGCGAGGTAGTAGTTCCAATTGTCGATCTTCTTGCGGCCGGTGCGCCGGCAGTAGGCCGCGACGTACGCCTCCTCGGTGGGCAGGCCGAGCCTCTCGAAGTCGACGCGCGCAAAGCCGTGCGGCGGCTCGGCCATGTGGTAGCCAAGGCAGTTGTAGGCGATGTCGCAAAGCGGATGGCCGAGCGTCGACAGCTCCCAGTCGAGCACCGCCACGATGCGCGGCTCCTCGGGATGCACGATCAGGTTCCCCAGCCGATAGTCGCCGTGCACGATGGTCGTGGGGTCCTCGTCGGGGACGTGCTGCGGCAGCCAGGCACTGAGCTTGTCCATCGCCGGAATATCCTCGGTCTTGAGCTCGGCGTACTGCTTGCTCCAGCGCGCCACCTGGCGGGCGATGTATTGCCCGGTGCGGCCGTAGTCGCCGAGCCCCACCTTCACCGGATCGACCTTGTGCAGGCGGGCTAAAACATCGTTCATCGAATCGAAGATCGCGGCGCGCTCGGCCGGCGTCCGATCGGGCAGCGACGCGTCGATCAGGATGCGGCCGGGGACTGCGTCCATGACGTAGAACATCTGGCCGATCACGCTGTCGTCGGTGCACAGCAGGCGGGCGCGGGCGACCGGCACGTCGGTCGCGGCGAGCGCCGAGATGACGCGGAACTCGCGGTCGACCTGATGGGCGGACGCGACCAGCTTGCCGGGCGGCTTCTTGCGCAGCACGAAGTCGTGCCGCTTGCCGTCGGCCATCTCGGCCGAGAGGAAGAAGGTCGGGTTGGAATGGCCCGAATCGAACTGGCGGACGCTTAGGCCGCCGCGGTAGCCGTCGAGATGCGCGCGAAGATAGCGCTCGAGCGAGCGGGCGTCGAAGCGATGGCGTTCCATCACCTCGACCGTGTTGGCGTAGGTCGTCATGCCGCGGCAGCCTACGGCGGCGCTCGCCCGCACGGCAAACGCCTGGTCCCACAGAGAGAAACGCAAGACCGCAATCGCAACGCACAAAGTCTCGCCGCGTTTTGTCCGCTGAGCGCAGGAGAGGACGGTTGGACGGTCTCGGCAGCGAGGTGAGCGGCAGCGCGACGAAGAGCGGCCCTCGAGGCGCGCCGGCCCGGCGCTATCCGGTGGTCCATGTCCAGGGCACGTCCGCCATCCGCCGTCCGTTGCTGGTGCTGGCCGTCTGTGCCGTCGCCGCCGTGCTCTACGTGGCGCGCGACTTCCTCATTCCGACCGCGGGCGCGATCGTGCTGGCGCTGATCCTGACGCCGGTCGCCAATACGATCGAGCGGTTGCGGCTGCCGCCGGCGGCGGCGGCCGGTGCGTCGGTGGTCCTGCTGTCGCTGGGGTTCGCGGCCCTGCTCGCGATCTCGATCCCGGCGCTCGCCAACTGGCTCGACCAGGGGCCGGTGCTGACCTACAACGTGGAGAAGAAGCTCGAAGGCCTGCGCAAGTCGCTGGCGATCGTGCAGGAGGTTTCCAAGCAAGTCGAGCAGGCGGCATCCGGCGCCCCCCCGCAGCCGCAACCCGGCAAGCCGCCGCCCGAGAAGGTCGTGGTGCGCGACACGTCACTCCTGACGCAGCTCGCCACGACGACGCCGGGCGTGCTGCTGCAGGTGGGCTACGCCGGCGTGCTCGCCTTCATGCTGCTGGCCCATCGCAACACCCATCGGCGGCAGATCCTGCGCATGCCGGCCGCGTACCAGACGCGGCTGCGGCTGGCCCGCATGATGCGCGACATCAACGACCGGGTCGGCCACTACCTGTTCTCGCTGTGCGTCGTCTACGGCTGCGTCGCCGCCGTGGCGACGGCGGCGCTGTGGCTGCTGGGCTTCCCCAACGCCATCGTCTGGGGCGTGCTGATGGGCATCGCGAGCTTCGTGCCGTTCATCGGCCCGCTCGTGATGATCACGGTCGTGGCCCTCGTGGCGCTGCTGACGTTCGACGACTGGGCGCGCATCGTCGCGGCCCCCGCCTCGCTGCTGGCGATTCATCTCCTCGAATCACAGTTCGTCACGCCGATGTTCTTGAGCCGGCGCTGTGCGCTGAACGCGGTCGCGGTGTTCACCGCGATCGCGCTGCTGGGCTGGATGTGGGGTGCGATCGGCGCCATCGTCGCGGTGCCGCTGTTGATCTTGGTGAGCACGATTGCCGCTCACCTGCCGTCCTTGCGCTGGCTCGATGTGCTGCTGTCGGACCTGCGGCCGGTCAGCGCGCGCGTCGCGCACAAGCCGTCGCTCGCGTCGGCGACGGTACCTTTCAAGCCCTTGCAGCCGAAGCCTCAGCGCCGGCGATTCGCCGCCGCGAAGTAGAGCAGGCGGCGCGGGCGCTTTCCGTCACCGCCGACGCAACAGCCAGCCTGCCAGGAAGCCGATTCCGAGGATCGCCGCCAACGTGGTGAACGGCCGCTCCTCGGTGTGCGCGACCAGCGTGTCGCTCGCCTTGTCCTTCAGCCTCATGGCCTCGTCGGCCATATGCTTGGCATTGTCGCCATACTTGGCGATCAGCTCGCGGGCCGAGCGCATCGTCTCCTGCAGCTTCTCCCCGCCGCGTTGCAGCAGCGTGTCGCTCGTGCCGTTGACCGTGTCGGCGAGGTCGTCGAGTTGCGACCGAAGCAGGGCGATCTGCTTGGTGAGATCCTTGTTGTCTGAGCCGGCAGCATTGCGCATGGGGTCTCTCCTCCTTGGCTGGGCGCTTGCGAAACGCCGCACAGCCGGAAGGGTTCCCGTTCATCGGCGGATGGGGGCGAGGATATCGTCGATGGTTTCGGCGAAGGACCGTGCGACCGGTGCCAGCAGCTCGGGCGAAGTGAGCGCGGCGCGGTCGGCCGGCGTGTGGAAGAAGCGGTGCGTGCCCGCCATGCCGAAGAAGCGCGGGTAGCCGGCAGCCAGCACTTCGCGCAGCTCGCCGATGCCGGCCTGCGCACCGGTGAGTCTCTGGCCACTGATGTCCTTGAAGCGGCGTGCGACGCCGGAAGCCAGCGGCTCGGAGGCGAGGACCACGCGCTGGTTGTCGACCGTGCAGGCGAGCGAGGCGCCGAGATGGACCCAAGCCGAGGTGGCGTCGGGTTTCGGGGCGCCCTCGCGCAAAAAATGCTCCATGCCGCCATGGCCGATCTCGTGGCCCGAGGTCGCGACGAAGACGAAGTCGGCTTGCGGCCAGCGCTGTGGCGCAAGCCGCGCCAGCGCCAGGAACACCGCGATGCCCGGCGCGCGCTCGCAGGTGCTGGTGAACCAGCTGCTGACCGGCGTCGAGACGACCACCGTTTTACCTTTACCGCGATCGAGACGGGCTAAAACGTTGTGGCCGGGCACGTCACGGCGCATGGCGCCTTGCACCGAGAGCGACACTGGTTGGCCCGAGCGCTGCGCGGCATCGAGCAGGGCACCGTCCTTGGGGGCGACCAGGATCACCGGCGCGCTCCAGGCGCGGTCGAGCTGGCCGACGTTGTAGGTGAAGATCTCGCCGCTCGGATGGTCGATGGTCAACAGCACGGCGCGCGGCTCGCGCGACAATGCCTTCTCGATTACGGCACGATGGCCTGAATTGAGATAGGCGCCGCGGTCGAACGGCAGACGGGCGCGCACGAACGACTCGGGCGCCAGCGCGTCGCCGTCGGGCGCGATCGGCGCGGTGAGGGCGAAGCGCGCATCGCGGTCGCCCAGCCACCATTGCGGCACGACGGGGCGCTGCTGGCCATCGACGGTGAGCGTGGCGCTCTCGAAGTCGTACTGGCGGAAGAGGGTGAAGGGCTGCGCCGAGACGGCGAGGCCGGCCTGCTTCAGCTCGCCCGCGATCCAGTCGAGCGCGTGGTCGAGGCCGGGCGAGCCGTAGCGATGGATGCC
>JAFAKN010000743.1 GCA_019235415.1 Alphaproteobacteria bacterium
GCCGCCCCAGGCATTGGTGCTGGTGCTCTGGGTGTCGAGCTGGCCGTACTGGCCGCCGGCCAGGAAATCGCCGATGAAGCCGCCGCCCACGGTCGTGCTCGGCCCGCCGGCAAAGCACAGCAGGCCGGCGAAGTCGCCATTGGTGCACGGCGTGTCGTTCGGTGCGTTTCCGTTCACGACGCTCTGGCGGAAATAGCGATAGTAGGCCAGCGCCTGCAGCGACAGCGTATCGCCGAGCTCGAGGTTGCCCGAAAGATTGACGGCCGCGTAGGTGTTGGCGATCGAGTTGGGGGCGGTGAACTGCGCGCTCGGCACGGCGGCTAAAAGTTGCACCGGGGCGGTGCCGGGGCCGTTCAGCGCCGAGTTCGCCGCCGTCACGTTGAGATGCAGCTCGGCGTGCGCGCCGCGCCAGCCGAAGTCGCTGAACACGTTCTGGATGTCCGACGATTGCAGGTCGCGCCAGCCGTTCTGGTGCAACGCGCTGCCCGCGAAATAGGCCGCGACACCGTCGGCCTGATGCCCGAACTGGAACTCGCCCTGCACGTGGCCGAACGAGCCCGCCGCCACGGCCGCCTCGGTGCCCTTGAAGCCGAATCCGTCCTTCAGCCGCACGTTCACCGAGCCGCCCAGCGCGTTGAGGCCGAAGACCGGGTTGGAGCCCTCGAGGTTCACCCGGTCGATGGCGACGTCGGGGATCAGGTCCCAATAGACGGTGTCGCCGAACGGCTGGTTGAAGCGCATGCCGTTGACGTAGACCGCCAGCCCCTGCGGCACGCCCTGCAAGGGCGACGCCATGAAGCCGCGATAGAACAGCGTCGGCTGGAAGGGATTGCCCGACGCCGAGACGGTCGACACGCTGCCGACCTCCCGTTCCAGAGACCGCACCAGCTGCGGCATGCCCTCGCGGCGCAGGTCGGGTGCGGCGAGCACGTTGGTCTGGGCCGGCACGAGATTGCGGTCGAGCCCGGTGCCGAGCAGCGGGCTCGGCGCCACCACCTCGATTGGCGGCAACTCGGTTGGCTTGGTCTGCGCCTGAGCCATCGGCACCGACAGCGCCACCGCCGTCGCGGCAGCCGGCAGCGCGCACCAGCCACGGTTGGAGTCCGGCCTCATCGACTCCAGCATACGATATCACCGGCATCACCGGCGCGGCAGGCGGCAGCGAGAAACTTGCGGACCCCGAGGGTTGGCCGACAATGTCGGGCGAGGGAGGAAATTCATGCCCGAGATGAGGGACGACACCACCATCGGCGCGGTGTTCGGCGCGACCGTCGCGGCCCATGCCGAGCGGCCGTTCCTGGCCGTGCCGGCCAACGAGGCGCGCGGCTACCTGCCCGAGGGTTTCGAGATCACCTACGCCGAGGCCAGCCGGCGCGTCGAGGCGTTGGCGGCCGCGTACCGCGATGCCGGATACGGCGTCGGCCACCGGGTCGCGACGCTTCTGGAGAACCGGCCCGAGCACGTCCTGCACAAGCTCGCGCTGAACGGCCTCGGCGTCTGCGTCGTGCCCATAAATCCCGACTACCGCCCGGCCGAGATCGCCTATTTGCTGGACCACAGCGAGCCCGACGCCATCCTGGCGCTCGGCGCGCGCCTGCCTTCGATCGAGCAGGCGCTGGCCGAGAGCACCCACCGGCCGCCGCCCGTCGTCGCGTTCGAATCGTTCGCGACCGGCTCGCTGCCGCTGCCGTCGCGGCCCGCACAGGGACAATCGCCGTCGCCCGAGACGCTGGCCAGCATCCTCTACACCTCGGGCACCACGGGGCGGCCCAAGGGCTGCATGCTGAGCCACGGCTACGAGGTCGCGTCGGGCGCCTGGTACGCGTCGCTGGGCGGCGTCGCAGGACTGCGCCGCGGCGCCGACCGCATCTACAACCCCTTGCCGCTCTATCACGCCAACTCGGGCGTCGTGTCGCTGATGGGCGCCATCGTGACGGGCAACTGCCAGATCCAGCCCGATCGCTTCCACCCCCAGCGCTGGTGGCGCGAGGTCGCCGAGACGGGCGCCACCGTCGTCCACTATCTCGGCGTGATCGCGCCGGTGCTGCTGAAGCTGCCGGAGGGCGAGTTCGAGAGGCGGCACAAGGTACGCTTCGGCATCGGCGCCGGCATCGAGCCCGAGCTGCACGCCGCCTTCGAGAAGCGCTTCGGCTTTCCCATGGTCGAGCTGTGGGGCATGACCGAGATGGTGCGCGTGCTGGGCGACGTCGACGAGCCGCGCCAGGTCGGCACCCGTGCCTTCGGCCGCGCCATGCCGGGCGTCGAGGTGCGTGTCGTCGACGATGGCGGACACGACGTGCCGGACGAGTCGCCGGGTGAGCTGCTGGTGCGCCACTCGGCTGAAACGCCGCGGCGCGGCTGCTTCTCGGGCTACCTCAAGGACGAGGCGGCGACCGAGGCGGCGTGGGCCGGCGGCTGGTTCCATACCGGCGACGTGGTGTGGCGCGGCGCCGACGGCATGCTGCATTTCGTCGAGCGCAAGAAGAACATCATCCGCCGCTCGGGCGAGAACATCGCCGCCGCCGAGATCGAGGCCGTGCTGTTGACGCACGCCGACGTGCAACAGGTGGCCGTGATGGCCGTCAAGGACGAGCTGCGCGACGAGGAGGTATTGGCCTGCGTGGTGCTGAAGCGCGCGCTCGATCCGCGTGACGCAGCGAACGCGCTGTTCCAGCACTGCAACCAGCGGCTCGCCTACTACAAGCCGCCGGGCTGGGTGCACATCGTCGACACGCTGCCGACCACCGGCACCCAGAAGATCCAGAAGCACAACATCTACCCGGCCGGCACCGATCCGCGCACGCTGCCCGACATGATCGACCTGCGCGCGCTCAAGCGGCGCAGCTCATGAGGACTCTGTCATCCCGAGCGCAGCGAGGGACCTTTGAGGCCACAGGAAAGGTCCCTCGCCTTCGGCTCGGGATGACAAGGAGGCGGACTCGGCGCATTCACATGCGCCTTTGGAGGTCCGCGGTCCAATGAGGGGGCGAACATGGAGATTATCGAAACCGACACGTGGATCGCCAACTGGCTGTGGGGCGCGCCGCTGATCGTGCTCACGGTGGTGGTCCATGTCGGCTGCCTCGGCCTGTTTACCTTGCGGCTGGACCGCTATCTCGCGCACCACAAGCCGCGCCGCCGCGCCTTCGTCTGGACCTTCGCCGTGGTGATCGGCGTCGCCGTTCTGGGTGCGACGGTGCTGCACGCCTTCGAGGGCGTGCTGTGGGCGGCGGCCTATCGGCTGCTCGACGCGATCCCGGACAAGAAGCTTGCCATGCTCTACTCGATCAGCGCCATGACGACCTTCGGCCACGCCGCGATCTACCTCAAGCCGAATTGGCAGATGCTGGGCGCGCTCGAATCGCTGAACGGGGTGATCCTGTTCGGGCTGACGACCGCCTTCCTGTTCGCCATGATCCAGCGCGTCTGGCCGGCGGTCGGGCAGGGACCGAAGCCGCACCCCTAGCCCGGCGCCGGCAGCGCCGCCGCTGACGCGGGTTTGACACAACGCAGTCGTATCAGTGACATGCCAAGGTCCACGGTCCACGTGAGGGCGACATGTTGCACAGGAACCATGCCAAGGTCGGTCCGCGCTTTCCCCAGGTCGTCGTCCTGTTCGGCGCCACCGGCGACCTGTCGCATCGCAAGCTGCTGCCCGGGCTGTTTCATCTCTGCATGTCGGGCTTCATCCCGGGCTGGAAGATCGTCGGGGTGTCGCTCGACGACATCGACGTGCACGGCTTCCGCAAGATCGCCCGCGAGGCGCTGGAGCAGTTCGGCGATCGCAAGGTGACCGAGGCCGAATGGTCCGAGTTCTCCGAGAGCCTGAGCTACGTGCCGCTGTCGTCCGGTCCCGCTGCGCTGAGGGAGGCGGTGGCGTGCGCCGAGCGCGGGTTCAACGGCGAAAGCCGGCGCCTGCACTACTTGAGCGTGCCGCCCATGGCCGCCCTGTCGGCCGTCAAGCTTCTGGCCGACGCCGACCTGATCAAGCGCAGCCGGGTCGTCATGGAGAAGCCGTTCGGCGTCGACCTCGCGAGCGCCCAGGCGCTCAACGCACGGCTGCACGAGGTGTTCTCCGAGGAGCAGATCTTCCGCATCGACCATTTCCTCGGCAAGGAAGCGGCGCAGAACATCTTGGCCTTCCGCTTCGCCAACGGCCTGTTCGAGCCGATCTGGAATCGCAACTTCATCGATCACGTGCAGATCGACGTGCCCGAGACCTTGGGCCTCGGCAAGCGCACCGGCTTCTACGAGACGACCGGCGCGTTCCGCGACATGGTGGTGACGCACCTGTTCCAGATCCTGGCCTTCGTGGCGATGGAGGCGCCGACCTCGCTCGATCCCACGCCGATCACCGAGGAGAAGAACAAGGTCTTCCGCAGCATGTCGCTGATCGATCCCAGGAACGTCGTGCGCGGCCAGTACGTGGGCTATCGCAAGGAAGAGGGCGTCGATCGCGAGTCGGATACCGAGACCTTCGTCGCGCTGAAGTGCGCCATCGACAACTGGCGCTGGGCCGGCGTGCCGTTCTTCCTGCGCACCGGCAAGAAGCTGGCCGAAGGGCAGCGCATCATCTCGCTCGCCTTCCGCGAGCCGCCAAAAAGCATGTTCCCGCCCGGCTCGGGTGTGGGCGCCCAGGGACCGGACCATCTCACCTTCGACCTCGCCGACGCCTCGAAGATGTCGCTGTCGTTCTACGGCAAGCGCCCCGGCCCGGGCATGCGCCTGGACAAGCTCAGCATGCAGTTCGCCATGCACGACACCGGCTGGATCGGCGACGTCCTGGAAGCCTACGAGCGGTTGATCCTCGACGCCATGCGCGGCGATCGCACGCTGTTCACCACCGCCGACGGCATCGAGCGGCTGTGGGAAGTCTCGGCGCCGCTTATCGACAACCCACCGCCCGTGCGCCTCTACGAGCCCGATTCCTGGGGTCCGAAGTCGATCCACCAGCTGATCGCCCCGCACGCCTGGCGCCTGCCCTTCGAGCGCGCCTGGCGCGACCCGAACAAGAGCGGGGCTTAGCCTTCTCCTCCCCTTCGCGGAACCCGCGAAGGGGAGGTGTCGGCGTCACACGCCGACGGAGGGGTCAAGGTCGTTTGCGCGAAGACTCATGACCCCTCCGTCCGCTTCGCGGCCACCTTCCCATCGCGGGCTCCGCGATGGGGAGGAGAAGCAAAATTACAGCAGATCCCCGCCGCAGGCGCCGGCGGTCGTGCCGGTGGCCTTGAAGGCCTTGATCAGGTTGCGGCCGGTCGTCCACTTGTGGACCTCGTCGGGGCCGTCGACCAGCCGCTGCGAGCGGATGCGCGTGTACCAGGCGGCGAGCGGGGTGTCCTGCGAGTAGCCGAGCGCGCCGTGCAGCTGGATCGCGGTGTCGACCACCTTGTGCACCATGTTGGCTAAAAACACCTTGGCGATGCCGTTCTCCTGGCGGATGTCCATCTTGTGCTCGGCCTTGTAGGCGATGTGCAGCAGCATCAGGCGCGCGATGTAGAGCTGGCTGGCGCACTCGGCCAGC
>JAFAKN010000043.1 GCA_019235415.1 Alphaproteobacteria bacterium
CATGGTGTTCAGCACGTCGACGAACGGCACCTCGGCGACGAGGCCGGCGAACAACTCCGGCGCGCGGTTGGCCACGGCGCCCATCAGCATGCCGCCGGCGCTGGCGCCGTGCCCCACGATCCTGCCGGCCGACGTGTAGCCCCTGGCGATCAGCGCCCGCGCCGCCGCCTCGTAGTCGGCGAAGGTATTGGTCTTCTTCTCGCGCTTGCCGTCGAGGTACCAGCCATAACCTTTGTCCGAGCCGCCGCGGATGTGGGCGATGGCGTAGGCGAAGCCGCGGTCGACCAGCGACAGGCGGTTGGCCGAGAACGACGCCGGCATCGCCATGCCGTAGGAGCCGTAGCCGTAGAGCAAAAGCGGCGCGCTGCCGTCGCGCTCGAAGTCGCGGCGGTGCAGGATCGAGACCGGGACCTCGGCACCGTCCCAGCTCGGCGCCATGATGCGTGTCGTGACGTACTGCGCCGGATCGTGCCCGGAGGGGATCTCCTGCCGCTTGCGCAAGACGCGCGTGCGATTCGCCATGTCGTAGTCCCAGACCTCGCTCGGCGTCGTCATCGACGAATAGGCGAAGCGCAAGGTCGTGGTGTCGAACTCGTAGCCGCCCATGACGTCGAGCGCGTAGGCCGCCTCGTCGAACGCGATGGCGTGCTCCTGGCCGTCGCTCAGGCGCCGGACCACGATCGCCGGCAGCGCGTTCGAGCGCTCCAGCCGCACCAGGTAGTCGGCGTAGAGCGTCACGTTCACGATGTAGACGCCCGGCCGGTGCGCGATCAGCTCGCGCCAGTGGCTGCGGTCCGGCGTGGCGATCGGCGCCACCGCGATCCGGAAGTCGATGGCGTTGCCTTCGTCGGTCAGGATGAAGAGCTCCTCGCCGCGGTCGTAGACGCTGTAGCGCACGCCGGTCTGCCGCTCGGCCACCAGGCGCGGCATCGCCTCCGGCACCGCGAGGTCGACCAGCCGGCACTCCGACGTCTCGTGGTCGCCCGACTCGATGAAGCAGAAGCGGCGGCTGTCGCCGAGATGCACGCGGGTGAACCAGCCCGTGTCCTTCTCCTCGTAGACCAACACGTCCTCGCGCTGCGGCGCGCCCAGCCGATGGCGGTAGACCTTCAGCGGCCGGTGGTTCTCGTCGACCTGGACGTAGAGGAAGAACGTCGAGTCGAGCCCCCACACGACGCTGCCGCCGCTGGTCTGCTCGACGACATCGGAAAGGTCCTCGCCGCTCTGCCAGTCGCGGACGCGGATCGTATAGAACTCCGAGCCGCGGCGGTCGGCGCACCAGGCCTCCAGCCGATGGTCCGGCGAATGCCGCGTCCCGCCGAAGCGGAAGTAAGTCGAATCTTTGGCCAGCTGATCACCGTCGAGCACGACCGCGGCGCCGTCTCCTTGCCGCCAGTCGCCGTCGCGCGGCAGGCGACCGATCAGCGGATGCTGGCCGCCCTCGCGGTAGCGCGAGAGATAGGCGAACGGCCCGTCGGGCTGCGGCACGCTCGCATCGTCCTCCTTGATGCGCCCGCGCATCTCGGCGACCAGCGCCTTCTGCAACGCCTCGGTCGGCTTGAGCAGCGCCTCGGCATACCGGTTCTCCGCCTCGAGATAGGCGCGGATCTCGGGGTCGAGCACGCTCGGATCGCGCAGCACCTTCTGCCAGTTGGCGTCCTTCAGCCAAGCATAATCGTCCACGTGCGACAGGCTGTGGAACGTCCGCTTGAGCGGACGCCGCTCGGCGACCGGTAGCTCGACGGAGGGATCCTTGGGAATTGTATTCGTGCTCATTGCGCTCCGATGATCCGTGGCAAGTTAGGGCACAAGTCTAGGGTCCAAACCCATAAAAAATTGCGGCTCGCGACCGACCAGTTTCACCCATACGTAGCCTTTGTCGCTGCGCGATTCAGTTCAGGAAAAGGATCCGACCTTGTGCAGTCACATCCAAGCGGCCCGTTCATCTTGACGTGCCAAGCCGAGCCGCGGCCGCTTGGGCAGCGGCCCTTGCCTCAGCCAACGCCGGAGCGCGTCGTTCAAGCACTTCCGCGGTCAGGGTAGTGCCGGCGCTTTCCGGGCTGCCGGCGCTGAAAGGCGGATGGGGCGCATATTCCAACAACAGCTGGACCCGCCGGGCGTAGTCCTCCCCGCGCATGCGCGCACATAGCTCAAGGCCGAAGTCGAGCCCGGCGGTGACGCCGCCGGCCGTGATGCGATTGCGGTCCACGACCACACGCTCGGCCACCGGCGTCGCGTCGAACAACGGCAAGAGATCGCGCACGTACCAATGCGATGTTGCGCGATGGCCACGCAACAGTCCCGCAGCGCCCAGCGCCAGCGCTCCCGTGCAAACGCTGGTCACGTAGCGGGCGCGGGCACCGCGATCAGCGAGGAAGTCGAGGGTTGCGTGATCCTGCATGAGGGCGGTCGTGCCTTTCAGGCCGCCAGGAACGAACAGAAGGTCAAGGTCGACGGGACAGCTCTCAAAACTGTGTGTGGGCTGCACCGGAATGCCGACATCGGTCTTTACCTCTTCGCGTGTCTTCCAAACGAGATGGATGCTGGCCATCATCAGCGAGAAAACGGTCAGCGGACCCGCGAGATCGAGCAGGATCATGTCGGGATGAACGACTAGACCGACTCGTGGTCCCTCACCCGCTCCGCGTGTCTGCGCTTGCGCGAACAGCGGTCGTAAGGTCGCCGCCGCGACGCCGGCCGCAAATGCCGCCGGGAGCCCTCGTCGATACATGTCGCCTTCTCCATGGATTGCGCGGGAATGCGGTGATGACGATGGTCACGCCCTGCTCGCGTTGCCGAACGCCGATCGCCCGCGCCCTGCGGCGTGCTGAAGCTGCGATAGAGGCCGACTGCCATTTCGTCGATTGTCCCGCCCAGGCGCCAACGTTGCTTTTCGTAGCTTCGTGCGGCATCCAGTACTTCGCCTCGAGCTGCCTGCCGATAGACAACCGGCAATCCCACGCGGTCAGCCGCGGCTGAATTCGCGACGAATGTCGGCCAGCGTTACGACAGGTTCATCTGGATTTTCGCGGTAGTCGGCGAGCCGACGACGCAATTCCGCCCGCTGGGCTTCCGTGACCGGGACCGCCGTCTCGGCTTGGGCGACACTCTCGAGCAAGTCGTACGCCAGGCGCAAGCGGTCATCCGGGTCCAGCTTCTCGAGCTCGTCCATCAACAATTTGTTCATGTG
>JAFAKN010000245.1 GCA_019235415.1 Alphaproteobacteria bacterium
GCAGCGCGTGATAGCGCGGAAACGGATCGTCGAGGAACGCAGGCTCGAGGGCGGCGAGATCGAACCGCGCGGCGAAGGCGCGCGCCTCGTCCTCGGGCAGCTCGATCAGCCCCGCCGTCAGAACTGTGCCTCCTCGAGCGCGAACACCGTGCGGCCGGCGGCCTTCAGCGGCCCGAGCTGCGCCAATGCCGGCGGGAGGATCACCTCGACATAAAAGCGCGCCGTGACGATCTTCGCCTCGAGGAACCGCGGGTCACCGTCGCGGCCGGCGAGCTTGGCTTGCGCTGCCAGCGCCCCCTTGGCGAGCAGCCAGCCGCCGAGCGCCGTGCCCGCCAGGCGCAGGAACGGAGTCGAGCCCGCCAGCGCCGCCACCAGCTCGGCCTTGGCGGCCTCGGCGACCCACATGGTGGCCTGCTCGAGCGCGTCGGCGCCGGCAGCAAGGGCGGTCCGAATCGCCGCCATGTCGTCGCCCACTGCGGCCTTCATCTCGTCGGCCAGCGCGCGCATCTCGCTCACCAGCGCGAACATGGTCTCGCCGCCGTCCTTGGCGATCTTGCGGCCGACCAGGTCGCGCGCCTGGATGCCGTTGGTGCCTTCGTAGATCGGCAGGATGCGCGCGTCGCGCAGATGCTGCGCGGCGCCGGTCTCCTCGATGAAGCCCATGCCGCCATGCACCTGAACCCCGATCGAGGCGATCTCGTTGCCGAGGTCGGTGAACCAGGCCTTGACGATCGGGATCAACAGATCGACGCGATCCTGCGTTTTGCGCGCGATCTCCTTGTCGGGATGCTTCAGTGCCCCGTCGATGCCGGCCGCGGTGTAGTAGCCGAGCGCGCGCATCGCCTCGATTTGCGCCCGCATGGTCATCAGCATGCGCCGCACGTCGGCGTGATGGATGATGGCGACCGGCTCAGGCTTGGCGCTGCCGTCGTCCTTGGATTGCACGCGGCTCTTGGCGAAGGCCGCAGCCTGCTGGTAGGCGCGCTCGGCGATCGCCAGGCCCTGGATGCCGACCGACAGGCGCGCGTTGTTCATCATGGTGAACATGTAGGAGAGCCCGCGGCCTTGCTCGCCGACCAGATAGCCCTCGGCGCCGCCGTCGTCGCCGAACGACATCACGCAGGTCGGGCTGGCGTGGATGCCGAGCTTGTGCTCGAGCGACACGCAGCGCAGGTCGTTGCGCCTGCCCGGTTTGCCGTCGGCGCCGACTAAAAGCTTCGGCACGATGAACAGCGAGATGCCACGTACCCCGGGCGGTGCGTCCGGCGTGCGCGCCAGCACCAGGTGCACGATGTTCTCGGCCATGTCGTGCTCGCCGTAGGTGATGAATATCTTCTGGCCGGTGATCAGGTAATGGTCGCCGGTCTTCACGGCGCGGCACTTGAGCTGGGCGAGGTCGGAACCCGCCTGCGGCTCGGTGAGGTTCATCGTCCCGGTCCACTCGCCCGAGATCATCCTGGGCAGGAAGGTCGCTTTCTGCTCGGCCGAGCCGTGGTGGTGGATCGCGTCGATGGCGCCCTGGTTCAGCAGCAGCACCAGGCCGAAGCCCATGTTGGCCGCCTGCCACATCTCCTGTACCGTCGCCGCCAGCAGCCACGGCATGCCCTGGCCGCCGAACTCCGGATCGAACGGCAGCGAGTTCCAGCCGCCGTCCACGAACTCCTTGTAGATGCTGGCGAAGCCCGGGGCGGTGCGCACCACGCCGTTCTCCAGCTTGGCGCCGACCTTGTCGCCCTCGCGGTTGAGCGGCGCCAAGCCGTTGCCGGAGAGCTTGGCGGCCTCCTCCAGCACCGCGTCGATCGTGTCGTCGGTCGCGTGCTCGTAGCCCGGCAGGGACGCCACCTGGTGCAGACCGGCCACTTCGCGCAACGCGAAACGCATGTCCGCCAGCGGAGCCGTATAGGTCATCGCGATCCTCCCGCCGGCACTATGGCGCGCTCGGTCGCTTTTGGCGACGGGCTCGGGTATTTTGCCGCCGACATGACAGACACGGTTCTGCTCTCAATCGAGGGCTCACGCGCCACCATCACCTTGAATGATGCGGCCAAGCACAATCGCCTTGACCCGGCCGGGCTCACCTTGCTGCGCCAGGCGATCGAGAAGGCCGACAGCCATCCCGGCGTGCGGGTGACCGTGCTGACCGGGGCGGGCGAGAAGACCTTCTGCTCGGGCTACGACCTGGGCTCGATCCCCTCGGGCAAGGCGGCGCGTCCGGCCGACGGCGAGGACAGCTTCGAGAAGGTCATGGACCGGCTCGAGGCGATGGGCATGCCGACCCTTTGCGCCCTGAACGGCGGCGTCTATGGCGGTGCCACGGATATGGCACTGGCATGCGACTTCCGGCTGGGGGTCAAGGGCATGCGCTTCTTCATGCCGGCGGCCCGCTTCGGGCTGCACTACTATCCAAGCGGGTTGCGCCGCTACACCCAGAAGGTCAGTCCGAGCTTCGCCAAGCGCGCCTTCCTGCTGTCGGAGGACTTTACCGACGAGGACCTGCTGCGGCTGGGTTATCTCGATTGGCTGGTCGAGCGGGCCGACTTCGCGGCCAAAGTCGACGAGATCGCCGCGAAGCTCGCCGGACTGGCGCCGCTTTCGATGTCCAACATGAAGCGCGCCATCGAGCAGTTCGCCCAGGCCGACCCGGACGTTCCCTCGATCCGGGAAGGCATCCGCGAATGCCAGACGTCGGAGGATCTGCGCGAGGGGCTGAGCGCGCTGCGTGAGCGACGCGCGCCGGCTTTCAAGGGCCGGTGAGATCCCGCCCGGGACCCCGCCGCTTGGACTATGTGCTAGACTGGCTGCTATGCAGCGCCGCCTCGCCGCTATCGTCCATGCCGATCTGGCCGGGTTCACCCGGATGATGGAAGGCGCCGAGACGCGCACGTTTCGACACCTGAAGTCGGCTCAGACCGAGGTCTGGAGGCCGGCCATCGAAGTGTCGCGCGGTCGGCTGGTCGGCACCGCGGGCGATGCGATGCTGGCCGAGTTCGGCTCGGCGGTGAGCGCGGTCGGCGCGGCGATCGACATCCAGGAGCGCATGGCCCGCTTCAACGAGGAGCTGTCGGACGAGCAGCGGATGCTGTTTCGCATCGGCGTGCACCTCGGCGAGGTGATCGTCGACGACGAAGACCAGAACATCTTCGGCGACGGCGTCAATCTCGCGGCGCGCATCCAGGCGCTGGCCGAACCGGGCGGCATCGCGGTGTCGCGCGCCGTGCGCGACCTGGTCGAGCTGCGCGTGGAATATTCTTTCATGGACGGCGGCGAGCACCAGTTGAAGAACGTCAGCCGCGCCGTGCAGATCTTTCACGTGCGGCACGCCAAGCCGTCCGCGACGCTCGGCACCACGACCCGCCTCGTGCCGCAGGTCACCTTGCGCTTCGAGGGCACCGATTCTTCCAGCCACAAGCATGCCTTCGAGGTCACGCTCGGCAAGCTGATTGCGCGCTCGCAAGGCATGGTGATCGGCCGCGCGGCCGACCAATGCGATCTCGTCGTGGCCCACGCCACGGTATCGCGCCGCCATGCGCGGCTCGTGATGTCGGGGGACGCGCTGCAGGTCGAGGACCTCGGCTCGACCAACGGCACGGCAATCGGCGGCAAGATGCTGACGGCGGGCGAACCCGCCGTCCTGCACGCCGGCAACAAGCTGAAATTGGGGGATGTCGACCTGCTCGTGCGCCAGCTCTAGGTCCTGCCCGACATGACCGGAACCTCAACCCAGCCGCCCGACGAGGGCGTCGATCATGTCGCCCTGAAGCCCGGCCAGACCATCGGTCGCTACGAGATCGTGTCGGTCCTGGGCCAGGGCGGCTTTGGCATCACGTACCGGGCGCGCGACGTGCAGCTCGGGCGCGAGGTCGCGATCAAGGAGTATCTGCCGTCGGCGCTCGCCATCCGCGAGGGCGGCATCACGGTGATGCCGCGCACCACCAAGATGGCCGACGACTTCGACTGGGGGCGCGAGCGCTTCGTGACCGAAGGGCGCACGCTCGCCACCCTGCACCGCGTGCCGGCGATCGTGCAGGTGTTCGATTTCCTGCAGGCCAACGGCACCGCCTACATCGTCATGGAGCTGCTGCACGGCGAGACCCTGGAGGACCGCATCGCCCGCGAGGGCAAGCTCAAGGCGCCGGAGATCGAGCGCATCCTGTGGCCGCTGCTCGACGGGTTGGAGCGGGTGCACATCTCGGGCTTCCTCCATCGCGACATCAAGCCGGCCAACATCCTGCTCGACGCCGAAGGCAGCCCGACCCTGATCGACTTCGGCGCCTCGCGTGCGGCCATGGCCGGCCGCACCACGGCGCTCACCGCGATCTTCACGCCGGGTTACGCCGCACCCGAGCAGATGACTTCGGCCAAGCAGGGGCCGTGGACCGACATCTATGCGCTGTCGGCCACGCTCTATCATTCCATCGTGGGCAAGCCGCCGCCCAGCGCCTTCGATCGCATCCTGCACAACACTTGCGAGCCGTTGGTCGACCTCAAGCCTGCCGGCTTCATGCCCGGCCTTCTTGCCGGCATCGATGCCGGCTTGGCGGTCGCCGCGCGCGACCGGCCGCAAACCGTTGCGGGCTGGCGCCCCATGTTGCGCATGGCCGAGGCGCCTCAGGCCGATTCCACCATCATGCTGGGCAAGGCGGCGGCGCCTCAGCTCCAGCACGTGCCGGTCATCGCCCAGCCCGCCGGCGGCGGGGGCGGCCCTGCATCGCCTCAACCGACCACACGCCCTGGCGCAAGCAACGGTGGGGCGCTCGGTGCGCTGTCGGTCGAGCCGCGCGCGGGGGGAAACAAGCGAAATCTCGCGATGATCGTCGCGGCTGTGGTGATCCTCACGCTCCTGGGCGGCGGCGGGTACTACTATTGGGGCGTGATTCCCCATGGACCCGATCCGGAGACGCTGCGCATCCAGCAGGAGGCCAAGGAGGCGGAAGCCCGCCGTCTGAAGGCCGAGGAGGAGGCCGCCAAGCTGCGCGCCGAAGCCGATCAGCGCCGGCGCGACGAGGAAGCAGCCGCCGCGCGCAAGCAGCAGGAAGAGGCCGCCGCCGCCGCCAAGAAGCAGGCAGAAGAGGAAGCGCGCCGCAAGATCGAGGCTGAGCTCGCAGCGCAAAAGCAGGCCGAGGAGGAGGCCAGGCGCAAGGCGGACGCCGAAGCGGAAGCGCGTCGCAAGGCGGTCGAGGACGCGCGCAAGGCCGTCGAGTTCGTCTCGGGTCCGTTCGACCGTTTCGGCAGCACGCTGAACCTGATCGGCATCAAGGGTCATCCCGACGAGGTCCGCCTGCAGGGGGTGGACATCGTCAACGACCCCGCCCTGCACAAGGTTGGGGCCGAGGCGCTCGCGGTGCAGCCGCGCGACCTGCATTGCCGCCAGACCGACCGGCTGACGGACGGAACACCGCTCTACCGCTGCCTGATCACGCAGCTCAACGCCAAGCAGCCGTTGGCCGACGTGCCGGATTCCGATCGCGCCGACCTTGCGCTGGCCTTGGTGAAGAACGGGCTCGTGCTGGCATCGTGCGATGCGCCGCGCTCCTATGCCGACGCCGAAGATGATGCCCGTCAGCGTAAGGCGTCCCTGTGGGGCAGGGTGAACGTCCCGGAATACAAACGGAGGTGCTCGAAATGACGATATTGATTGCCGAAGTGCCGACGCTGCGCGCCGCGGGACGCAGCATCGCCATGCGTGTCGTGGGTTTGGTCGCGGCTTTCGGCCTGGCAACCGCGGCTTGCACGACGACGAACGACGGCAGCGGCCCGTCCAACCAGGCGATGGGCACTGCGCTCGGCGCCGTCGTGGGCGGTACCGTCGGCGGGCTCGCCTTCGGATCGGCCGGCGGCATCATCGGGGGCGCCCTGGTCGGCGCCCTGGCCGGTAATCTGGTCGGCCGTGCCCTCGATCAGCAGGAGCGCGCTCGGCTCGCCCAGGCGACGCAGGCTGCCTTCGTGGCCGACACCAACGTGCCCACGACCTACACCGTCGAGCCGACCAGCGGATCGACCAGCCAAGCGCCGGCGACGGTAGTGCAGGCCAGGCCGGTCGCTCCGGCGACAACGCGGTCCGACGGCAGCACCTGCCGGCCGATCGAGCTCACCGCCACCAAGAACGGCCAGACGACGACCGACACGACGACGTTCTGCAAGTCGGCCGGCTCGTCCGAGCTGAAGGCGGTCTCGGTCTAGTCCCCAGCATGAGTGCGGCCGGCGAGAGGAACGCTGCTCGCCGGCCGTTGCAGCGTGGCTGTCTGCGCTGCCCGTCCGCTGATATGGTGGCTCGACTGACCAGCACGGAGAGCCAGCATGGCAGGCAACGAGAAGGCCAAGGCGCTGCGCGATCGCCTGGCGGCGGGCGAGTTCATCCTGGCGCCCGGCATCTATGACGGCATCTCGGCGCGCGTCGCCGACCGCATGGAATTCCCTGCGCTCTACATGACGGGATACGGCGCGACGGCGTCGATGCTGGGCTTGCCGGATGCCGGCCTCGCGACCTACTCCGACATGGTGGGCCGCGCCGAAATGATCTGCTCGGTCGTGAGCACGCCCCTGATCGCCGACGCCGACACCGGCTACGGCGGGCTTCTAAATGTGCAGCGCACGGTGCGCGGCTACGAGGCGGCCGGCGTCGCGGCGATCCAGATCGAGGACCAGGAGATGCCCAAGAAGTGCGGCCATACGCCCGGCCGCCGCGTCGTGCCCGCCGAGGAGATGGCGGTCAAGATCAAGGTGGCCTGCGATGCCCGCCGCCATCCCGAGACGCTGATCGTGGCGCGCACCGACGCGCGCACCGCCCACGGCCTGGACGAAGCCCTGCGCCGTGCCCATCTCTACGAGGCAGCCGGCGCCGACGTCATCTTCGTCGAATCGCCCGAGAGCGAGACGGAGCTGGAACGCATCGGCCGCGAGGTGAGCAAGCCGCTGCTCGCCAACATGGTGGAATTCGGCAAGACGCCGCGGGTCGAAGCGGCCAAGCTGAAGGAGTGGGGCTTCGACCTCGCGATCTATCCGGGCCTCGGCTTCAGCGTGGCGGCCGAAGCGATGCGGCAGGCCTGGGACCATCTCAAGGCCGCCGGCACGAGCACGGGCATGAACGTGCCGCATTTCAAGGGCATGCATGAGCTGATGGGTTTCCCCGAAGTTTGGGAATTCGAGAAGCGCTGGGCGACATGAACGGCAAGCAGATCCTCGAAATGTTGGCACGCCTGCCGGCCCGCGTCTGGCTGCAGGCGATCGGCGGGCTGATCGCCTTCATCGTGCTCGCGGTGCTGGGCTTCGCCGTGATCGCGGGTGTCGCCGCCGTCATCGTGCTCGCCATCCTCGGCATCAAGGCGCGGGACTGGATGCATCGCATGCTCGCGGGCTCGGCGCCGCCGCAACCGCCCGCCGATCGGGATCGCAAGGTGATCGACGTCCAGTACGAGATCGTCGACCGGACCGACCGCCAACCGCGCTCCTGAGGGCCGCGCTCCTGAGGGCCGCGCTCGTGAGGTCAGGGCGCCGGCCTGGCCCGGCGCGACAGCTTGCCCGTCTCGTCCTCGATCAGCACGAGGTCGGCCTCGGTGAGGAACAGCCCGTGGCCGACGACGCCGGCCATCTTGTCCAGGGCCGTCGCGAGGTCCGACACGTCGATGCCGCTGCCGAGCGTCGCGTCGAGGACGGGATTGCCGCTGTCGGTACGGTACGCGCTGCCGTCCTTGGTACGCCGTTCGTCGCTTGGCAGTCCGTGGGCGTTCAAGGCTCCGCGCACCGCCTCCAGATGATCGGGTGTCACCTCGACCGGCAGCAGCGCCTTTTCGCCCAAGCGCTGGACCAGCTTGTCTGACTGGATCAGGTAGACGCGACGACGCGAAGCATGCGCCACCAACTTTTCGCGCGTCATGGCGCCGCCGCGGCCCTTGATCATGCGCAGGTCCGCATCGACTTCGTCGGCACCGTCGAACAGATAGTCGATCGAGCCGACCGCCTGCAGGTCCTCGACGCGCAATCCAAGGCTTGCGGCAAGCCGGGCCGACGCGTCGCTTGTCGCAACGCAGCGCAATTCCAGGCGCTCGGCAGCGGCGCGCGCGCCCAGTGCGCGGATGCCGCGGGTCGCGGCGCGGCCCGTCCCGAGGCCGACGATCATGCCGGTGACGATGGGTTCGACTGCGGCGGCGGCGAGTAAATCCGTCATGGAACTGTGCATCCAATCGTGCATTAAATGCGTTTCACCCTGCATCTGGATGGCATGATCTCGCGCCGTTCTCCAGCCACTAAAATCTCGGCAATCGTATCGGACGTCGACGGCACCGTCGTGACCGACGACAAGCGGCTGACCGAGCGCTCGCGCGCCGCCGTCTCGGCGGTGCGCCAGTCGGGTCTTCCGCTTTGCCTGATCAGCAGCCGGCCGCCGCGCGGCTTCGCCCAATTGCGGTCGGTGCTCGAAATCGTAACGCCCTGTGCCGGCTTCAACGGCGGCGTCATCGTGGCGCCGGACGGGTCGGTGATCGAGCAGCATCTGCTGCCGTCCCAGAGGGCCCGCGATACCGTTGGCTTCCTCACCGAGCACGGCATCGACATCTGGCTGTTCAGCGGCCCCGATTGGCTGCTCACCAATACCGCCGGTCCCTACATCGACCATGAGAAGCGCACCGTGGGCTTCGATCCCGTGGTGGTCCGGGATTTCGCTCTTGCGCTCGACAGCGCAGCGAAGATCGTGGGAGTGAGCAAAGATTTCGATCTTTTGGCGCAATGCGAGATCGCGCTGGCCAAGATGATGGGCGATAGTGCGTCGGTGGCCCGTTCGCAACTCTACTATCTCGATACGACCGCGCCGCTGGCCAACAAGGGCGCCGGGATGCTGGCGCTGGCGAGTCAGATCGGCGTGCCACCCGCGGAGATCGCCGTGATCGGCGACGGCGGCAACGACGTCGCGATGTTCGAGCACGCCGGGCTCAGCATCGCGATGGGCAACGCGCAGCCGGCCGTCAAGGCGCAGGCCGACCTGGTCACCTGGTCCAATGCCGAGGACGGTTTCGCCATGGCCATCGAGCGCTTCATTCTCGGCGGGGAGCGGTGAGCGGGCGCGAGATCATCGTCGCGCCCTCGATCCTGTCGGCGGACTTCGGACGGCTCGCCGAAGAGGTGAAGGCCGTCGACGCCGCTGGCGCCGACTGGGTTCACGTAGATGTCATGGACGGCCGGTTCGTGCCGGACATCACCATGGGACCACTGATCGTGCAGGCGGTGCGGCGCGCCACGACCAAGCCAATCAACGTCCATCTGATGGTGGTCGAGCCGGACCGCCATATCGCTGCGTTCGCCAAGGCCGGCGCCGACCATCTGCTGGTGCACGGCGAGCCGACCGCGACCTTCCATCTGCATCGCGTCCTGCTGCAGATCGGCGAGCTCGGCAAGAAGGCGGGCGTGGTGCTCGATCCGGCGACTCCGCTCGATGCCGTCGAATACGTCTTGCACCTCTGCCACGTCATCATGATCATGACGGTCAATCCCGGCTTTGCCGGCCAGTCGTTCCTGCCCGAGATGCTGCCGAAGATCCGCCGCCTGCGAGAGCTGTGCAACGCGCGTGGCCTGTCGCCCTTCATCGAAGTGGACGGCGGCCAGAACCGCGAGCATGCAAGGCAATCGGTCGACGCGGGCGCCAACGTCATCGTCGCGGGCAGCGCCGTCTTCGGCAGCAACGACTATGCCGCGGCAATCGCCGGCATTCGGGGAGCGGTGCGATGAAAGAGCTTCAGACCGACGTTCTGAAAGATCCCGAGACGCTGGCACAGAGTGCCGCCGAATGGCTAGCCGCCGCGGCCAAGGCGTCGCAGGACCGCTTCGTCGTGGCGCTGTCGGGCGGCAGCACGCCCAAGCGCATGTACCAGATCCTGGCCGGCATGGACCTGCCGTGGCGGCGCACGCACTGGTTCTGGGGCGACGAGCGCTTCGTGCCGCCCGACGATGCGCTCAGCAACTACCGCATGGTTCGCGAAGCCTTGTTCGCACACGCCTCCATTCCGGCCGAGAACATCCATCCGGTGCCCACGCAGGGCCTCGAGCCGGAGGCTGCGGCTGCCGCCTACGAGGCAGAGCTGAAGCGGTTCTACGGCAGCGACCGGCTCGACCCCACCCGGCCGCTGTTTGACATAACGCTGCTGGGGCTGGGACCGGACGGCCACACTGCGTCACTGTTTCCCGGAACCGCGGTCCTGGCGGAGCGTCACAAATGGGTAGCGGCCGTGATCGGCGCCAAGGACGAGGCGCGCATCACCTTCACCTATCCGCTGCTGGAGAGCAGCCGGCACATTGCCTTCCTGGTCGCAGGCGCCGAGAAGCAGCGGATGCTCGGCCTCCTGCGCGGCGGTGACACCGGCATTCCGGCGGGCCGTCTTGCCAAAGAGCACGTTCGGGTATTTGCCGACAGCGCTGCCACGGGACGGTAGAAAAGGGGCGCTAGAACTGCGCCGGCTTACGGAGCTAGAGTCCCAGCCGATCACGGAGCTAGAGTCCCAGCCAAACGGGAGGAGTGAATGCCCGGTCCCTTGGAAAGTGCTGCTCAAACCAAGCCGGCGCTCGCGTCGGACGAACTCTGCATCAACACCATCCGCACGTTGTCGATGGACGCCGTGCAGAAGGCCAACTCGGGTCATCCCGGCACGCCGATGGCGCTGGCGCCGGTCGCTTACACCGTCTGGCAGCAGTTCCTGCGCTACGACCCGCAGCATCCAGCGTGGCCTAACCGCGACCGCTTCGTGCTGTCGAACGGCCACGCCTCGATGCTGCTCTACTCGCTGATCTTTCTCGCCGGCCTGAAAGGCCATTCGGGACCGGCGCTCACCCTGGACGACCTGAAACACTTCCGTCAGGTCGACAGCAAGACCCCGGGCCATCCCGAATACGGCCTGACGGT